>NZ_JBXALT010000003.1:0-459636 GCF_058799755.1 Arthrobacter sp. GW822-FHT05G07 | reverse complement strand
ACCCCGCCTACGGCTACGAAATCGGCCACATCATCCGCCACGGCCTCGAAGAAATGTACGGACCCGACAGCACTGACGGCACCGGTGAAGACCGCAACGTGATGTACTACCTCACCGTCTACAACGAGCCCATCACCCAACCCGCCGAACCCGACAACCTCGACATCAACGGACTCCTCAAAGGCATCTACAAACTCGCAGACGCCCCCGAAACCACCGGGAACGGGAACCGGCCCACCGCGACCATCCTCGCCTCCGGCGTCTCCGTCCCCTGGGCCCTCGAAGCACAACGCATCCTCAACGAAGACTGGAACGTCGCCGCCGAAGTCTGGTCCGTGACCTCCTGGAACGAACTCCGCCGCGACGGACTCGCCGCCGAAGAACACGCCTTCCTCAACCCCGGCCAACCCGCCCGCACCCCGTTCATCACCGAACAACTCAAAGACACCAACGGACCCGTCATCGCCGTGTCCGACTACATGAAAGCCGTCCCCGACCAAATCCGCCAATTCATCCCCAACGACTTCGCCTCCCTCGGAGCAGACGGCTTCGGCTTCTCCGACACCCGCCAAGCCGCACGCCGCTACTTCAAAAACGACACCCACTCCATCGTCGCCAAAACCCTCCAACTCCTCGCCGCCAAGGGAGAAGTTGAAGCTGGTGCGCTGGAAAAGGCGATCGAAAAGTACCGGCTCCTGGATGTAAACGCCGGCACCACCGGCGGAGCAGGCGGCGACGCATAACAAACTGCGGGCAAGCCCCACAGGAACAGCAGTATCCGCGACGGCGGCTTTCACCGAAAGGTGAGGGCCGCCGTCGGGCTTTAACCTGGCTGGGACATGCATCCCAAGGACGTGATCAGCAACAACACGAGTTGTAGCCTTCTCACAAATGGAGCTTGCCGGGGATGGGCCGTATGCTCGTTCCATGGCAGAGCCGAGCAAAACAACCACCAAGCGCAAGGCAGCACCCCAGGCATTGTCACCCGAAAAGGCCGAGACACTGCGGCAACTCCGCGCCAACGTGGGCCAACTATCCACAAGCACCATGAGGCAACTCGAGAAATCGCTGCCTTGGTATGGCCGCCTGAGCTCGGATGAACGCTCGACCTTGGGCCTGGTGGCCCAGAACGGCATTGCCGCCTTCGTGACGTGGTATGAGCGGCCCAGTTCTCCATCGTGGATCCTCACGGACGTCTTCGGAAACGCTCCTACCGAACTGACCCGCTCCATCAGCCTGCAAAAGGCTCTGCAACTGATCCGCATCGTGGTGGAAGTCGTCGAGGACCAGGTTCCCGTGATCGCTCCGGAGTCGGACCAGCCTTCCCTCCGCGAAGCGGTGCTGCGCTATTCGAGGGAGGTAGCCTTCGCGGCCGCCGATGTGTACGCGAGGGCCGCGGAATCCCGCGGATCCTGGGACACGCGCTTGGAAGCACTGATCGTTGACGCCATTCTACGAGGCGAAAACACCGATGCCTTGAGGTCCAGAATCGCGGCCCTCGGCTGGAAAGCCCAAGAGCGTTTCACGGTAATGGTGGGAAATTCGCCCTCGGAGCCAAGCGCCAGCTATGTCAGCGAACTACGCCGCACCGCCGGGCGGTTCGCCGAGGACGCACTGGTCGGAATCCAGGGTGACAGGCTCATATTGATCCTTGGCGGCTTACAGGACCGCGACACAGCTTACGTCAAGCTCAGCGAGCTTTTTGCCCCGGGAGCCGTGGTTTATGGTCCGGAAGCAGGCTCACTCCTGGAGGCGAGCAGTTCCGCCCAAGCCGCCTTCGCGGGGCTCACTGCGGCCCGTGCATGGCCTTCCGCGCCCCGACCTGTTGCTGCCGACGACCTCCTGCCCGAACGTGTTGTTTCCGGTGATGACGCCGCGCGCCGCTCCCTGATCAAGAACATCTACAGGCCACTCCTGGCGGCTTCAAATGGCTTGGTGGAGACCTTGGGAACGTACTTGGAGTTGGGCCACTCGTTGGAGGCTACGGCGCGCGAACTGTTCGTCCATGCCAACACCGTGCGCTACCGTTTGAAGCGTGTCTGCGATGTGACAGGCTGGGATCCGCTCCTCCCCAGGGAGGCGTTTGTATTGCAAACGGCGTTGGTAGTGGGTCGTCTTTCGGCCCAACCGAAAGCCGCCCCGGAACGTCACGCGTCACGTTCACAGAACTGAACCGTTGTAGACTTCCTACAAACTGACCCAGTGAGCTTGGTGTACCAAAACACCAGTGGATCACGTGGCAATTTGGAAAGCTGGATACGTGCTTGCAATCGTCTGCCCTGGACAGGGCTCCCAGACCCCCGGATTTTTGGCCCCTTGGCTGGAACTCCCCTCCGTCGAAGGCCAATTGGCCGCACTGAGCGAAATCGCAGGCATTGACCTCAAGGCCCACGGAACCACCTCGGATGAAGAGACCATCAAGGACACTGCCGTAGCGCAGCCGCTGATCGTCGCTGCCGGCCTCGTTGCTGCCAAGTCCTTGTTCGATGTGGAACTCAGTACCCTTCCCGTCATCCTTGCCGGTCACTCCGTCGGCGAAATCACGGCCTCAGCCCTCGCGGGCGTCCTCACGGAGTCCGAGGCCATGACCTTCGTTCGGGAACGCGCCAACAGCATGGCTGCAGCAGCTGCGGTGACGCCCACGGGCATGAGCGCAGTTGTGGGCGGAGACCCTGCCGAGGTCCTGGCGGCCATTGAGGCTGCAGGCGCCACTCCGGCCAATGTGAACGGGGCCGGACAAACCGTGGCCGCAGGCACGTTCGAACAGCTCAAGGCCTTGGCGGAAAACCCCCCGGCGAAGGCACGCGTCATACCCCTCAAGGTTGCCGGCGCCTTCCACACTTCCCACATGGCACCGGCAGTCAGCGCCCTTGAAGACCTCAAGCCGTCGCTGTCGCCGCAAAACCCTGCAGTTCCGCTGTTGTCGAACTATGACGGCAAGGAGGTCACGGCCGGGCCTGCCGCCGTCGAAAGCCTGATCGCACAGGTCTCACGCCCCGTCCGCTGGGATCAGTGCATGGAAACACTGGTTGAACGCGGCGTCACCGGCGTGATCGAGCTTGCCCCTGCAGGCACGCTCGCGGGGCTTGCCAAGCGCGGAATGCCCGGCGTGAAGACGGTTGCCGTCAAAACCCCGGAAGACCTCTCCGCGGCTCTCGCACTTTTCGCTGAATTGGAGGGACAGGCATGAGCACTCCCGTACTGAACAAGACTGCGGTCAACGAAAACGCCCGCATTCTGGGCATCGGCGCCTACCGCCCGGATGTCATCGTCACCAACGACGACGTCTGCCAGTGGATCGATTCCTCGGACGAGTGGATCCGCCAGCGCACCGGCATTATCACGCGTCACCGTGCAGCCGCAGATGTCAGCGTGATCGACATGGCTGAAGGCGCCGCACGTGAGGCACTCAAGCAGGCGGGAATTGAACCGTCCCAGCTGGGAGCCGTCATCGTGTCCACCGTGACACACCCTTACGCCACGCCGTCGGCTGCCGCTGCACTCACCGACCGTTTGGGCGCGACGCCGGCACCCGCCTTTGACATCTCTGCCGCCTGCGCGGGGTACTGCTACGGCGTGGCCCAGGCCGATGCCCTCGTCCGTTCAGGCGCCGCCGAGTACGTACTGGTGGTCGGCGCCGAGAAACTCTCGGACGTCATCGACAACCACGAGCGAACCATTTCGTTCCTCCTCGGCGACGGCGCCGGCGCCGTGGTGGTCGGCCCATCCGACACCCCCGGCATCGGACCTTCCGTGTGGGGATCCGACGGCAGCAAGTGGGATGCCATCGGCATGACCCACTCCCTGGAAGACGTCAAGAAGCTCGGCGAATCCGCCCGCCACTCGGACGAAATCGACGATCCCGCCATCCTTTCCGCGACCCAGGACGTCTGGCCGACGTTGCGCCAGGATGGTCAGACAGTGTTCCGCTGGGCCGTCTGGGAAATGGCAAAGGTAGCGCAGCAGGCATTGGATGCCGCAGGCATCGAAGCCAGCGACCTCGCTGCTTTTGTTCCCCACCAGGCCAACATGCGCATCATTGACGAGATGGTCAAGAAGCTCAAGCTTCCCGAATCTGTTGTCATCGGCCGCGACATCGCCCAGGCGGGAAACACCTCCGCGGCGTCCATTCCGCTGGCAACGCACCGCTTGCTTCAGGAGAATCCTGAACTGAGCGGCGGCCTGGCCCTGCAGATCGGCTTCGGTGCCGGTTTGGTCTTCGGCGCCCAGGTAGTGGCTCTGCCGTAGATCGGGACACGTCCCGGCTATCAGCCAACTGAATACGACTTACAAACCCAAGCCGCAACCCGCGGTTTGCCCCCTTTCCGGCAGTAGCCGGTACAACAAGAAAAGGAGCCAACAATGGCTAGCAACGAAGAGATCCTGGCCGGCCTGGCTGAAATCGTCAACGAAGAAACCGGCCTCGCCACCGAAGCCGTGGAGCTGGACAAGTCCTTCACCGAGGACCTGGACATCGACTCCATCTCGATGATGACCATCGTCGTCAACGCCGAAGAGAAGTTCGGCGTTCGCATCCCGGACGAAGAGGTCAAGAACCTCAAGACCGTCGGCGACGCCGTCAGCTTCATCGCTAACGCACAGGCCTAGTCCTGACACCTGCTGTGCCGGGCCGGGATTCCTATCCTTGAGCCCGGCACAGCCGCAGTAACCCATAGATTTTCTTGCCTCCCCGTGTGAACAGCGCATGTGGGACGGCTATCCGACAGAGAGTGATCGCATGGCACGCAAAGTAGTCATAACCGGTCTGGGGGCCACCACTCCCATCGGCGGCGACGTCCCCACAATGTGGCAGAACGCGCTGAAAGGGGTCTCCGGCGCCCGCACGCTCGGCGACGAGTGGGTGGCCAAGTACGACCTCCCCGTCCACTTTGCTGCCCGGTGCTCGACGCCGGCACTTGACGTCCTGAGCCGCGTTGAGGCAAAGCGCATGGACCCGTCCACACAGTTCGGCGTCATCGCAGCCCGTGAAGCCTGGTCAGACTCCGGGATCGAAGAAATCGATCACGACCGGCTCGCCGTAGCATTTGCCACAGGCATCGGCGGCGTCTGGACGCTCCTTGATGCTTGGGACACGCTCAGGGACAAGGGCCCGCGCCGGGTCCTGCCCATGACTGTTCCCATGCTCATGCCCAATGGCGTGGCAGCAGCTGTCAGCCTCGACCTCGGCGCCCGTGCCGGAGCGCACACTCCCGTATCGGCCTGTGCATCCGGCACCGAGGCCCTCCACCTCGGATTGGACTTGATCCGGTCCGGCAAAGCAGACGTTGTGGTGTGCGGTGGCGCTGAAGCCGCAATCCACCCGATGCCGTTGGCCGCCTTCTCCTCCATGCAGGCCTTGTCGCGCCGCAACGACGAGCCGGAGCGCGCCTCCCGCCCGTACGACATCGACCGCGACGGTTTTGTCATGGGTGAAGGTGCCGGTGCTCTGGTCCTCGAAGCCGAAGAGCACGCCATCGCCCGCGGCGCGCGCATCTACGCCGAGCTCGCTGGAACCTCGGTGACAGCGGACGCCTACCACATCACGGCACCGGACCCCGAGGGCCTGGGTGCCACCCGCGCACTGAAGGCCGCGATGTTCGATGGCCGGATCCAAGCGGAGGACGTGGTCCATGTCAACGCGCACGCCACCTCCACTCCTGTGGGCGATAAGCCCGAGTACACGGCCCTCCGTGCCGCCCTGGGGACCCATGTAGACAATGTGGCGGTCTCCGCCACGAAGTCGCAGATGGGCCACCTCCTGGGTGCTTCAGGGGCCGTTGAGGCTGTACTGACCGTACTGGCCGTCTACGAGCGCAAGGCGCCGGTCACTATCAACCTCGAAAACCAGGATCCCGAGATCCCCCTCGACGTTGTCACCTCCGTCCGTGACCTTCCCGCCGGCGACATCGTGGCGCTGAGCAACTCCTTCGGCTTCGGCGGTCACAATGCCGTCATCGCAGTCCGGAACGTCTAAGCGCGGTTAGGCAGTCGCCTCAATGAGACATAGGAAGGGCCCCACCAGCAGGTGGGGCCCTTCCTATTGCTATGGGGAAACGCTTAGGTCGGTGCTGTTACCCGACCTGGTGCAACCAGCGCACGGGCGCTCCTTCAGCTGCATGGCGGAAGGGCTCCAGTTCCTCGTCCCACGCTTCACCGAGCGCCAATGACAGCTCATGATAAACGGCCGAGGGGTCTCCTGCGCCGGATTCGTACGCGTAGCGGATGCGGTCCTCCGTCACCATGATGTTGCCGTGTACATCCGTGACGGCATGGAAGATACCCAACTCAGGGGTGTGCGACCAACGCGCTCCATCCACACCTTGGCTGGGTTCTTCGGTGACCTCGTAACGCAAATGAGCCCAGCCCCTCAGCGCCGAGGCCAATTGGGCTCCGGTACCGGGGGCCCCTGTCCACGACAACTCCGCCCTGAACATTCCCGGCGCAGCTGGCTGAGGGGTCCACTCAAGATCGGTTCGCTTATCCACGACCGATCCAATGGCCCATTCAACGTGCGGGCAAAGTGCCGTCGGGGCCGAGTGCACGAACAGGACACCGCGGGTTGTTGCAACAGACATTCCATCCTCCATAGCTGTAGGTACGTCTTCCCCAACGACCTCTGCCTGGATGTTTGCTGTTGCTGCCGGATGCCATGTAAATCATGTGGGCCCTGACAGGCTATTTAGTTTTCTTGGTACTAAAGACGATATTGGCACAGATTTAACCCTCAACCGTGAATTGAAGGTTTCCCCGTGGTGCTTTCATTTTGCCGTACGGTGCCCTTTTCCGCCAGTGCGGCTCTTGCGGGGTCATGCTCAGGCCCTCGGGTGCGCCTGCTGGTAGCTCTTCCGCAGACGATCGACCGATACATGGGTGTAGATCTGAGTGGTGGCCAGGCTGCTGTGACCAAGTATTTCCTGCACCGCCCGCAGGTCCGCTCCCCCGTCAAGCAGGTGAGTGGCCGCGCTGTGCCTGAGCGCGTGCGGTCCTGTGGCAGATGTGTCACCCAAAGCCTGCAGCAGCTCGCTGACCACCGCCCGGATTTGGCGCGGATCAACCCGGTTGCCACGCACGCCCAAGAACAAGGCCGGTCCGCTCGTGGCTCCCACAACGGCGGGACGGCCCCGCCTGAGCCAATCGTCCACGGCTACGGCTGCCGGAACGCCGAACGGAACAGTACGCTCCTTGTTGCCTTTACCCAGCACTCGTACAGTACGTCGATCGGGATCAAGGTCATCGATGTCCAGCCCCGCCAGTTCCCCCACGCGGACTCCCGTGGCATACAGGAGTTCCACCATCGCCCTATTGCGCAGAGCCATGGGCCCACCGTCAGCGGCCGCAGTGTTCAGATCATCCACCATCCGGGAGACCTGCTGCTGCTGAAGGACCCCTGGCAGGGACTTGTCCCGCTTGGGAGCCTGTAGACGGACGGCGGGGTCAGTCTCGATAAGTTCTTCCCGGAGCGCCCAGCCAGTGAACGACCTGGCGGTTGCAGCCCGGCGCGCCAAAGTGGCCCGTGCCATGCCAGCCTCACTTTGCGCCCCAAGCCAGCGCCGCAGGGAGCCTAACTCCAGTTGCCTGAGTTCTTGGACTCCCTCCTGCACCGCAAAGCCAAGGAGACTCTCAACATCGGACAGATAGGCACGGACTGTGTGCGCAGACCTTGCACATTCGCCCTCCAGGTAGCGTCGAAAGCCATCGACTGCCTTTTGAAGGGGTCCTGGAAGTAGTTGCGTGTCCACCCTTCCCACTGTGCCAGTCGCCGGTACAAAGTCGGCGTATCAACATGCTTTTCCTCTGCGTCTAGGCCTTTCCGGTCCGTTTCCACCCTCCGCGTTCCGAGCGCGCCAACCCCAGCAGCCCCAGCCGGCCAAGGCCCGCGCGCACGGCATCCGGACTCAGTCCCGCCACCACAGTCAGCTTCTCCACCGAGCTTGTGGACCTAAGAGGCAGAGCGTCCAAGAGAATGAGATCTTCCAAAGACAGGCCGTCGTGCACCGCAGCGGCGCCGGCGTCCTTTTCCTCACTGCCGGTTTCCCCGATGGCGCCGGCAAGCTCGGAAATCTCGCCGACGTCGGTGACGCAGACAGCTCCCCCGTCCCGGAGGAGGCGATGACAGCCGGCCGAGTTGGCACTATGTATTGATCCGGGAACAGTGGCAACAACCCTTCCGATGGTTTCAGCATGATGGGCTGTGTTGAGGGCTCCCGACCGCCAGCGTGCCTCAACCACAACCGTGACTGACGCCAAGGCCGCAATGATCCGGTTCCGTTGCAGGAATCTGTAACGCGTTGGAGCGGATCCTGGTGGCACCTCCGAGATGACAGCCCCCTGCGTGGCCACCGCCCGGAGCAGGTCCTCGTTGCCCGATGGGTAGAAGCGGTCCACGCCTCCAGCCATGACGGCGATGGTGGGCACGCCGGCCACCCCGCCGCTCAGAGCTCCCCGATGGGCATGGGCATCGATACCATAGGCTCCACCTGAAACCACGGTATATCCGCGTTGTGCCAGGCCATAGGCGAAGTCCCCCGTGACGGATGCTCCGTAGTTGGTACTGTCCCTCGAACCTACAAGGGCGATGGCTTGGCGGGCGGAGGGCAGCGGCTGCTCCTGTCCTCGCCACCACAAGCAAAGCGGCTCTTGGAGTCCAAGGTCTTCCAACTGCTCCGGCCACAAATCATCACCCGGGATGATCAAGCGTCCTCCGAGTCGACGAACGGTCTCCAAATCGCGGTCCGGCGCGAGGTCGGCGACACGCGGCGCCCAACGTCGAAGGCTGGCCGGGAGCCCGGCCCAAGACGATGGCCCTCCTCCGTCAGCAAGCAGGGAAGAGATCTCCCGTTCCAGGTCTGGACCTGTTCCCAGCTCCCCTGTTGCGATGCCCAGAGTATCCACGGCCCCTACTGCCCGCACCAATGCGAGGCCTACCGAATCCTGGGGCTCCATGAGGCGGGCCAGTGCTGCCCTGGCAATGCGTTCTTTGTCCTGCTTCCCCACTACAGCCACTGCTGTGAATCCCTTCGTGTCGGTACTGCTCATGTCGCGGCCGCCGCTTGGCGCAGGCCTAATGCTTGGCCAATGTGATCGATGTCCGGCGCATCGCAGTGCCCCAGATCTGCCAGCGTCCAAGCCAGCCTGAGGACGCGGTCGTAGCCGCGGGCAGTGAGGGTGCCACGTTCCAACGCAGTGTCCAGAATCCGGGTCGTTCCGGGAGACAACCGCAGTTCTCCCCGCAAGGTGCGCCCCGGAACCTGCGAATTTGTCTCGAGCCCCATGGCCAGCAAGCGCTCGAGTTGCCGTTGCCGGGCCGCCAGCACCCGTTCTGCGACAGTGTGGGTATCTTCTTCTTCGCCCGCATGGCCAAAGTCGGCCAATGACACCCGTTCGACCGGCAATTGAATATCCACGCGGTCCAACAATGGTCCTGAGATCCGTCCAAAATACCTGCGACGCATCATGGCAGTGCACGTACAGTCCATTCCCTTGCCGGAAGCTTTGCCGCATGGGCAGGGATTGGCGGCCAGTACCAGCTGGAACCGGGCAGGGTATGCCGCAGTCCCCGCCGAGCGGTGTATGACCAACTCTCCGCTCTCCAGGGGTTGCCGAAGGGCGTCCAGCACCCGGCGCTCATACTCTGGAGCTTCGTCAAGGAACAACACACCGCGATGTGCGCGCGAAGCGGCACCGGGCCGGGGAAGCCCTGAGCCGCCTCCGATGATGGCAGCGGCTGTGGCACTGTGGTGGGGATTCTCGAAAGGGGGCCTCCGCAGGAGCCGCACCGGAGAGGATTGGACTGCGGCCAACGAGTGGATGGCCGTGACCTCCATGGCCGCTGTATCAGCCAAATCCGGAAGCAAGCCCGGCAAGCGTTCCGCCAGCATGGTCTTGCCGGCACCCGGCGGCCCGGTCAGCAACATATGGTGGCCGCCAGCAGCAGCTACCTCCAGGGCACGGCGAGCCTCGCCCTGTCCGGACACATCGCAAAGGTCCGGCACGATGAGAGCATCATCGCTGTCTTCGCCCGGCTCGTCGACGTCCAGGGGGTCGTAATCGAGGGCGAGGTCCTTGGGATCCGCGCCAAAGTCGAAGGCAAGCCGGGCAAGGGTCTTGTAGCCGCGAACCTTCGCTCCCGGGACCAGTGACGCTTCCGCAGCGTTGGCTTCAGCCACCACAATGTCGGGGTAGCCTGCCTGAACAGCGGCCATTACGGCAGGAAGTATGCCACGTACCGGCCTCAATCTGCCGTCCAGGCCAAGCTCCGCGATGAACACAGTCCCGCCGATTTCACGGATGTCGTCCGCCGCTCGGAGCACAGCCATAGTGATGGCGAGATCGAATCCAGAGCCCCGCTTGGGGAGCGAGGCCGGAATAAGGTTGGCGGTGATTTTCCGTCTACTCAGGGGAATGCCGGAGTTCCGGGCGGCAGATCGGATACGTTCCTTGGCCTCGTTCAATGCCGCATCAGGCAACCCCAGGATGATGAAGTTGGGGAGCGTTTGGCCGATGTCGGCTTCTACTTCCACGATGTAGCCGTTGAGTCCGACGAGGGCAACGCAGTAACTGCGTCCGACCCCCATCAGCAAACACCCCGTAAATGCTCCAGCTGCGGCTCGACCACGCCGTTGTCAATCACGGACACAACATCGATGCGCCTTCGCGGGGCATTGAGTTGGTGCTGCCGGCACCACGATGACGAGAGCCGGTGAAGACGCGCCAGTTTGGCTGCATCCACCGCCTCAAAAGGATGCCCGTAGTCCAAACTCTTACGGGTCTTCACTTCGGCAACAACCAGGGTGTCGCCGTCGATCGCCACGATGTCGATCTCGCCGTCCGGGCACCGCCAATTACGATCGAGGATCCGCATTCCCTGGTTCTCCAGAAAATCGGCCGCCAGCGCTTCGCCGCTTCGGCCAAGCAGGTCTTTTGCTCTCATGACCACCACCTCCGCTCACCAGCTTTCAGGCTGGCGGAGTGCAGCGGCAGAGCGTTACGACGCTATGTGGGTAAACCTGCCCATATCAGTGTCTGTGGAGGAATACTCGCGGAAGGTGCCGCGCTAGTTTCCGAGATCTCCCAAGTCCCCAAGGCCGCCATCCTTCGGCAAAGCCAAGTCTTCGCTTCGCGGCAGTTCTTCCACATTGACGTCCTTGAAGGTGATCACCCGGACGTTCTTGACGAAGCGAGCAGAGCGGTAAACGTCCCAGACCCAGGCGTCCTGCAGGGTCAGGTCAAAGTAGACTTCGCCGTCGGCGCTGCGAGCCTGGAGATCTACGTGGTTGGCCAAGTAGAACCGCCGCTCAGTTTCCACCACGTAGCTGAACAGACCAACAACATCCCGGTACTCGCGGTAGAGCTGAAGCTCCATGTCGGTTTCATAGTTCTCAAGGTCCTCGGCGCTCATAGTTCCATCTTGCACTATCAGCCGGGCAGCACGCGCCATGGGACGCGTCGGCGCCGTTCAGGACAACGTCACAACAGCTCAGGCCCAGTAAGGTTCCAGCTGGTCCGGTGGTGTGCGCTTGGGCCCTGCAGCCGGATCACGTCCCGGTGAGCAGAGGTGGCGTAGCCCTTATTCACGTTCCAGCCATAGGAGGGAATCTCCGAATGCAGGTCCAACATGATCCGGTCACGGGCAACCTTCGCCAGAACACTCGCTGCGGCAACACTGAGGCAGCTCATATCGGCTTTCACCCTGGTGTGGACAGGCGCTTCGCACCATGGACCCGAGTCGGGTGTGTCGAAGAGAGAGGCTTGAACGTCGGGCGAAAGCCAGTTGTGGCTACCGTCCAACAGCACGACATCCGGCGTGATGCCGCCGGCCAGGATCTCAAACCAAGCGCGGGTTCCGGCCAGGCGGAGTGCTGCAATGATGCCTATTTGGTCAATCTCCCGCGACGATGCGTGCCCGACGGCGGAGGCGACGGCCCATTCCCGAACAAGTGGTTCCAGCCTGTCGCGGTCCTCGGGCTTGAGCAGTTTGCTGTCCCGGACGTCTGCCAGCAAGCCGTGGTTTTCGAGGTTGACCACGGCAATTCCCACGCTGACGGGACCAGCCAGTGCTCCCCGCCCAACCTCATCCACACCGGCCAGCAACCGCACTCCGGAGGACAAGAACGATCGTTCGACGTCAAGGGTAGGGAAACCCACCGGGCTCTTGGCCTTAGTGGTGGATTTAGCCTTCGTCTTGGCTTGGGCTTTGACCTTCGCCTTGCCCTTGGAGCCGGTAGCCGTTGTAGCCATTACGTTGCCGGTGTTGCCTTACTTGGTAGGGGTACCTTCAGGGACGTCACGGAAAACGTCCTGGTAGTTATCGAGGATGGTCCAACGGTTGATCGGCCAGGCAATGACGGTGGCCTTGCCTTCAACATCCTCAATGTTAATGAAACCACCATTGACTTCCTGGTGCGCCCGGGAATCCTCGGAATGGTTTCGGTTGTCGCCCATCACCCACACCTTTCCTTCCGGAACAACGATGTCGAAAGGCTGCGGAGAAGGTACTTCTGCCGGGTTGATATACGTCTCATTGACCGGCACACCGTTGATCGAAAGACGGCCCTCAGCGTCGCAACAGGAAACCCTGTCGCCCGGGAGCCCGATGATTCGCTTAACAAGATGTTGATCATTGTCATCAGCAGCCAAACCGACGAACTCCAGGCCGTCCCCCACCCAGTCCATGGGTCCGGCCGGCTTCTTGGCCACGGGCGGTAACCAGGCCTGAGCGTCCCTGAAGACCACAACGTCCCCGCGTTCCAGGTCGAAAGGCCCAGGCACCAAGAGGTTGATGAAGATGCGATCGTTGACGTCCAAAGTGCTTTCCATGGACTCGGACGGAATGTAAAACGCCCTGAACAGGAAGGTCTTGAGAAGGAAGGACAAAACCAGCGCAATGGCCACCACTGTGACAATCTCTTTGACCCATACGAGCACCGGGTTCTTGCGCGGTTTCTCGGCTGCGTGGGATCCACCTTCGGAATCCCGGGAACGCGGCCCGTCCGCCCCATCTCGCGAACCAGATGCGACGTCGTCAACCGGGCGGGGCTCCGCCACGCCGGCGGCACTTGCCGTTCCGTCCGAGAACCGGGCGTCGTCGTCGTACCGCTCGGGATTCTCTGGAGCTTTGTCCGGCATTTACTGTCCGTTCTTCGATGATGGTTCGGCCTGCGCTGAGCGAGGCATCTCTGCAAATCTATCAAGTGGCCAGACGATCTGGACCGGACGGCCTATAACGCGTTCCACCGGAACCATACCGCCGCCCGGGGCTCCCAGCAGTCCACGGGAGTCAGCAGAACGTGAACGGTGGTCACCCATCAGCCAGAGGCGGCCATCAGGAACTACGACGTCGAATTTCTGATCGCTGGGGTCATCCCCCGGATACAAATATGGTTCCTCAAGAATCTGGCCATTCACCGTGAGTTGTCCTGCTGCGTCGCAGCACTTAACCTGGTCGCCTCCAACCCCGATGACCCGCTTTACGTAGGTGGTGTCGCTGCCGGTCAGCCCGAACCATTGGCTCGCAGCCGACACCGCATCAACAAACGGGCCTTGTCCGCTGCTCAGGGGTGCGAAGGAACCGCGGCCATCGAAGACCACTACGTCCCCGCGGCGAATCGGCTCGCCGTTGAAGGCCGTCCGCGATACCAGGATCCTGTCCCCTTCTCCGAGGAGGGGTTCCATGGACTCGGACGGAATGTAGTAGACATCCAGCCACAAGGAACGGACCAAGCCACTGATCGCTACGGCCAACACCAGTGCGAGTAAAACAAAACGCCAGCCCTGTTTACGGGGCTGGCGTTCTGATGTGTCCATGACTCGTATCCCTGTTGCGTTGCGGATTGCTCCGGAACTACCGGGCACGAATCCTGGACCCGTTGCGTAAGTCGCAGGACTTACTTGGCGAAGTCGCGCTTTTCCTTGATCTTCGCAGCCTTACCGCGCAGTGCACGCATGTAGTAAAGCTTCGCGCGGCGGACGTCACCCTTGGTGACGACCTCGATCTTGTCGATGATCGGGGAGTGTACCGGGAAGGTACGCTCTACGCCGACACCGAAGGAAACCTTACGCACGGTGAAGGTTTCGCGAACGCCGTCACCCTGGCGGCCCAGGACGAAGCCCTGGAATACCTGGACACGGGAGTTCTTGCCTTCGATGATGTTGACGTGAACCTTGAGGGTGTCGCCCGCGCGGAACTCCGGAACATCGTTACGCAGCGAGGCTGCATCTACGCTATCGAGGATATGCATTAATCCACTCCTGGTGAACGCCACAGGTCATTCACTTTGGGTTACGGCGGACAAGCCCGGGGCACGAAGGCTAACCGGAAATCTCCGCCGAAGTTTCTTAGTGTCCGGCTCCGCCACCGATTGGCGTCGCCGGGTTGTCCGACTGTTGGCTGAACTCCCCCTGTGGCAGGTGTCAGCCCAGCAGACACAAGGGTTAATTCTGCCATAGTCGCCACCATCAGGCCAACTGCAGCAACGTTCGACGGCGGGAGGTGGACTTAGTTTTCGGTGTCGCCGCCGGGCTTGGCACGGAGGCGGCCATCAACGACGTCGTACCCGAGGTCCGCGAGGGCCTGCCGGTCCGCGCGACTCAACACACCGGCGTCGAGCCCTTCCATAAGGTCCGGCCTGCGCTCAGCCGTCCGGCGGAACTGCTCGTGGCGCCGCCACTGTGCAATCTTGCCGTGGTTGCCGCTAAGGAGGATCGGCGGGACGTCGTGATCTCGCCACGCTGACGGTTTGGTGTAAACGGGATACTCCAGGAGACCATCGGAGTGGGACTCCTCTACCAAGGATTCGGGGTTTCCGACTACACCGGGAAGGAGGCGGCCAATGGCTTCGACCATGGCCAACACGGCCACTTCTCCGCCGTTGAGGACGTAATCACCGAGGCTGACAGGCCGGACCCTGAAGTGATCCTGAGCCCAATCAATGACGCGTTCGTCGATGCCTTCGTAGCGTCCGCAGGCGAAGACGAGCTGCTCTTCTTCTGCGAGTTCATATGCCAAGGCCTGGTTGAATTTCTCCCCTGCCGGCGAGGGAACAATCAGCACCGGCTTGGAGTTTTCGCGGGCGGCGGCAACCGACTCGAGGGCTTGTGCCCATGGTTCCGGTTTCATCACCATTCCAGCGCCACCACCATACGGCGTGTCATCCACTGTCCGGTGCTTGTCCGTGGTGAAGGTGCGAAGATCGTGGACGTTGAGCTCCAACAATCCGTCCTGGCGGGCCTTGCCTATGAGTGACAGCTCCAGCGGGGCGAGGTACTCAGGAAAAATGCTGACAACATCGATCCTCATTCAGGCATCATCCCCGGCGCCGTCCTTGGGCTCCTTGGCGTTCTCGTCGTTGATCTCAAACAGGCCAGATGGTGGGGTGATGAGGATGTACCCGCCCTCCACATTGACCTCCGGCACGATTTCGTCAACGAAGGGAATGAGAATTTCTTTGCCCTCCTCTGTCGTCACCGTGAGCAGGTCCTGGACCGGCAGGGTGCTGAGCGCTGCTACTTTGCCCACTACCTGTGAACCAACGCGGGCCTCCAAGCCAACGAGCTCGTGCTCGTACCAGCCTTCATCGTCATCTTCGTCGCTGAGCTCCTCGGTTTCGATGAAAAGCTTCGCTCCACGGATGACTTCGGCAGCGTTGCGGTCGGCGATTTCCTCAAAGCCAAGCAGGAGGATGTCCTTGTTCCACCTGGCGCTCCGGATGGTCAACGGGCCGGCGGAGGCGGGCTCCACGACGAACTCGGTTCCGGCGACGAATCGCTCGGAGGGTGCGTCGGTGAGTAC
The DNA here is from genome assembly GCF_058799755.1 of Arthrobacter sp. GW822-FHT05G07. Taxonomy (NCBI): domain Bacteria; kingdom Bacillati; phylum Actinomycetota; class Actinomycetes; order Micrococcales; family Micrococcaceae; genus Arthrobacter; species Arthrobacter sp. GW822-FHT05G07. The sequence goes on along the minus strand of NZ_JBXALT010000003.1, from coordinate 443,849 downwards.
CTGCACCGTCACCTCGCCGCGGATGCCATGGGGTTTGCCGATCCGGGCCACCTGGAGCTGCATGGGTTCCTCTGAATTCTTGTAGTGCCCGCGCTGCCGGGCAGCAACGGACAGTAAATTGTGGATAAAGCAATCCGGCCCCTCCACCATATTCGGTGAAGGGGCCGGATCTAAGACAAGTAGTGCTGAGCGCGTTACCGGCGACGGTCGGTGTCGACGACGTCGACCCTGACCTGCTCGCCACCAGCCAAAGCTGCAACCACTGTGCGCAATGCACGTGCGGTGCGTCCTTGACGGCCGATCACCCGTCCGAGGTCCTCCTGGTGAACACGCACCTCGAGGGATTCCCCGCGGCGATTGTTCTTGGCACTGACCTTGACATCCTCAGGGCTGTCAACAATCCCACGGACCAAGTGCTCGAGCGCTTCTGCCAGCAACTTACTCAGCCTCGGTGGTCTCTGCTTCAGCCTCGGCCGGAGCTTCGGCTTCGTCCTTCTTGGCCTTCTTGGTGATGGCTTCCGGAATGATGACGGAACCCTTCTCCGGGGCTACGAAGGCTTCCTTCGGAGCTTTGGTCTTCAGGGTGCCTTCCTGGCCCGGCAGGCCCTTGAACTTCTGCCAGTCACCGGTGATCTTGAGGATCGCGGCGACCTGCTCGGTCGGCTGGGCGCCAACGGAAAGCCAGTACTGGGCGCGCTCGGAAGCGACCTCGATGTACGACGGCTCTTCGGTGGGGTGGTACTTGCCGATTTCTTCAATGGCACGGCCATCGCGCTTGGCGCGGGCATCCATGACGACGATGCGGTAGTACGGTGCGCGCATCTTACCGAAGCGCTTAAGGCGAATCTTTACGGCCACTTTTGTGGTCACTCCTGTTTCTGAAACGAGGTTGAACCCGACGTTCTGCACCCGTGGGGCGGGCCATACTTGACGGTTCGAAGGACAAGATACGAGCACGGAGAGAGGGGCCGCACCGATCGAGTACCTGTCTATTGTGCCAGATGCCCGGAGCAAATACGACTTAGGCCACGCGGGGCGGCGTGTTCTTCCTCACTCCCCGGGTTGAACGTGCGGCCATACCCGGATCGGTGGGTTACTCAGACCACACATAGAGGCCCGTGCGCTCAGCCTTCTCCACGTCCGTCGCGAGGGCAGCGAGCTGTTGGACGTACTGGCGTGACTGGGCGGCATCGAAAGGCATGTCGTCCTGCGCGGCCCAGGCAGCAGCGACGTCGTCGAGAACGTTCGCGTCGCCTTCGCTCTCATAAGTCAGCAGTTCAGCAAGGGCCCGCACCATGGCTTCGGGAACCCCCAGAAGTGCGTCACTCGTCACATCAACCAGGGCAAGCTCGTAGTCAGCTCCGGCGGCGTGGACAGCCTGTCCTGCGAGGTCGCCCAACTGTTCGACTTCGAAGTCGGTAATGCCGTCAATCCTGACGGCCGGGCCGGTCACATCCGCGCCCTTCTCCAGGGCAGCTGCCCGTTTGAGTGCTTCATCGTGGGTGGCTACAAAAATTTCGGCAAAGCCCATGGAAAGTACTCTCATTCCTTCGTGCTGACGGGGCGGCGGCACGGAATCCATATCGGCTCCGTGCCGTCACTGCCCAGCCTAATGCAGCGGGAGGGGGCCAGCGGATCAGGCGCGGGTGGCCACGGCTTAGCAGGTGGCCGCGGCTTAACAGGTGGCCGTGGCTTATTTGGCGGCGACCCGCAGCTTGTTCCGCCAAGGATCCTCAAACTGAAGCTCAGCTCCGGTGTGATGATTCTGCACACCCGCAACTTTCAGGCGATCCGCCAGCGCTGCTACGTCTTCACTGCCGGGGACTTCGATCAAGACTTCACCCAGGCCGAGCGTGTCCTTCCGGGGTCCGGCTCCGCGACTGTTCCAAACGTTCATCGCCATGTGATGGTGGTAGCCGCCGGCGGAAACGAACAGCGCCTGACCATGCCAGCCTGCAGTCCGCTCGAAGCCAAGGGTCTCAACGTAGAACTTCTGCGCAGTCTCCACGTCGCCCACCTGCAGGTGCACGTGTCCAACGCCGGCAGCGGCCTCCCGCTGCCCCGTTACGGCAGCTTCGCTCAGGTGCTGCTGGAGGAAGCGCTGCGGCGGCAAGGCCACATTATCCATCACTACATTCTTGCCATCCCACTGCCAGAGTTCACGCGGCTTGTCGTAGTAAAGCTCGATTCCATTACCTTCGGGGTCAGTGAAGTAGAACGCTTCGCTGACCAGGTGGTCGGCGCTGCCCGCGAACGCCCGGGGCTCATATTCAGCGGCCGTGGCGATGGTTGCGGCCAGTGAGGGCTGATCCTGGAACAGGATGGCTGTGTGGAACAGGCCAGCCTCCCCCCGCCCCGGTATCTGCAAGCCAACCGCCGGCGCAAGATGGACAACGGGCTTACCTACGCGTCCCAAATAGAGCCCGCCATCCTGCTCGGCCACGACGTCCAGCCCCAGGGCGCGCTGGTAATAGTCACTCATGACCTTCATGTCGCCGACCTTGAGCATGACGGTGCCCATGGTGAGTTCGGCGGGAAGAAGATCCTGGCTGGAGGTGGTGGTCATGTGAAGCTCCCGGTTTTGAGGATGCCGCCTTTCGGTACCCTGCTTACCTTACTAAATTACTTGAAGCTTCAATTTATTCCTAACGTACGATCTCGCCTCGCAGGACGATGTGCTTTAGTTCGAGCACTGTCTCCAGGTGGCGCCGTGGATCGGTACTGCACAGCACGACGTCGGCACTCGCCCCGTCGCTGATGCCGTCGGCTCCCAGCCATGGACGGGCACTCCACGCGGCGGCGTCCAGGACCGCCGCCGGCGGCAGGCCGGCGTCGTGCAGTTCCTTCATTTCGTCGGCAATCCTGCCGTGCTTGATCACGCTGCCGGCGTCGGTGCCTGCATAGATGGAAACACCCGCCTCGAAGGCCTCAAGCACACGCTCACGCCTCCCCTCCCAGAGACGGGTCATATGGTCCGCGTACTCCGGAAACTTCTGCCCGGCCTGGGCTGCTATATCCGGGAAAGTAGCGATGTTTACCAAGGTGGGAACGATCGGCACTGACTGTTCCACCAAGCGGGGAAGGTGTCGCGGCAGGAGACCGGTGGCGTGCTCTATGCAGTCGATATTGGCATCGAGCATGTCGTCGATGGTGTCCTCGGCGAAACAGTGAGCCGTGACCCTGGCACCTTCATCATGCGCGGCCGAAATGGCGTCCCTCACGATCTTCGCCGGGAAAGAGGCAGCGAGATCGCCAACGCCGCGATCGATCCAGTCACCCACCAGCTTTACCCAGCCGTCGCCGTCGCGGGCTTCCTTTCGGACGGTCTCCACGAGGTCGCCGGGCTCAATCTCGTGGCCCAACCCGCGGAGGTAACGTCGGCTCCGCGCGATATGCCGGCCTGACCGGATCAACCGGGGCAAGTCCGATCGCTGCTGTACCCAGCGGGTGTCTGAGGGCGATCCGCAATCGCGGATCAGCAGCGTCCCGGCGACGAGGTCTGCTTGTGCCTGGGCAAGCGTGGCCTGCTCGTCAACCGCTCCTCCAACGCCGAGTCCGATATGGCAGTGTGCGTCAACAAATCCCGGCAGTACCCAGCCATCCAATACCTTGTCCGGCGAGGCAAGGGGACGTTCAAACGTCAGTTTGCCGTCGATGGACCACAGCCCGCGGCGCTCTTCGTCCGCCGAGACGAGCACGGGTCCACTGAATTCGATGATGTTGGCCATGGCAAAAGCGTAGCTGCGGTGGCTAACCAGAGCCTGCTGTACTCATGTGACTGGGAGCCCGCCGGGAGCTGTGGTAGCTTCGTCTACGACCACACGGGAGCCCTTGCAGGGGCTGAGATCGGACTGATGCAGTCTGCGACCGTTGAACCTGTCCGGGTAATGCCGGCGAAGGAAGTGAGTATTCCCTTGAGCACCGCAGAAACACAGCACAGCCCTGTTCAAAATCAGATCAACGCAGGCCAAAACCAGATCAACGCAAGCGAAAACGCTCCTGAGCCCGTCACGCAATCGTTGAAGTCCCACTCGTTGGCGTGGCTGGAAGACCGCGACAACGGCATACAAGTCCCCGTCACGGAGATCGCTTTGGAGCCCTCCCCCAACGGGCAAGCCAATCCCCCTTTGCGGGTGTACCGAACAGCAGGCCCGGGCAGCGATCCGGTGGTGGGGTTGGAGTCGTTCCGTGCACCGTGGATCGAAGCCCGCGGAGACACGGAGGCCTATTCTGGTCGGGAACGAAACCTACTCGACGACGGCAAGTCCGCGGTTCGGCGTGGAGCAGCGTCAGCGGAGTGGAAGGGCGCGCAACCTGTGCCGCGCCGCGCCGTCGAGGGTAGGACCGTCACGCAGATGCACTACGCGAAGCAGGGAGTTGTGACTCCTGAAATGCAGTTCGTCGCGTTGCGGGAAAACTGCGATGTTGACCTTGTCCGCAGCGAAGTTGCCGCGGGAAGAGCGATTATCCCGAACAACATCAACCACCCCGAATCCGAGCCGATGATCATTGGCAAGGCTTTCTTCGTGAAGATCAACGCCAACATCGGAAACTCTGCAGTCACCAGCTCCATCGCCGAGGAGGTGGACAAGCTGCAGTGGGCAGCCCAGTGGGGCGCTGACACAGTGATGGACCTCTCTACGGGAGATGACATCCACACGACGCGCGAATGGATCATCCGCAACTCCCCCGTTCCGATCGGAACAGTCCCTATCTACCAGGCGCTGGAAAAAGTGAACGGCGAGGCCAACAAGCTGACGTGGGAAATCTTCCGCGATACCGTGATCGAGCAATGCGAGCAGGGCGTGGACTACATGACCATCCACGCGGGCGTTCTGCTGAGGTACGTGCCGTTGACCGCCAACCGGGTCACGGGCATCGTGTCCCGCGGCGGTTCGATCATGGCCGGCTGGTGCTTGGCGCACCACCAGGAGAACTTCCTGTACACGCATTTTGACGAGTTGTGCGAAATCTTCGCCAAATACGATGTCGCGTTTTCCCTGGGTGACGGGCTCCGCCCCGGTTCCATCGCCGACGCGAACGACGCCGCGCAGTTCGCCGAGCTGGATACGCTCGCTGAGCTGACACAACGGGCGTGGGAGTTCGACGTGCAGGTCATGGTGGAAGGCCCGGGGCACATTCCCTTCCATCTGGTGCGTGAAAATGTGGAGCGCCAGCAGGAACTGTGCAAGGGTGCGCCGTTCTACACGTTGGGTCCGCTAGTTACCGATATCGCCCCCGGCTATGACCACATCACCTCGGCCATCGGCGCCACGGAAATTGCACGCTACGGCACGGCCATGCTCTGTTATGTGACCCCGAAGGAGCATCTGGGGCTTCCCAACAAGGACGACGTCAAAACGGGCGTCATCACCTACAAGATCGCGGCGCACGCTGCGGACCTCGCCAAGGGACATCCGGGGGCTCATGAACGTGATGATGCACTTTCCAAGGCGCGGTTTGAATTCCGGTGGCGCGACCAGTTCGCGTTGTCCCTCGATCCCGTGACTGCCGAGGCCTTCCATGATGAGACGTTGCCCGCCGAACCGGCGAAGACCGCCCATTTCTGCTCCATGTGCGGACCCAAGTTCTGTTCGATGCGCATCAGCCAGGACATCCGTGACGAGTATGGTTCGGCAGAATCGCAGGCGGCCATCGCTGGAATGTACAGCGGCATGCGGGAAAAGAGCGAGGAGTTCCTGGCTTCAGGTGGAAAGGTGTACCTGCCGGAGCTTCAGGTCCCGGCAAACCAGGGCGTCAGCCGCTCAGGAAGCTTGAACTGACATAGCCCGGCCGACATCCGCGATGAACGAGCGGATAGCCTGATCTCCGTCAACGGAATCCTGGGGCCGGTGTCCTCCCGCTGCTACGCGGCGGAGGGCACCGGTTTCCTGCAGATAGCCGGCGATTTCCTCATACAAGGGCTCCCAACCTCCCGTGAGGACGAGTGTGGGAACGCCCGGCACGATATGGAGCGGGGCATCCCATGGCGGTGCTTGGAGCCGGAGCCTGCGGGCTGACCGCCGGGCCTCCGGGGTGTCCAGCCCGCCGGTTTCGGCCGAGAAAGCACGCCGGTAGAACTCGCGCTGGTAGTCGGCGTCGTTGAGCTGGTTTCTTACGTCGAACAGCGGTTCCATGAGGGCCCGGTAGGAAGCAGTCGCCGGAAGCTCAGCGGTCAGAGACAAGCAGGACGGTTCTACCAGGGAGAGCGAGTGCACCAGATCGGGGCGCTCGACGGCGGCAAGCATGGCGGATATAGCGCCTTGTTCGTGGGCAACGACGTGGCCGCCGCCGGAGTCCACCAGCGCGTTGATCAGGATGGCCACGTCCGCCGCGACGTTGGACTCCAGAGGTTCGGTGACGGCATCAAAGCCGTGCCGCCGAAGGAAGAGTGCGTCATAAGCAAGGGCCATGCCATGTTGCTTCGGCCATGCGGCTGAACCGAAACTGCCCAAACCGTGGACGAAGACTACGCGCTGCTTATGCATTGGTTCAGCCTATTCCACGGCTCTGACACCCCAACTGACCGACATTTGTGGTTGCTCTGAGTGTTCAAAACAACCACTAATGTCAGCCAGTCGGGTTGCAACGTTTACTTGCCGAGGAACTTGTCGAAGCCCTTGGGAAGGTTGAGCGATGACGGGTCGAAGTCTGCTGCGCCCTGGCCGAAAGCCGCACCCGTGGGTGCCGCCGAGGCTGCGTTTGCCCGCTTGGCTTCGGCATCGCGAAGTTCCTGGGCTGCCTTGGCGGGATTGCCGGAGCGTGCTTTCTTCTTCGGGGCATTCTTGCCGCCCTTGCGTCCGCCACCGGGGCCTCCGAGGCCCGGCATTCCGGGCATTCCCGGCATGCCGCCACCCTGAGCGAGCTTCTTCATCATCTTCTGGGCCTGGGCGAACCGCTCCAGCAGGCCATTGACCTCGGACACATGCACACCGGAGCCCCTGGCGATACGGGCGCGACGTGAGCCGTTGATGATCTTCGGAGCCACACGCTCGTGGGGAGTCATGGAGCGGACGATTGCCTCGACGCGGTCGATCTCTTTTTCGTCGAAGTTCTCCAGCTGCTGACGGATGTTCTGCGCACCCGGCATCATCATGAGCATCTTTTTCATGGAGCCCATGTTGCGGATCTGCTGCATCTGGGCGAGGAAGTCGTCCAGGGTGAAGTCTTCCTGGTCGGCGAACTTCTTCGCCATCCGGGCGGCTTCGTCCTTGTCCCACGCCTTTTCCGCCTGTTCGATCAGGGTGAGGACGTCACCCATGTCCAGGATGCGGGAGGCCATGCGGTCTGGGTGGAAGAGCTCGAAATCGTCCAGGCCTTCGCCGGTGGACGCGAACATCACCGGCTTACCGGTCACGGACGCTACCGAAAGCGCGGCACCGCCGCGGGCGTCGCCGTCGAGCTTGGACAGCACGATGCCCGTGAAGTTGACGCCTTCATCAAAAGCCATCGCCGTGTTGACGGCGTCCTGGCCGATCATGGAGTCGATGACGAAGAGGACCTCGTTGGGGATGATCGCCTGACGGATGCGGCGGGCCTGGTCCATCATTTCGGCGTCGACGCCAAGGCGGCCGGCGGTGTCAACGATCACGACGTCGTGCAGCTTCTGGCGAGCTTCCTCAACACCGGCCTTGGCGACGGCTACCGGGTCACCGGCAGGGTGCTCGAGCTCGGACGTAGCACCGGGGTGCGGAGCAAACACGGGAACGCCCGCGCGCTGGCCGACAACCTGGAGCTGGGTCACTGCATTGGGGCGCTGAAGGTCACAGGCCACCAACATGGGGCTGTGGCCCTGTGCCTTGAGCCACTTGGACAGCTTGCCGGCGAGGGTGGTCTTACCGGCGCCTTGGAGGCCGGCAAGCATGATGATGGTGGGGCCGGTCTTGGCCAGGCGGATGCGGCGGGTTTCGCCACCAAGGATCTCTTTGAGTTCCTCGTTGACGATCTTCACGATCTGCTGGCTCGGGTTCAATGCTCCCGAGACTTCGGCGCCGAGGGCACGTTCGCGGATACGGCCAGTGAACTCGCGGACCACGGATACGGCAACGTCCGCATCCAAGAGGGCACGGCGAATCTCCCGAACGGTGGCATCGACATCAGCCTCGGTGAGGCGGCCCTTGCCACGAAGGTTCTTGAAGGTTGCTGTCAACCGGTCAGAGAGTGAATTGAACACGCGCCGTGCACTTCTTTCGATGGTCTACGAATGGCGGCCAATGCGGCACGCCAGAGTCTTGACGATTGCCCCCAAATAAAAATGTCTCAACCCAACAAATCTGAATCGACAAGGGGACTCGACTATCTAGGGTACCAAGTCGCACCTGCAAGATGGCATGCTGGCACAGTGACCAGCAAAACGACGGTAAAAACGTTGCTCATCCTCGGCGCGTCCGGGGACCTCACAGGCAGGCTGCTGCTTCCCGGACTCGCCGGGCTACTGGCTTCGGGCCGGGCTCCCGGTCTTCGGTTGGTCGGAGCCGGCTCCGACCCTTGGTCCCCTGAACAGTGGCAGGAAAGAGTCAAGGGCGCCTTTGAAGCTGCCGTGGGCGGGGCCGACGCCACCGGGCAAGCTGCTTTGGCCGCCGTTGCCGCCGCCACGGAATACCACCAAGTGGATGTCACGGCGGACGGACCCCTGGCGGAGCTGCTCGCGACGTTGGAGGGGCCTATTGCCATCTACTTCGCCCTGCCCCCGCACGTCAGCCAGAAGGCTTGCGAGGTCCTGCACAGGGATCAGCTGCCCGCCGGTACACGCTTGGTCATGGAGAAGCCCTTCGGTTCCGGCACGGAATCGGCGCATGAGTTGAACAAGACGTTGGCCGCTTTGGTGCCTGAAGATCACATCCACCGGGTGGACCACTTCCTGGGCAAAGCCACGGTGCTGAACATCCTGGGCCTCCGCTTTGCCAACAGGTTCCTGGAACCAGTGTGGAACCGGGACCACATCGAAAAAGTGGAGGTCATCTTCGACGAGGACCTGGCACTCGAGGGTCGGGCCCGCTATTACGACACCGCCGGGGCGCTCCGCGACATGATTCAGAGCCACCTCCTGCACATCATGGCTTTCCTCGCCATCGATGCCCCAGCCACCATCGAGGAACGGGACCTTCGTGACGCCGTGGCAACGGTCCTGCGGGCCAGCAGCATCAAGGCCCCTTACACCGGCTCGACGCGGCGCGCCCGGTATGCAGCGGGAACCATCGGGGAACGCAAGGTACCGGACTACGCCGCCGAGGAGGGTGTGGACCCGTCCCGAAATACCGAAACACTCGCAGAGGTCAGGGTGGACATCGACAACTGGCGATGGAAGGGCGTCCCCTTCATCCTTCGATCGGGCAAGGCCCTGGGGCGCCGGCGCAAAGAGGCAGTGATCACCTTCCGCCCTGTGCCTCATCTGCCAAAGGGCTTCTCCGGTATGGACTCCCCCAACCAGCTGCGGATCGGTTTCGGTCCGGACGTGCTCCAACTCAACGTCGACGTGAACGGCCCCGGAGACATCTTCACCTTGGACCGCGCCAGTCTGGTGGCCGAGCTCAACGCACCCGGCATGCTGCCCTACGGAGAAGTGCTGGAGGGCATCCTGACCGGGGATCCGCTGCTGTCCGTCCGTGGCGACACGGCTGAAGACTGCTGGAGGATCATCGAGCCGGTCCTTCGGGCGTGGGAGAGCGGTACCGTCCCCTTGGACGAGTACGACGCCGGCAGCGCGGGGCCGGCGAACTGGCCCACCGACGTCGAGGACTAAAGTCAGCGGATACACCAAAAGCGGGCCGGGTACCTTGATTGGTACCCGGCCCGCTTTATGTTGAGTGGAGGACTTAGATTGCGGCTGCGCCGCGCTCTCCGGTCCTGACCCGGACTGCTTCGTAGACATCCACGGTCCACACCTTGCCGTCACCGGCGCGGCCGGTGTTGGAGCTGGCGATGAGGACATCCAGGATGTCGTCTGCCTGCTCATCCGTAGCGAGGACCTCTATGCGGATCTTGGGCAGCAAATCCACGTTGTACTCGGCTCCGCGATACACCTCGGTGTAGCCGCGCTGACGGCCGTACCCGCTGGCCGCGCTGACCGTCAGGCCCTGGACCCCGTATGATTCGAGGCCTTCCCGGACTGCTTCAAGCTTTTCGGGACGGACGATCGCTGTGATGAGCTTCATGCCTGGACACTCTCCTTGCCTTCTGCGGGGGTCTTGGCTGCTGCGGGATCGCTCTTTCCAGTCATCGCCTCGTGCAGGGGCTGGAAGCTGCCGCCGTGGCCGTTGACACCGAATTCGTAGGCCGTCTCAGCGTGGAGGCTGAGGTCGACGCCAACGTTCTCCTGCTCAGTGGAGACCCGGAAGCCCATGGTCTTGTGGATGGCGAAGGCGATGATGGCCGTCATGATGGCCGAGAAAGCAATGGCGATACCGGCTGCCGCGAGCTGTGCCCACATCTGGGCCATGCCGCCACCGTAGAAGAGGCCGCCACCGACGCCGTCGGTGGGCAGGGCGATGAAGCCCAATGCCACGGTGCCGATGATGCCGGAAACAAGGTGGACGCCTACGACATCCAGCGAGTCGTCGAAGCCCCAGCGGAACTTCAAGCCAACGGCCAGGGCCGACGCCACACCGGCAACCACACCGAGACCGAGTGCACCTATGGGACTGACGTTTGCACAGGCGGGGGTGATGGCCACGAGGCCGGCAACCACACCTGAAGCTGCACCGAGGGAGGTCGGGTGGCCGTCGCGGATGCGTTCGGTGATGAGCCAGCCGATCATGGCTGCTGCAGGTGCTGCGAGGGTGTTGATCCAGATGAGGCCACCCTGTTCAGCGGTGGTTGCTGCACCGCCGTTGAATCCGAACCAGCCGAACCAAAGGATTGCAGCGCCAAGCATCACGAACGGGATGTTGTGCGGGCGGTGGTTCGGGTCCTTGCCGAAACCACGGCGGTTACCAATGATGAGGACCAGGACCAAGGCTGCTACACCGGCATTGATGTGCACCACGGTGCCACCTGCAAAGTCAATGGCCGGGCCAAGGGCCTTGCCGATAGCGCCTTCCGGGCCGAAGAGTCCGCCGCCCCACACCATGTAGGCCAGCGGGCAGTAAACCAGCGTGACCCAAACCGGGACGAAGATGCTCCAGGCGCCGAACTTTGCGCGGTCAGCGATCGCGCCACTGATGAGGGCGACCGTGATGATGGCGAAGGTGGAAGCGTAGCCGACCTTGATCAAGCCATCCGGGGTGTCAATGCCTTCCAGGCCGAAGGTGGCAAACGGGTTACCCACGATCTGCAGGAAACCTTCACCGGAGCTCATCGAAGCGCCCCACAGCACCCAGACGACGCCCACGATGCCGATGGAGATGAAGCTCATCATCATCATGTTCAGGGCTGCCTTGGCGCGTGTCATGCCGCCGTAGAAAAATGCCAGACCAGGTGTCATGAACAGCACAAGCGCCGCCGCCACCATGACCCATACGTGACCTGCGGTAAGTTCCATGGTGCACGTTCCTCTCTTGCTAGATCTGCGGTTCAACCGCTGTCCTGACGCCGTTTGCGTCCTGCTTAAGAGTTTTGTGCCGCCGTGTTTCACCTGCGCAGGTTTTACATTGCGGGCTCGTTACAACAACCTCCCCAACGTAAATGGTGCATATCCCCGGTGTTACGGATATGTTTCAGGCGTCGGACTTCACAGGAAATACCCGGTTTTCGACCACACGCACCCCAATAGCCCCAGACATCCCACCTGAAGGACCAGTACCGTATGACCGAGTCGCCCAGATCCGTCAAAGCTCCAAGGATCAGGCCGGAGAAGGCTCCCCTTCCGCGCGACATCAAGGTGATGTTGGCTGCGGCTTTCCTGATCGCGCTGGGCTTTGGTCTGGTGGCTCCTGTCCTGCCGCAGTTCGCCACAACGTTCGACGTCGGCGCCACGGCTGCCGCAGTGATTGTCAGCATCTTCGCCTTCATGAGGCTGGTCTTCGCCCCGGCAGGCGGCGCCTTGATCGGACGCTTTGGCGAACGGAATGTCTACGTCTCAGGCTTGCTGATCGTGGCGGTGTCCACGGCGGCTTGCGCCTTTGCCCAAGACTATTGGCAACTGCTGATCTTCCGCGGTCTGGGCGGGGCCGGCTCGGTGATGTTCACGGTTGCCGCCATGGGACTGCTCATCCGGCTTGCACCACCCGAACGGCGGGGACGTGTGTCCGGTGCTTACGCCTCAGCTTTCCTGATCGGAAGCGTCCTGGGGCCGGTAGTGGGCGGTTTGCTGGCGGGCTTTGGCCTCCGGGTGCCCTTCCTTGCCTACGCCGGAGCGTTGTTGGTGGCTGCCCTGGTGGTGCGGACCATGCTCAGCGGGGAAGGCAATGCGGCGGAGGACGCAGCACCTGCCCCGGCAATGACTTTGAAGGAAGCTCTGGCGGACTCCGCGTACCGTGCCGCCATTTTTTCGAGCTTCGGCAACGGCTGGGTGACGTTCGGCGTCCGCATGGCCACTATCCCGCTGTTCGCCGTTGCGGTCCTGCAGTCCGCGCCGGAGACCGCCGCTTGGGCCCTGGCTATCTTTGCCGTTGGCAACGCCTTGGCGCTGACCTTCAGCGGGCGGCTCGCGGACGCTTGGGGACGTAAGCCCTTGCTGATCCCCGGTCTGGTCATCACGGGCGCGGCCACCGGGGTCATTGGCCTCACATCAGACCTGCCCGCATTCCTCATAGCTTCGGCTGTGGCAGGATTCGGCTCCGGTTTGCTGGGGCCGGCGCAACAGGCCGCCGTCGCCGATGTTATCGGCCGGGGACGTTCGGGAGGGAAGGTACTCGCCATCTTCCAGATGGCGGCTGACACAGGCGCGATCGTCGGTCCCATCGTGGCGGGACTCCTCGCTGACCGCCTTGGCTACGGCTGGGCGTTCGGCATCACAGGAGGCGTGCTCCTCCTTACCGCCGCGGCGTGGCTGCCGGCACGCGAACCGCTTAAACCGAAAAACTGACTGGCAATAGTGGTTGCTCTGAGGGCTCAGAACAACCGCTAATGCCAGTCAGTTGGGCAGGCAGCGCTAGTTAAGCAGTGCGTCCACGAAGCTTTCGGCATCGAACGGTGCGAGGTCGTCCGGGCCTTCGCCCAAGCCAATGAGCTTCACCGGGACCCCCAATGACTTCTGGATGGCCACAACAATGCCGCCCTTGGCGGTTCCGTCCAGCTTGGTCAGGACGATGCCCGTGATGTTGACTACCTCCGCGAAGACGCGCGCTTGGTTGAGGCCGTTCTGTCCGGTAGTGGCGTCCAGGACCAGCAGGACCTCATCCACTTCGGCCAGCTTTTCGATGACGCGCTTGACCTTTCCGAGCTCATCCATCAGGCCGGTCTTGTTCTGCAGGCGTCCGGCGGTGTCCACCATGACCACATCGACTTCCTGGTCAATGCCGGCCTTCACGGCCTCGTAGGCCACGGAAGCTGGGTCCGCGCCGTCGATATCGGATTTGACGGTGGGCACACCCACACGCTGTCCCCACGTGGCCAACTGCTCGGCCGCTGCCGCACGGAACGTGTCAGCCGCCCCCAACAGCACGTCCTTGTCTTCAGCCACCAGCACACGTGCCAGCTTGCCTACGGTGGTGGTCTTGCCAACGCCGTTCACACCAACAACAAGGACGACGGCGGGACGGTCACCCTTGCGCTCGACGTTCAACGAACGGTCCATGCCGGGATCCACCAGCTTGATGAGCTCCTCACGGAGCATCGCCTTGACGTCCTCGGGGCTGCGGGTGCCCAGCACCTTCACGCGCTCCCGCAAAGCATCGACCAGCTGCATGGTGGGTTCGGTGCCAAGGTCGGCCAGCAGGAGGGTCTCTTCAACCTCGTCCCACACGTTCTCGTCAATCTTGTCGCCTGACAAAAGTGCGAGGAGGCCCTTGCCCAGGATGTTGTTGGACTTGATCAACCTGGCACGGAGACGGGTCAGGCGACCCTCCACCGGCGCCGGTGTATCGATGGCGATGGTCTCGAGCCCGGCGGCGTCATCCGGGACGTCCGTGTCCTCGACGGTTCCGTCGAAGGTCGGGGCCGGGGCCTTTACCGCATCCGGGCGGTCCTCCACAAGGGTTCCGCCGCCTGCTGCCGATGACTGGACGGGATCATTCGCGTCACGTGTTCCGGGGTACTTTGCGCCGGTCTTCCGGGCTTTCATCAGTACCGGCACGAGTCCGCCGACCACTACGAGCGCAGCGAGAATGGACAGAATTATGGGTAGGAAATCGTTCACTCCCCTACCTTCTCATAAAGCTATGCCCCGGCACCGAGCCTCTGGCTGATCACGGTGGAGACGCCGTCGCCCCGCATCGTGACTCCGTAAAGTGCGTCGGCCACTTCCATGGTTCGCTTCTGGTGGGTGATCACGATCAACTGGCTGGACTCCCGCAGTTCCTCAAAAATGGTGATGAGCCGGCCCAGGTTGGTATCGTCCAACGCCGCCTCCACTTCATCCATGACATAGAACGGCGAGGGACGGGCTTTGAAGATCGCCACCAATAGTGCCACTGCCGTGAGTGAGCGCTCCCCGCCGGAGAGCAGCGAAAGCCTCTTGATCTTCTTGCCAGCGGGCCTGGCCTCTACTTCTATTCCCGTGGTGAGCATGTCGTCAGGGTCAGTGAGTACCAACTTTCCTTCGCCGCCGGGGAAGAGCCGGGCAAAGACGTGGTCGAACTGCGCTGAAGTATCAGCAAAGGCTTCGGTGAACACCTGCTGGACACGGTTATCCACCTCTTTGATGATGTCCAGCAGGTCTTTGCGGCTGGATTTGAGGTCTTCAAGCTGCGAGCTCAGGAACTGGTGCCGTTCTTCCAGCGCGGCGAACTCTTCCAAGGCGAGGGGGTTCACTTTGCCCAGCGCCGCAAGTTCTCGTTCGGCCTTCTTCAGCCGTTTTTCCTGCTCTGCCCGGACGAACGGAACTCCCTCGATGATGGCCTCGCCGTTCTCATCAACCGGCGCCCGAAGCTCAGCCCACTTATCGGTGGTGGCTCCGGGTGGCAGTGGAACCGGTTGATCGGGACCGTAATCGGCAATGAGTTGTTCAGCGGAGAGGCCCAGTTCTTCGATGGACCGCGATTCCAGGGCCTCGATGCGGAGCCGCTGCTGTGTCCGGGCCATTTCATCCCGGTGCACCGAGTCAGTCAGTTCGGCAAGCTCCCGGGCCAGGGCATCGTTCCCGGAGCGGACCTCAGTGAGCTCCTTCTCCAGCTGCTCACGCTTTTGCTCGGCAAGGTCACGATCATATCCGGCCAGATCCACCGAAATATCGATGAACCGGAGGGTCTGCTCCACCGCTGACGCGACTGCCGCCGCACGATTCGCCTGGGCGCGTCGGCGTTGCGCCCGACGAGCGGCCTCTTCACGGGCACGGCGTTCAGTTGCTGCTGCCCGCTCAAGAGATGCCGCCCTGTTACTGATTGCTCCCAACTGCTCTTCCGAAGTCCGGAGCGCGAGGCGGGCCTCTGTTTCCAATGCCCGGGCGGTTCTGGCGTGGGCAGCCAGTTCATCCCGTTGATCCGTGGACGGTTCCTCATCCGGAGCTTCCTGGGCCGCAGCGAGGCGCTCCGCTGCGACTTCGAGGTCCAGTTGAGCTTCAGCGATGTTGGCTTCAGCCTTGGCCATGGATGCAGCGAGCCTTTCGCTTTCGCCAACAGCACTGCGAAGAACCGAGTTAAGATGGCCCAAGCGCTCAGCGACCGCCGCCAGCCGGGCATCCGATTCGTGCAGCCGCTCCAAGGCGGCGTCGGCGCGGTCCTGCGCTTCGGCGCGGCGCGATTGAGCTCCGGCCAAGGCGAAGCGTCCACGTTCCAGACGGGCCGTGACCTCCTGGAGCCGGGCAACGGCGTCGTCCACTGCTGCCTGAACCTCAAGCAGTGACGGCGCGGTGGCCGATCCGCCTGTGATGGTCAGGGAGGTCAGAACGTCACCTTCACGGGTGACAGCCCTGAGGCCAGGGTGCTCCGCAATGAGGTCTGCCGCCGCCTCCACATCATCGACGACGGCGGTACGGGCCAAGAGTGCGAGCGCACCTTGAGCAGCGGGATCAGCGATTTTCACCACATCGGCTGCCCAGCGACTACCGGCGGGAAGCGCGGCGTTGGCACGTACGTCTTCCTCGGCGGGTGGACCGCCGGCAAGAAGCAGTGCTGCCCGGCCGGCGTCGTCATCCTTCAGTAAACGCAAGGCTGCTACAGCGCTGTCCGTATCGGCGACCACCAAGGCGTCAGAGGCACTCCCCAGGGCGGCAGCTATGGCGGCTTCGTATCCCGGCTCGATAGTTATCAGCGCGGCCAATGAACCAAGAACGCCCTCAGCCGTCAGAAGACTTCCGGACCCGTCCTTGCGGTTGAGCCCCAGTTGAAGTGCATCACGCCGAGCCGTCAGGGCGTCCCGCTCACGGACAGCTTCCCGCTCGGAAGCTTTCAGTTCCTCGATCTCCGCCAGGACAGCATCCAGGACCTCGTTGGCATTCTCGTAGTCAGCGTCGAGGCTCTCTTCGCCGTCTTCAACGCCCGCCACCTGTGTTTCGAGGGCAGTGAACTCGCTTTGCGCCTTACGGCGCCGTTCGTCACCTGCACCGAGGGATTCCCTGAGGCGACCACGCTCGGCTTCGGCAGCTTCAGCCCGGGATCTGGCCGCTGCCACTTGGCCTGCCAATCTGGCCAGCCCTTCCCTGCGGTCGGCGGCTGCCCTTAGCATGGCCGTCAAGCGTTTGTCTTCCGCAGCTGCGAGTGCTTCGGCCGAGTCCTTGGCAACTGTGGCTTCCAGGAGTGCCGCTTGCTTTGCAAGGATGTCGTGCTCAAGGGCAGCCTGTTCCTCACGGACCCTGGCGGCTTGGCGTTCGAGTTGCTCGGGGTCGCGTCCCGTGTCCGGGCTGACCTCCGAGGAACCCAAGAGCCTCCTGCGCTCCGTGGCCAGTGATCCGAGCGAGCGGAGTCGTTCCCTGTTTGCTGAGAGCTGGTACCAATGGTCGCGTGCTGCGTTGAGTCGCGGTGTGGCTTCGGTGGCCTGTTGCTCCAAGGCAGCTTGGCGTCGCCTCCCCGCACCCAGCTCCGCTTCAACCACCTGACGGCGCTCCTTGAGCGCTGCTTCGTCGGCGACGTCCTTTTCAAGGGTTGTGGTCAGTTGCACGAGGTCGTCAGCTAAAAGTCGTGCGCGGGCATCACGGACATCGAACTGGACTGTTTGGGCACGGCGGGCTATTTCTGCCTGCTTGCCCAAGGGGGTTAATTGCCGCCGTATCTCTGCCGTGAGGTCACCGAGCCGTGCGAGGTTGGCCTGCATGGCTTCCAGCTTGCGGACAGTCTTTTCCTTGCGGCGGCGGTGCTTAAGGATGCCTGCGGCCTCTTCGATGAAGCCGCGGCGGTCCTCAGGGGTGGCATGGAGTACGCGGTCCAGCTGGCCTTGTCCGACGATGACGTGCATCTCGCGGCCGAGGCCTGAATCGGAGAGGAGTTCCTGGATGTCCAGGAGCCTGCAGGGTGCGCCGTTAATGGCGTACTCGGACCCACCCGTACGGAAGAGGGTCCGGGAGATGGTGACTTCGCTGTACTCGATGGGGAGTGCGTTGTCCGCATTGTCGATTGTCAGGGCCACATGGGCCCGGCCCAGCGGAGGCCGGCCTGAGGTACCTGCGAAGATGACGTCTTCCATCTTGCCGCCGCGGAGGGTTTTTGCGCCCTGCTCTCCCATGACCCAGGCCAAGGCATCCACCACATTGGATTTGCCCGAGCCGTTGGGACCGACGACGGCAGTGACGCCCGGCTCAAAGTCGAAGGTCGTGGCCGACGCAAACGACTTGAATCCTCGGACAGTCAAACTTTTCAGGTGCAAGGCGCTTCGGTTCTCCTGGGTGGCCCGGGTGTCTGTATCCACTAAATCTACTGCGGTTTGTGCGAAATCCGCGGATCTGAAGGCGTAAGCCCTTGCGGGCGGCAAGCCACGCCCCTACACTCCTGCCAAGGGTTACTTGGCGGATTCGTTCCTGTGATCCGGCTTCGGCTTGAACTTCTGTTCGGTCTTTGCCGGATCCGGTCCCGATCTTCGGAACATCCATCCGTGATAATCCTGTATTTCATAACTGAAGATCTTGGTTTGACCCTGGCTGGGGAGCGGCAAGCAGGGGCTGCGCTTAAGGCGTGGCCCCGTCTTAGCAATCGGCGTACCACTCCAGGAGTTCTCATGCCCGGTCCTTCAGCTACCCAACCGCAGCGGGTCTTCAAAGGGTTTCTTGTGCCCTTGGTGCTTGCCATGGTGGCAGCCCTGCTGCCTCTTACAGCACCAGCAGCCGTTGCGGCAGGGCCCTGCGACCCCGTGGTAAACCCAGTGGTCTGCGAGAACTCCAAACCAGGCAGCCCCCCATCGGAGTGGGACATCCTTGGAGCCGGGGATGACAGCATTCAAGGCTTCTCGACCGAGATCAGCGTCAATGCCGGCCAGCCCATCCGCTTTAAGGTGGCCACGAATGCGCCGAGCTACACCATAGCGATCTACCGCACAGGCTGGTACGGCGGCAACGGAGCGCGCAAGATCGCGGATGTTGTGCCATCGGTCTTGCGCCAGAACCAACCTGCCTGCCGGAGCGACCTCGCCACGGAGCTGTACGACTGCGGCACGTGGGGTGTGTCGGCAACGTGGCAAGTACCGGCAACAGCAGTATCCGGTGTTTACGTTGCCCTGCTGACAAGGCCTGATACTGGCGGCCAAAGCCACATAACGTTCGTTGTCCGCCAAGACGCCAGCCGCTCGGACGTGGTCTTCCAAACCAGTGACACCACATGGCAGGCCTACAACACTTACGGAGGCTCCAGCTTCTATGAGGGCGGTGACAATGGCAGGGCCTACAAGATCAGTTATAACCGGCCCATGAACAGCCGCGGCGGGCCCGATGGCAGGGACTTTTACTTCGCCAACGAGTACCCGATGGTCCGCTTCCTGGAGCAGAACGGCTATGACGTCAGCTACATCAGCGGGCTCGACACCGACCGCAGCGGGAGTTTGCTGCTCAATCACAAAGTGTTCCTGTCCGTGGGGCACGATGAGTACTGGTCCGGCCCACAGCGCGCCAACGTCGCAGCGGCACGCGATGCGGGCGTCAACCTGCAGTTCTTGTCCGGCAACGAGATGTATTGGAGGACCCGTTTCGAACCCTCAATCGTGGATGGCGCAGCCGGGCGCACGCTGACCTCCTACAAGGAGACGTGGTCCAACGGCAAGATCGACCCCAGCCCGCAGTGGACAGGCACCTGGCGGGACCCGCGTTTCGCATCACAGGCCAATGGCGGCGGACTCCCGGAGAACGGGCTGACTGGAACCCTGTACATGTCCAACTACTCCGACCTTCCCGTGACCGTCAGCTCCGAGGAAGGCAAGACGCGGCTCTGGCGTAATACCACGCTGGCTTCCCTGCCGGCAGGCTCGTCGGCGGCGTTGGCTCCGCACACCGTGGGGTATGAGTCGAACGAGGACATCGACAACGGCTTCCGTCCGGCCGGCCTCATCCGCCTGTCCACAACGGTAGGCAGCGTAGCCGAATATCTGCAGGACTACGGGAACACGGTGAAGCCCGGAACCACCACCCATAACGTCACGCTGTATCGCGCTGCGAGCGGGGCCCTGGTGTTCTCAGCCGGCAGCGTGCAGTGGACCTGGGGCCTGGATCAGGAACACGACGGCAACGGGGCTCCGGCTGACCCGAGGATGCGCCAAGCCCAAGTCAACCTTCTTGCCGACATGGGGGCGCAGCCGGCTTCGAGGGCAGCAGGCCTTGTGGCCGCGGCCGCCAGCAGCGATCGGACAGCGCCGACGGTTGCTGTTACCGCCCCGGCCAATGGGGCCACCATCCCCCATGGCAGCAAAGTCACAGTAAGCGGCACCGCAGCCGACACCGGCGGCGTGGTTGCCGGCGTCGAGGTTTCCACGGACGGCGGCAGCACTTGGCACCCCGCCGCGGGCAAGCAGAACTGGACCTACAGTTACATCCAGCAGGGCCTGGCAAATGCCACCATCCAGGTTCGCGCGATTGACGACAGCGCCAACATTGGAACTCCGACCACCCGCAACCTCGTACTGAGCGGACCGTACAGCGTGTTCGGCCAAACGGTTCCCGCGATCCAGGACTCCGGTGATGGGGGCGCGTACGAAATGGGACTGCGTTTCACTCCCACGGTGGATGGCTTCATCACCGGCGTCCGCTTCTACAAGAGCACCGCAAACACAGGAACGCATACGGGCTCACTCTGGAGTTCCTCCGGCGAGCGCCTGGCCACCGCCACATTCAGCAATGAGACTGCCAGCGGTTGGCAGAGCACGCTGTTCAGCCAACCTGTAGCGGTCGCCGCCGGGCAGAAGTACACGGTCTCGTATTGGGCTCCACGGGGGCACTATGCCACCAAGGACTTCCAGTGGGTGAGCTTCGGGTCCACCGCTGCCCCACTGACGGTTGCGGGGGGCTTTGGCGCTGAACCCGCAGGTGTGTACAGCACCTCCCAGAGCTTCCCGACCACCAGCTTCAACGGGGGCAACTACTTCGCCGACGCCATCTTCAGCACCGTTGACAATTCCCCAATGACGGTGTCCGGGCACTCCCCGATCCCGTCGTCGTCAAGCGTCGCGGTCTCCACGAAGGTCAGCGCGGTGTTCTCCAAGCCCGTCACCGCCGCCAGCGTCCAGTTGACGCTGCAGTCTGCTGCCGGTCCCGTGGCCGGCACCACGACCTACGACGCTGCTACCCGCCGCGCCACGTTCACTCCGACATCGCAGTTGGCCTTCAGTACGCAGTACACGGCGACTCTTGCCGGTACCGACACGGTAGGCGGCCAGGTAACCTCAGGGGGCACCTGGACATTCACCACAGCGTCCACGGTGCCGGTTCCCGGTTCCTGCCCCTGCAGTCTTTACGACGACAGCGTGACGCCAGGGATTGCCGAGATCCGTGATGGCGTTCCGCTGACATTGGGTGTGCGGTTCTCGAGTGTTTCGGCAGGCGAGGTCACCGGCATCCGGTTCTACAAGTCGGCCGGCAACACGGGCACGCATACGGGCGCCCTCTACACGGCCACGGGCCAGCAGCTGGCAACAGTTACCTTCGCCAACGAGAGCAGCTCCGGATGGCAGACCGCAATGTTCAGCCAGCCCGTCCAGATTGCGGCGAACACTGAATATATTGCGTCCTACAAGTCACCCACGGGCGCCTACTCGGCCACGTCCAACGGCTTTGGGTCCGGCATGAGCGTTGGACCCCTTCGGACTGTGTCGGACGCGGGCGCGTACACGTACAGTGGCGATTTCCCGGGTTCGCGGTCGTCCGCCAGCTACTTGGTGGACGTGGTGGTGATGGTTTCGGCGCCACCGTTCACGGTCGGCGGTCATAACCCGATCCCGAACGCCTCCAGCGTCCCACTGAACTCGACCGTGAGCGCAGTCCTTTCCGAGGCCGCAGTTGCCTCAAGCGTTGCTCTGTCCCTCAAGACCGCCGCCGGCGTTGCGGTTTCAGGAACCACCGCCTACGACACGGCAACGCGCAAGGTCACGTTCACTCCGGCGGCCCCCTTGGCGGCCGGTACAACGTACACGGCAACGGTGACCGCGACGGCGACGTCCGGACAACCGATGTCGTCCGGCGGTACCTGGCAGTTCACCACTGTCCCGCCGGCCGGCACGCCTGGTTCGTGCCCCTGCAGCCTGTACGAGGACACGGTGACGCCGACCACTGTCGAAGTCAATGATGGAGTGCCTTTGACGTTGGGCGTCCGGTTCAGCAGTGACACCGCCGGCCAGGTAACCGGCGTGCGCTTCTACAAGTCCGCGGGGAACACCGGAACCCACACCGGATACCTGTACACGGCCGCCGGCCAGGTGTTGGCTACCGTCGCCTTCACCAATGAATCCAGCACCGGCTGGCAGACGGCCACGTTCAGCCAACCGGTGAACATCCAGGCTGACACAGAGTACGTGGCCGCCTACAAGACGCCTACAGGTAAGTACTCCTACACCGCCGGAGGATTCGGCGAGGGCTTCACCAGCGGGCCGCTAAAGACGGAGCCGGATTCCGGGGCTTACTCCTACAGCGGGGATTTCCCAAACACCGCATCCACGGCAAGCTACCTCGTGGATTTGGTATTTACCGTAGCGGAACCGCCACTGAGCGTGGTGGCGCAGGTGCCGGGTCCCGGTGCAACGGCCATTCCGACTGATGTGAAACCGACCATCACGTTCTCCACGGCCATAAAACCCGGTGCCTCGTTCACCTTGACCGCGAACGGTTCGGCCGTGGCCGGGACGGCTGCTTTGTCCGCCGACGCCAAGACCATCACCTTCACGCCGACGGCTGCCCTGCCGGCCAGCACGGTGATTTCAGCCAGCGTCTCAGGTGTGGCAACTCCACAAGGGCAGACGCTGTCCCCGAGCAATTGGCAATTCACCACGGCTGCCCCAACCATGCAGCAATCCACGATCTTTGGATCGTTGGTGCCACAGGTAGCGGCCGCTTCTGAAACCAAATCGGTGGAGCTCGGGACGGCCTTCACGGTTTCGCAAGCAGGAAGCGTAACCGGCATCCGGTTCTACAAGGGAACAGGCAACACTGGTACTCACGTCGGATCCCTGTGGAATTCTGCGGGTAGCCGCCTCGCCCAGGTGACATTCACGAATGAAACCGCTACCGGGTGGCAAACGGCTACGCTGTCCGCCCCGGTCGCCTTGTCTACAGGCCAAACCTATGTGGTGTCTTACCGGGCGCCCAACGGCAGGTACTCCTTTACACAGGGGTTCTTCAACCAAACGTGGACCAGTGGCGTGTTCACCGCCTCCGGCCCGAATAACGGGCTCTATCGGTACGGATCCGGCGGCGTGATGCCGACCAACTCCTGGAACGCCACGAACTACTTCGTTGACGTCGTGTACTCCACGGCGGCGCCTGCCCAGCAGCAGGCTGCGCCATCCGCCACAGCTACTCCGACTGCCACCGCCACCGCAACGCCGTCACCAACAGCGACGGCGACGGCGACTGCCACCCCCAGTCCCACGCCCAGTCCCACACAAACCGGCGGGCTTCTCTGCGGGTTGCTGCGGACCTGCTGACGGCCGGCCGTAAACGGCGACTTCCGCTGGTGTCCGACCCCCGAACTCCGGGCCGGGCGCCAGCGGATCCATGCAGTGGACCCCTGACCTCGAGCAGCTTCAGCGGACCACGCTGGGTGACCATGCGTGGGCGATGAACAGGCTCGGCTGCGAGTCGGGATCGGTTGCCAGCTTCCAGATGTTGCTGTCCCCGTCAATGGTTTCGTCCGCTAAACCGTAGAGAACGTTCTGGTTGTCGAGCCATTCGATCTGGTCATCGACACTGCGCTTCTCAGCGAGTACCGTTTCCCGTCCCGTAGCGAGCTCAAGCACAGCGACGTTCCAGTGGGCTGCCAACGCCCCGCCGTCGTTCTTCTTAAACGCGATCCGCGTGCCATCAGGCGAGATGGACGGACACTCAACGTTGTCGTGAATGGCAGTCAGGGTCTTGGCGGACAGGCTCCCCCGCACCAGCCAGATGCGCCCTGAGGAAGCGGCAGTAGCGTAGAAAACATCGCTCTGGCCAGGCGCGAAGGTCACACCCCAAATGTTCCTGTCGGTGGCAAGAAGCCTTTCGCCGTTCACCATCAAGGCGAAGTCCTCGAGGTTACCGGAGGTACCTTCCGGAAGGCTGATCTCGGTGGCGGTGGAAAAGCCTGCTGTGGCATAGGAGTGGCCGGAAACGAAAACGGTGGTGGCGATCATGGAACCGTCGGGGCTGATGCGGGTCCTGCTGGGTATTCCCGGGACCGGCCAGGCCCGTTGCTGCTCCCAGTTGCGGTCCAGCACAGCAGCCTCGAATGCCGTCACCAATCCCCGGTTTGTCTTCAGGCACACCACGTTCTCCGGCGTTCCGTAAACGCGATCGCACTCTTGTCCACTCACCGCCCGGGTGCCATCCGGGGAGTCCAACGGAACAGTGGCGGCGTTTCCGTAGCCTTGGCCTGATGCTGTGTTGCGAAAAAGGATGAAGGGTCCGGCCGGAAGCGGCTGGCTCGCCGTGACGCCCACGGACGAGGCCGCAGTGCGACTCTCCTCGAAACGCTGATATGCGCCCACCGCGTAGATACCTGCCGCCACCAGGACCAGTGCCGTGACGGCAAGGAGGGCACCCCACCGCAACTTACCTTCCGCGAGCCCGCCGCTCATGCCTCGTCACTTGCATCCTGAACCGGGGCAATCCGGGCGCCTCTCAGGATGAACGCGACGGCCACGACAGCGCAGGCGAGCAACCCACCGGCCACCACCATGGCCGTTGGCGCGCCGACTGCGTACCAGAGGACACCGAAACCTGCCGATGCCATCATCCGGCTGAGAGCCACCACTGTCTGCGCAGAGGCAATGCCCGTGGCGAGCTTCCCCGGAGGGGTTAGTTGGCTGGCCAAGGCGGCCAGAACGCCATCTGTGGCTGCGTAGAACGCTCCCAGGAGGACCAGGCAGCCTACAGTCGCCCAAAGCCCCCCGAAAGGTGCCGCCGCGAGGAGGTAGGTTGCCAGTAGCGCAATGTGTCCCGCTACGAACACCGGGATCTTTCCCACCCGGTCCGCCAGCCGTCCCAGCGGAATGGCGAAGGCGAGGAACACCACATTTGTGCCCACGAACAACAACGGAAACCACTGGACGGCGAAGGAATCCCGTGCCTGCAGCACCAGATAGATGAAGCCGTCACCAACGGTCACCAACCCCAACAGCCCCGCAGCAATCAGCAGCTTGCCCAGCCCTGGTTCCTTCAGGTGACTCCAGGAAAAAGCGAAAAGCCGGCGTCCTTCGCGTTCCTCCGTGCCCTTGAGGCCACGCGCCTTGATATCAGGCACCACCAAAGCAAGAACAGCAACACCGATCACGGCGAACGCCAGAGACACCACAAACACCGTGCTGAAACCGTTGGGAATCATCAACAACACGAAGAACGCGATCAACGGCCCGGCCGCGGCGCCGATGTTGTCCAGCATCCTGTGCACGCCGAAGGAACGAGCCAGATGTTCGGGCTGTGCTGAGACCGAAATGAGGGCGTCCCGCGGTGCCGTGCGGATGCCCTTGCCGATCCTGTCACCGGTAACTATTGCCGCTATTGCCCAGAACCCGCCCGCGAAGAGAAAACCAATTCTGGCAATCATGGACAAGCCGTAGCCGGCCAAAGCTATCCGTTTGGGGTGGCCACTGCGGTCGGCAGCCCAGCCGGCCGCAATCCTGACGATCGCACTGGCGCCCTGGTTGATGCCGTCGATGACCCCAAAGGCAATGGTGGACAATCCCAGGAATCCGGTCACATACAAAGGGAGGATCGCGGTGACCGACTCCGAGGAGACATCGGTCACCATACTCACAATGCCCAACCACAAAATGACCGGAGACAAACGGAACGGCACTTCGCTCGATAGTGCCGTTCGTGTTCCCTC
Organism: Arthrobacter sp. GW822-FHT05G07; assembly: GCF_058799755.1. Classification (NCBI taxonomy): domain Bacteria; kingdom Bacillati; phylum Actinomycetota; class Actinomycetes; order Micrococcales; family Micrococcaceae; genus Arthrobacter; species Arthrobacter sp. GW822-FHT05G07. Next base: position 418,389 of record NZ_JBXALT010000003.1, on the reverse strand, counting down.
CGGCTTGTCCCGTTTACCTCGGTCCGAGAGTGAAATGTACATCGCTGCCCCTAGTCCGCCGCCGTGTGCAGGCTGCCCAAAAGCTGGAAGCGTGAGTTGCCTGTGCCTGTCGTCGACACTGAAACCGTGACCGTGTCTGCGCCTCGCACGAATCGTTCGGCAACAGCTCCTTCCGCTGCGGGGGCTCCCTCCGACCAGAATCCATGGGCCACCAACGACTGCCGGAAGGACGCCAGGACCTCGGCCTGCGGTTTGGCAATGATTCCGTCCGCTGTTACTTGGAGGACATCACCAGACGTCGATATTGAGGTGGAACCGATCGTTGTTCCTTGGGGCAACGTCAAAATATCGGCAGGCCATCCGTCCACCACTTCACCGGCCGCACTTCCGGGCTCAGGCAAGGTGGTGATCAGTGGCGCGGGGGCAGATGGTTCGGGCAAACCTGTGGGAGTGGCGGTTACCGGCGGGAGGACCTCGAGCGGCTTGGCGGTGGACGGGCCACCCTCCTCCTCGCTGTTGTTGCCTGCGCTGCCTTCGGCGCCCGACGTCGGGCTACCGGACTGGGCGGGCTCCCCGGCACCACCCGGGGTCGGGGTCCCTGAAGCGGTGGCGTTGGAGCCTGGGGTTGGGGCGGAAGACGTTGTGCTTTGGGCGGCCGACGGCCCTGGCTTCCCGGCCATCTGGTCCAAAACTACGGCGACGGCGGCGATCAGCACAGCAAGGCAGATGCCCGCAATGACCAACCGCCGCGCCATCATGGCATGTCCGGGGTGACGGGATTGCCGAGAGGTTGGTACGCCTTTTCACGATGGACGGCGGGTAGAACTGACGCCACCCACATTGTGGTGGCGTTGATCCTTGCGATGGCGATTCGAAGCGCCAAGCTGTTCATGGGGACAGTCTGCCATTGCGACCCCGATTCCGGAACAGTTTTGGCCCTACCAACGTCCATTCCGCGGCCGCGGTTGGCACACCGGGCAGGTATAGGAAGAACGGTTCATAAACTGTTCCCGCTTCATGACGCTGTGCAATCCGATTGCCTCGCAACGGCCACACAGTTCACCGGCACGTCCGTAGGCATTGAGCGACCTGGAGAAGTACCCGGAATCGCCATTGACATTCACATAGAGGGAGTCAAAACTCGTCCCCCCTGCGGCAAGGGCGGCGTTCATGACGTCTTTCACAGCCTCAACCAGGCGCTCGGCATCCGCCCGGCGAAGTGTGTCTGTGGCCCTGGCATAGTGGAGACGGGCACGCCACAAGGCTTCATCCGCATAGATGTTGCCGATGCCGGAAATGACCCCTTGGTCCAGAAGAGCGCGCTTCAGGCCGGTCTTGCGGCCCTTGACCTTCCGGTAGAACGCGTCAAAAGAGAAGTAAGGGTCAAGCGGGTCCCGGGCAATGTGCGATGCTTCCTCGGCGATCTCCGGCAGGGGCGTTTCGCCCAGGCCGCCAGGGCCACCGTCGACAGTTGGCACCAAAGCAGTCACGAACAGGCCACCAAAAATCCTCTGGTCCACGAACCGCAGCTGCTCAGGCATCCCGTCCGCCGGGCTGAGGCTGATTCTGACCTTCAGGTGCTTCTCATCCGGCACCACGGGGTCCTGCATCAGCAGCTGCCCGCTCATTCCCAGATGCGCCATCAGCGCCACCTTGGGGAGCTCGTCCGCGGGTTCGGTGTCGGATACGCCGGACATGGCGAGGGGCATCCAGAGGAACTTGCCTCGACGGACGACGTCCAGCACGGTTGCGTGCTCAAGATTCCCGATAAAGTCTTCTGTTCCGAGGGCATGGCGTCGGATGGAGCGCGGATCAAGGACATCAACACCGGTGACGGTACGGCCACGAACCCACCGGGCCAAGCCGCGGCGGACAACCTCTACTTCAGGAAGTTCAGGCATCCGGGTTCAAGCGGAAGAAGGACCGGCAGTAGTGGGATCCAAGGCAGTCAGGGCACGCCAGGCATCAGCGGCTGCTTCCTGCTCTGCTTCTTTCTTGGAATGGCCCGAGCCCCGGCCGTAGGGAGTTCCACCGATGTTCAGTACTGCCTCGAACGTCCTGGCGTGGTCCGGCCCGGAGCCCTCCACAGCATAGTGAATGGCGCCCAGTTGCCGGCTCGCCGTAAGTTCCTGGATGCTGGTCTTCCAGTCGGTTCCTGCTCCAAGGGCACCGGCATCTTTGAGCAGCGGGCCCACCAGGCGCATCACCAGTTGGCGTGCGGTCTCGATGTCGTTCGAGAGATACGTGGCCCCGATCAGGGCCTCCATGGTGTCAGCCAGGATGGAGGCTTTGTTCTTGCCGTCAGTCAGCTTCTCGCCTTGACCGAGGTAAATAAACTCGCCGACGCCGATCTCCCGGCCAATACCAGCCAAAGCACGCGTACTGACGACGGCGGAGCGTCGCTTGGCGAGCTCACCTTCAGGCAGCGAGGGGTTCTCACGGTAAAGAGAATCGGTGACCGAGAATCCCAGGATGGAGTCGCCGAGGAACTCAAGACGCTCGTTGGTGGGAATCCCGCCGTTCTCATACGCATATGAGCGATGTGTCAGAGCAAGACGAAGCGTCTCGGTGTCAATCGAGACACCGAGACGCTTCAGAAGCTCTTCAGTTGAAGACATCCTTAGTCAGCCTGTACGGCAGATTAGGCGTCTGCGACCTTGCGGCCCTTGTATTCAAGGAACAGCGCGGTGCCGGCAGAGTCAGTAACGACCTTTGCCTGGTGCGGCAGGCTGTAGGTAACCTGACCGTTTTCGATGGTCTTGACCAAGTTGGGGGCAGTTGCCTTCCACTGGGCACGGCGGGCGCGTGTATTTGCGCGAGACATTTTCCGCTTGGGAACAGCCACGGCTATCTCATTTCTCTCTTAGACGAACACTTACTAATCGGTTTGCCGGTCAGTCTTAGCCAGATCAGCTAGGGCAGCCCAGCGAGGGTCAATGACCTCGTGGTGGTGCCCCGGCTCGTCTTCCAGGCGCGCTCCACATTCGGAACACAGGCCCTGGCAGTCTTCCCGGCACACCGGCTGGAACGGCAGCATAGTGACAACTGCGTCCCGCAACACCGGCTCAAGATCGATTAGATCGTACTCGACTCGACGTTGCTCTTCATCGTCTTCTTCGCCCGAAAGCTCAACGCCTTCGTAGAAGAAAAGTTCTTGCACATTGACCTCAAGGTCATACGCAAGGGGATCCAGGCATCGACCGCATTCGCCGGTTACTTCGACGTCTACGGTTCCAGATACCAGAATTCCTTCGTGTACGGCCTCAAGACGAAGATCCAGCTCGATATCCGAGCCTTCCTTTACGCCAATGAGCGCCACACCAAGGTCACTTGGCGCAGGTACATGCTCGTTGAGTGTCCGCATGGTCCCTGGACTGCGTCCAAGGTCCTTGACTACCAGCGCCAAGGGCGAACTTGCATCTCGCTTAATGAGAACTCCTGTAGAACATATGACCGACGTATCATCTTAGCCTGATCACGCTTGAGGACTCAAACCGACGCCGGGCGCGCGTGAATGCGCGGTGATTTCAGCTTGGGAACTCCGCGCGAAGGCGCAAGGTACCCATCAAGCCTACCCCTTGCGCGAGGGTTCCGTGGGCGGCTCGCCAGCGAGGAGCCTCTTCAGCACCGATTTGGGGACGTACTCGGAGATGTCGCCGCCGAGGACGTTGACCTCTTTGATCAAGGTGGAGGAAAGGTGCACGTAATGCGCTTCCGCAGGCAGGAAGACCGTTTCGACGCCGGTCAACTGGCGGTTCATGGTGGCCATCGGCAACTCGTAATCGAAATCCGAAGATGAACGCAGCCCCTTGACTATGGCTGAGACACCGCGGTGACGGCAGTACTCCGCCAGCAAACCTTCGCCCATGGGCTCCACGATGATCCCGCGCAGAGAGGCCAATGTTTCCCGCGCCATTTCCATGCGGTCTTCAAGGCTGAACCTGTATTTTTTGGCGTAGTTGGTGGACACGGCCACGATGACTTCGTCGAACAGGCCGGCGGCCCGGGCGATGACTTCGAGATGTCCATTGTGAATGGGGTCAAAGGATCCAGGGCATACCGCGCGTCTCATGAGACGAACCTACCCCATGGCTTTGCCGGGATACCATGGCTGACATGGCATCCGCAGGCAAAAGCCCCTCCCTTGATATGAGTGCCGGCACCACCGCTGGTACTTACTCAACACCATGGCAGCGGGCCGCTACGGGAGCCAATCTGCTCTCCCCGGATGGAACGTTGGGTGTGACAATCTTCGAGGAAATGACCACCTTGGCACTGTCCACCGGTGCCATAAACCTTGGCCAGGGGTTTCCCGATGAAGACGGCCCGGCGGAAATCAAAGCGGCTGCCCAATCCGCCATCGCCCAGGGAGCCAACCAATACGCGCCAGGCAAGGGCACTGCCGCGTTGAGGGAAGCCATTGCCACACACCAACAGCGCTTCTACGGGCTTAACCCGGATCCGGACACGGAAGTACTGGTCACAACTGGCGCAACGGAAGCCATTGCCGCCACACTGCTCGCCTTCATCCAGCCCGGCGACGAAGTCCTGACCTTCGAGCCCTTCTACGACTCGTACGGGGCCATCATCGGCATGGCGGGAGGCAACCACGTCACCGCTCCCCTGCTGGCTCCGGACTTCCTCCCCGACCTCGCGGAGCTGGAAAACTCCTTCAGCAGCCGGACCAAAATCGTCCTTTTGAATAATCCGCATAACCCCACAGGAGCCGTTTTTCCGGAACCCGTACTGACCAGGATTGTGGAACTCGCAGCTAAGTACGGCGCCATCATCGTGAGCGACGAAGTCTACGAGCACCTGACATTCGGCGTAAGGCACATCCCGATCACGTCGCTGCCCGGCGCCGCCGAACGCACCATCACCATTTCGTCCGCAGGCAAGACCTTCTCCTTCACCGGGTGGAAAATCGGCTGGCTCAGCGGACCGGCGGAGCTGGTGGCGGCAGTGCGTACGGTGAAACAATTCCTGACTTACAGCTCGGGGACGCCCTTCCAAAGCGCAATCGCCGTGGGACTTGCCCTACCCGATGAGTTCTACACGGGCATTGCCAATACCCTTCGACACAAGCGCGACGTTCTTGCTGAGGGCCTCCGCGCCGCAGGCTTCGGAGTCTACAACCCCAGCGGAACCTACTTCATCAACGTCGACACCGCTCCGCTGGGCATTCGGGACTCGGTGGATCTCGCACGGCGACTTCCCGGGCTCGTTGGAGTAGCAGCCATCCCTGTCCCCGTGTTCTGCCACCCCGAAGGGGCCGAGCGAACGCGGAGCCTGCTGCGGTTTGCCTTCTGCAAGAAAGCGGACGTCCTGGAAGAGGCTGCCGCCCGACTGTCCACCCTCAAGGACCGGCTCTGAACCCGGCAGGCTCCGGCCAGCATGGGGCTACCCGCTTCCTCAGAACCACAGGACAGCACGCCACCATCGAGACGGACACCCTGATTGAGGGCGGCTTCATCCTCAGCATCGGCGGAGCCGAACAATCGCATGTGAACCTGGCCGATCCATCGGAGATCTTCTACGAGTACCTGCGCAGGATCGGGCACGTAGTGGACTTGGCTGCCGAACCCGGAAAACCCATCAGCGCCCTGCATCTGGGCGCCGGTGCCCTCACCTTGGCGCGTTACATCCAAGCGACCCGTCCGGGCTCGGAACAATACGCCGTTGAGCTGGAACGTGAGCTTTTGGACTTCGTACTCCAGAAACTGCCCATGCCTGAAGGCACCACGTTGACCACCCACATCGGCGACGCCCGCGACGCGTTGGCCGAACTTCCCGCGCAGGTGACGTTCGACGTCGTGATTCTCGATATCTTCTCCGGACCGGAGGCCCCTGCCCATATCGCCTGCCGGGAATTCTATGAAGAAGCAGCCGCGCGGTTGCGGCCCGACGGGGTGCTGATCGTCAACGTGGGTGACGAACCCGCGCTGACGCTCGTACGCAGTCAAGTGGCTGCGTTGCGCCAGGCCATGCCGGACGTCGCCGCCTTCGCTGAAACGGGAATGTTCGCTGGCCGCTACCCGGGCAATATAGTGCTGGTGGGCACACGCAAGCCGTGGTCCCCGGACTGGACCGCGCGGCTGCTGGCGCTGGGCCCCCACCCCGCAACCGTCCTCACGGGCGTGGAGCTGGATAGGATTACTGCCTAGCACCCGCAAGCGTTAGGCAGGCTCAGCGAACCACAACTTGGTCTCGCCGTACTTCTTGTCCGCGAAACGCTCCAGAGCCTCGGGCCACACAGGTTCCGGGCTCCGCGAACTCCGCTCCACCACCACAACGGCCGCGTCGTCCAAATACGGTGCCAACTTTTCGAGCACGGCACTCAGGGCAGGCTCATCCAAGGGATAAGGCGGATCAAGGAAGACCAGATCCCACCTGTCAGCGTCGCCCGCACGCTCCAGGAACGACTCCACCTTGGAACGATGCACCGAGACCCTCTTGCCGCCCAGGAGCTGATTCACCAAATCCGCATTGCGCTGGCAGACATCGCTCGCCTTGGCATCAAACTCCACCAGATCCACGGTCCGGGCACCTCGGCTGGCACTCTCGATGCCCAAGGAACCGGATCCTGCATAAAGGTCCAGGACCCTGGCATCGTCAATTACCGCCAAGGATTCCAGCCGGGAAAACAGCGCTTCCTTGACCCTGTCGGTCGTGGGACGCGTAGCCGTTCCGGGAACGCTGGTCAGCGGGTTCCCGCCACCAACTCCGGCAATGATCCGGCTCACAGGGATTCTCCAAGTGCGAGCATCCATGGATCTCTATCCGCGTTCAAGGAACGCCTCCTTCTCAGGGTTCAAATACTCATCGATCGCGGCGGCAAGAACCGGCTGATGGTCCAACGCCGGGTCCTCCGACACCAGGCCTTGGGCGTCAGTTCGTGCACGGGCAATGATTTCTTCGTGTTCAAGTACACGGAGCAACTTCAGCGTGGACCGCCCGCCGGATTGCGAAGCACCCAGAATGTCACCTTCCCGGCGGAGTTTCAGGTCTTCCTGGGACAGCTCAAAACCGTCGGTCGTTGAAGCAACGGCATCAAGCCGCCGCCGACTCGGGTGTCCGGGTTCCAACGTAGTCACCAGCAGGCAAGTGCCCGGCAGTCCCCCACGACCCACCCGGCCGCGCAACTGGTGGAGCTGGGAGATCCCAAAGCGGTCGGCGTCGAGAATCACCATGAGGGTGGCGTTGTGGACGTCCACGCCCACCTCAATGACAGTAGTGGACACCAGCACTTTGGTGTTGTTGGATGCGAACGAAGCCATCGTCTCGGACTTCACCTGCGGATCCTGCCGGCCGTGGAGCGGCGCCACCGGGACACCAGCCAGCGCCGGCTCCTGCAAGAGGCTTTCGACGACGGCGGTCACCGAGGCCAGCTCCCGCGCCGGGCCTTCGTCCGCGAGCTCGGCATCGCTGGGTTCCGCTTCGCCAGGGCTGAAGTCGCCGTCGTCGTCCGAGCCGATCTTGGGGCACACCACATACACCTGATGGCCGGAATCGACTTCTTCGCGTGAACGCTTCCAAATGCGGTCCACCCAGCCCGGATTCTCAGCGAGCCCCACCACGTGCGTCGAAATAGGTGCACGTCCGGCTGGAAGCTCATCAAGGATGGAAGTCTCAAGGTCACCGAATACCGTCATGGCAACCGTGCGCGGAATCGGTGTGGCCGTCATGACCAGCAAATGTGGAGGCCGCTGCGCCTTTGCGCGGAGGGCATCGCGCTGCTCCACGCCAAAGCGGTGCTGCTCATCCACCACAATCAATCCGAGGTCCTGAAAGCTGGTTTTGTCGCTCAGCAAAGCATGAGTACCAATGACGATTCCCGCATTCCCGGAGGCCGCATCCAGCATTGCCTGTTTGCGTGCCGCGGTGGGCATGGAGCCGGTGAGGAGCGTTACTTGCACGGCTTCCTGAGTGGAGTCTCCTCCCAGCATGCCCGCTCCGCCAAAGATATGGTCCCGAGCCAGTGGCCCCAAGGTCTTGCGGATCGAGTGGAAATGTTGGGCCGCCAAAACCTCCGTAGGCGCCAGCAGGGCAGCCTGGCCACCCGCGTCCACTACCTGCAACATGGCCCGAAGGGCAACGATCGTCTTGCCCGAGCCCACTTCACCCTGCAGGAGCCTGTTCATGGGGGTATCGCGCCCGAGCTCTTCAGCCAGTGTCTTTCCGATTGCGGACTGGCCGGCGGTCAGCGTAAAAGGCAGGTTCTGGTCGAACTTGCTGAGCAAACCGTCCGCGCGCGGCCGGCGCGCAGTGGCTTCCTCGGCGGCGAGCTGCGCGCGACGGCGTGCCAGAGCCGTTTGCAGCACTAGCGCTTCCTGATACCGGAAGCGTTCTTGGGCCCGTTGCCAGTCCTTGGCAATGTCAGGTGAATGGATCAGACGGTATGCCTCAGCCACGCTGAGCAATGCGTCCCTTCGGACAATACTTTCCGGCAGCGGGTCTTCCAAGGAATCAAGATCCATGGTTTGGAGCAAGGCGGTGATTACTTTGTGGATGGACCAACTGGTCAGCTTGGCAGTTGCCGGGTAGACGGGGATGGGCATGGCGGCGAGCTTCTCCGGATCCACGGAACCCTCGGCTTCAGGGTCCTCGTCCAGCAGAAGGAAGTCGGGGTTGGTCAGGCCGAGGGCCCCGCCGTAGCGGGTCACCTTTCCAGAGAACATGGCCCGACGACCAGGCAGTAGTTCTGCCTTCGCACGGAACCCGTTGAAGAAGCTGACCTTCAACGTGCCTGGAACGCCGCCGCCCCCGGCCTCGTCCGTCACCACCACATCTGTGATCGAACCACGCCGGGCCCGCATCTGGCGTGTGCTGTTGGACAGCACACGGGCAATCAGCGTGACCTCTTCATCCAGCGGAAGCTTGTTGATGGGCGTCAATTCACCGCGACTCAAGTATCTGCGAGGGAAGTAGTTCAGCAAGGCTCCGGCCGTTTTGAGGCCCAAGTGCTTATCAATGACAGCCGCAGACCGCTTGCCGATTCTGCGTTCGAGGGGCAGTTCCAGCTCAGAATACATGCCGTGACTGGCCCGGGACTGGGGAGGCTTGGTTGATGCTGGTGGATTCTCCGCCAGCTGCCAGTGTGGCCGGTTCCTGCCCGTCCTCACGGGGTATCGCCAGCTGGCTTACGGCGATATCAGTCGGTTCCCCCAGCGAACGTATGAGTGCGACAGCCGGCTCCGGATCCGGGACATGCACATGAACGCGCCAACGGTAGCTGATTTCGACGCCGGATTCGTCGTCATCATCATCGGTGCCCTGGGCACCACCAACTTGACTCATGATGACGGAATCGCCCATCTCGTCGAGGCGCTGGCGAAGGATGGCTGCATTCAGTGGCGAGAGGTTGATGGTGCACATGACCTCCACGCCGTCGTCGGCAGGCATGTGCTCATGGATGTGGGGATCCTGCAATTTGTAGCCGTGGAGACCATCCAGCAGTTCCTCCTGGAGTTCCTCACCAAGGACGGCAGCGCGGAGGCAATCCAGCACCAGCAGCATGCCCACCCCGCCCGCATCCACAACATGTGCTTCATGGAGCTGTGCGAGCTCATCTTCGGTCCGGACAACTGCTTGGTAGGCCGCCTCCACCACGGCGTCGAGCGAGAGCCCCAATGCATGGTTGCTGTCGTCGCCGCTTTGGGATGCATCCACCGCTTGGGCAGCGTGAGCGGCGGCTTCCAGAACAGACAGCATGGTGCCTGCCACAGGCTCACTCAAGGCAGACCAAGCCCGGATCTGTGCCCTGTTCAGGGCAGCGGCAAGCAGGGGTGCGCTGAGGCGCGATTTTCCCGCCAAAGGCTCTGCGGCGGCGCACAGGAACACCGCAAAAAGCGTGCCCGAATTGCCCCGTGCTTGCTCCATTGCTGCCTGCCCCGCGCGGGACAGCAAGGCGCCGACGTCGTTGCCGGTCTCGGTGGTGTCCGGCGCAGCTCCACCCAAGGCAGCCACTGCTGCCCGAACAGTGAGATAAAGGTTGGTTCCGGTATCGCCGTCAGCGACAGGAAAGATGTTGATCGCATTGAGACGGTCGCTGTGGTTGCCGAGGACAACCTCCGCCTTGCCGAGCCAACGTTTCATGGCGTGTGCATTCGCGGCGATCTTAGTCTGCAAAGTGATCCCATCCAACGGTGTCAGCAGTTTGCCCGGCAATCCGGACGCCACTGCCTGGCGGCTCGACAACGGCTTGCACCGAGCCTATCGCAGTGAAGCCCTGCGGCAGCTGAATTTCTGCCGGGAACGTAGCAAGCAAACCGTGGTCTTCTCCCCCACCGAGCACCCACCGCATAGCTTTCCCGCCCAGAACCGCAGCTGCTGGTTCCAACGGGGCTGCGTGAATCTTCAAAGCAGCAGGATCAAAGTCCAGGACCACGCCGCTGGCTCCGGCCAGCCGGCTGCCGTCCCGCAGCAGGCCGTCGGAAATATCCAACATGGCCGTGGCACCCGCATGCGCAGCCAGCGGTCCGGCTGCCAGCGGTGGCAGCGGCCGGCATTGGTTGTCCACCAAGCTCCGCAACTCACCTGACAGGCTGTCCAAGGGAATTTCACTTTCCAGCAGCGCCCAGCCGGCAGCTGCCCTTCCCAGCGTCCCTGAAACCGCCACGACGTCCCCGGGTTTGGCGCCGGACCTCAGCACCGGCGCCATACCGGCCAGCGTTCCGACGACGGCGACGGTCACCGCGAGCTCGCGGCCCCTTCCAAGGTCTCCGCCGGCAACGGAGCAGTCCTGGGCGCCCAAACCCACAATTGCCGCCGAGAGGCCATCGGCAAACGCTTCAACCCATTCGACGGGCGTTTCCGGTGGCATGGTCAGGCTCACCACGAGACTCGTGGCACTGCCGCCCATGGCATTGATGTCACTGAGGTTTTGCGCCGCAGCTTTCCAGCCGACGTCGTATCCCGTGGTCCGGTAGCCGTTACGCCACTCAAGCCTGAAGTCCTGATCCTGCGTTTGAGTGTCAATGGAGATGAGCGTCCGGCCGTCCGGGGCTGAGATCAGGGCGGCATCGTCACCAGGTCCCAGCAGAACGCCGGGGCTATGATGCAGGCGAGGAAAGATCCGGGCGAGGAGCTCAGACTCCGAAAGGTCTTGGACACGCAACCGTTCTGCAGGCACTGCTCTCAATTCTTCTGCTGGCACTGCGCTCGACTCTTCTTCCCGCACTGCACTCGACTCTTCTCCTGGCAATGCTCTCCACACTTCTTCTGGCACTGCGCTCCACTCTTCTTCCCGCACTGCACTCGACTCTTCTCCTGACACTGCTCCACGCTATCGCGATCCACCGACAGAATAATGCGGCGCTGCATTGTGGGGGTTCCGACCTTAGTGTGACCCTGGCAACGCGAATCTGACTGCCAGCGCTTGCGGGATAGTCTGGATGAATGCACCGAAAGATCCTTCGCCGGACTGCTCTGGCCATCGCCTTGGCTTCGGCATCCGTCACCGCTTTGTCGGCTTGTGCGCCGGCCGTGGACGTCACGGCCGCCGCCGACGCCGCAAATCCTGCCTGCGCACCAATGATGGTGGCCCTGCCGGACCAAATCGGTGACGCCGCCCTCCGCAAAACCAACAGCCAGGCGACAGCTGCGTGGGGAGACCCTTCACAGGTCATTCTCCGGTGCGGCGTGAACGTTCCCGGCCCCACTACCGACCGTTGCGTGAGCGTCAATGACATTGACTGGGTGATCAAGGAAGGCGATCCCGTCTACACCTTGACCACGTTCGGCCGCGAACCGGCCACGGAGATCTTGATTGATCCGGTCAAACTGGAGGCGGCAAACATCAGTTCCGCAACCGTGCTGACCGAGCTGGCAGCGGCGGTTGGCAAGATCAAGGCAACTGGAAAGTGTGTGGGCCAAGAGGACCTTCAGAACTTGCCGTCCGCGCAGTAGTCGACGCCCACTGACGGGCAAGAGTAGTTGTCTTTAGCACAACAACCACTATTGCCCCGTACGTGGGTCAGCGCAGCCCGGTCTTGCGGGTCAGAGCCAGATGGATCAGTTCATCTATCAAGTCCCCGTAGGCCAGACCGGATGCCGCCCACATCTGCGGGTACATGCTTTTCGGCGTGAAGCCAGGCATGGTGTTGATCTCATTGATGATCAGCTCTCCGGCCGGGGTATAGAAGAAGTCCACACGACTGAGGCCTTCTGCTCCCACGGCGTCGAAAGCGACGGCGGCGAGTTCCCGCACGCGTGCGATCGCCTCATCCGGCATATCTGCCGGGCAGCTTAGAGCTGCGGCCCCGTCCTCAACATACTTGGCCGCAAAGTCGTAGAACTGATGTTCCCCAACTGCCACCGCAATCTCACCCGGCATGGAGGTACGTGGCGCATCCGTGCCACGGCCCTGTAGGACAGCGCACTCGATTTCGCGGCCCACAATGCCGGCTTCAATGACCAGCTTCAGGTCGTGGCGGCGCGCTTCCTCGATGGCAGCGTCAAGTCCTTCCATCGAGTCAACTTTGGAGATACCCATGGACGAACCCGCGCGGGCAGGCTTGACGAACACGGGGAACCCGAGCTTGTCCACCCGCTTACGAACAGCCTCCGCGTCGGTGCTCCATTCGCGGTCTGTGACAGCCACGTACGGGCCCACGCTCAGTCCGGCGGACTCAAACACCACCTTCATGAAGTGCTTGTCCATTCCCACAGCCGAGGCCAGCACACCGGCGCCGACATAGCGCGTGTCTGAAAGCTCCAAGAGGCCCTGGATGGTCCCGTCTTCGCCCCATGGCCCATGCAGCAAGGGGAAGACAACATCCACCGAACCCAGTTCCTGGGGAACGGCATTGGGCTCGGTCACTATGAGCTGATGCTCACCACCCACTTCGGCCAAGGTTACGGTCCTGCCCGACGGCGCCACCTCGGGAAGCGCTGCGGAGCTCAAGGACCACTCACTTGTGTCGCCCGAAGCGAGAACCCACTGCCCCGATTTGGCGATGCCAATCGGTATGACCTCGTACTTGTTCTTGTCGATCGCGCCCATGACACCAGCGGCGGTAACGCAGCTGACGGCATGCTCGCTGGAGCGCCCCCCAAAGAGAATCGCTACACGGGGGCGGCCCGTCACGGGGGTGGAGTGGTCAGTCACCATCAGTAGTCGCCTTCGGACTTCAGTGCCCGGGCCAACAGTCGCGGCCCCAGGTCATCAACGGACATTCTGCCTTCAAGCACCGCCACGACGGCAGCCGTTATGGGCATTTCAACATTCAACTTGCCAGCAAGCTCGTGCACAGCAGGGCCTGACTTGATGCCCTCCGCTGTCTGTGTCATCTGTTCGGCAACCTGCTCAAGGCTGAGACCTTCGCCGAGCAATCTGCCGGCCGTGTGGTTGCGTGAGAGTGCTGAAGAGCATGTGGCAACAAGATCGCCGAGTCCGGCAAGACCGGCCATGGTGTGTGCTTCTCCGCCAAGAGCCAGCGCCAGCCGGGACGTCTCGGCGAGACCGCGCGTGATGACGGAAGCTTTAGTGTTGTCGCCCATCTGCCGGCCTTCGCAAATGCCCACGGCAAGTGCAATCACGTTCTTCACGATCCCGCCGATTTCCACACCTACGACGTCGGTGCTGGTGTACGGCCGGAAGTAGGGTGCCGTGCAGCAAAGCGCTATGGCAGCAGCGGTGTCGGCGTCGCTGCAAGCAACAACTGACGCCGTTGGTTGTTCCCTGGCAATCTCCATCGCCAGGTTAGGGCCTGAAACCACAGCAACGCGCGATGCGGGAAGACCCAGCTCCTGGGCAATGACTTCGCTCATCCGGGCGTCCGTGCCCAATTCCAGGCCCTTCATCAAGGAGACAACCACGGCGTCCGGCGCCAGCAACGGCTTCCATTCCCCCAGCTGTGGCCGCAGGGACTGGGCGGGCACGGCGAGGACCACCAAGGTGGCATCCCGGAGCACCTCCGCCACATCCGTGGACGCTGTGATGGATGACGGAAGGTCAATGTCTTTGAGGTACTGCTCGTTCCGGCGTGAAGAGTTGATCTGCTCCACAACTTCCGTGCGACGTCCCCAGATCCGGATACTGCGCTCAGATCCCGTAGCGTCAGCTGCGTCAGCCAGGACCTTGGCAAACGTGGTTCCCCACGACCCGGCACCCAAGACAGCCACGATGTCCGGTGTTTTGACGGGGCTTTCCACTGCGATCATTTGCTGTCCTCCCCTTCACGGGCATCAGGAGAGCCACCCTGAGTGAAGCGGCCGTGCTTGGACTGTTTGTGGACAGCCGGATCCCAGCGTTCAACCGGAGCATCTTTGCCGCGAAGAGTCTCAAGGAGTTCCGTGATGGCGTCCATGATGACTTCAGTGGCCTCGGTCAGTGTGGCGCGGTCCATCGGCCGGTCACTGAACGCACTGAGATCCACGGGCTTCCCGATGAGCACGCGAACCGTTTTCCGCGGGAACACATGGAACCGCTTGGCATAACGCGGGAAAACATCTTGCGCACCCCAGTGGGCCATGGGCACCACAGGGGCTCCGGTCTGCAGGGCAAGCCTGGCGGCCCCGGTGTGCCCCTTCATCGGCCACAGATCAGGATCCCGGGTCAAGGTGCCCTCCGGATAAATGATGATGGCACCGCCGGCATCCACCACCTCTTTGGCGACTTGGAGCGAGCGGTTCGCTCCCGCCGTCGAGCGTTCAACCGGAATCTGCCTGGTGGCGTGCAGCAGGGCACCCAGCACGGGGACCTTGAAGAGGCCTGTCTTCGCGAGGAAGTGCGGTGGCCGCTTCTGGTTGTACACCATGTGTCCAATGACGATGGGGTCGATCTCGGTGCAGTGGTTTGGTACTGCGATGAAGCCGCCAGGTGGAAGGTTCTCCACACCTTCCCACTTCTTGGCCATCAGGATGTTCATCAACGGGCGCGCGAGACCCGCCAGCAGCATGAACGTTGCACGGCTCTTGGCCGATTCCTTCAAAGGATCCCCCGCTACTTGGTGGTGGTGATGTCGAAATCGGCGCCCAGACCGGCCAGCTTCTCGGTAAAGCGCTCGTAACCGCGGTTGATGATGTCTATGCCCGTAACGCGTGACGTTCCCGTGGCGGCCAAAGCCGCGATGAGGTGGCTGAAACCGCCACGGAGGTCGGGAATGTCAATGTCCGTGCCCCTGAGCGGAGTGGGACCTGAGATCACTGCTGAGTGGAGGAAGTTCCGCTGTCCGAACCGGCAGGGAACACTGCCCAGGCACTCACGGTGTACCTGAATGTTCGCACCCATCCGCGCAAGGGCTTCTGTGAATCCGAAACGGTTCTCATAGACAGTCTCGTGGACGATGGAGACGCCCTCGGCCTGTGTCAGGGCAACCACCAACGGCTGCTGCCAGTCCGTCATGAAGCCGGGGTGGACGTCCGTCTCCAGGACGAGCGGGGAGAGCTTTCCGCCCTGGTGGTAGAAGCGGATACCGTCGTCGCCGATGTCCATGCCGCCGCCAACCTTGCGGTAGGTATTCAGGAACGTCATCATGTCCCGCTGCGAAGCACCCTCAACAAAGATGTCGCCGCGCGTGACCAAGGCGGCAGATGCCCAGGACGCGGATTCGTTGCGGTCCGGGAGTGCGCGGTGGTTGTAGCCACCAAGGTCCTTGACGCCCTCAATCCGGATGGTCCGGTCAGTCTGGACGCTGATAATGGCGCCCATTTTCTGCAGGACCGCAATGAGGTCGATGATCTCCGGTTCCGTGGCCGCACCAATGAGTTCGGTGATGCCCTCGGCGCGCGTGGCGCTGAGCAGCACCTGCTCAGTGGCTCCAACTGACGGATACGGCAGCGAAATCTTGGCTCCGTGCAGACCGTTGGGGGCGGAGATATGAATACCGCCCGGACGCTTTTCCACCACGGCACCAAATTGGCGCAGGACGTTCAGGTGGTAGTCGATGGGCCTGTCGCCGATCTTGCAACCACCAAGGTCGGGGATGAAGGCCTCGCCGATCGCATGGATCAGGGGTCCGCACAGCAGGATGGGAATCCGCGAATCGCCCGCGTGCGCATCAATTGCTGTACTGGAGGCCGTCTTGGCATCCTTGGGATCCAAGGTGAGGTCTCCCGTCACCGGATCCTTTACGACGGTTACGCCATGCAGCTGCAGCAGGCTGGTGACAACCTCGACATCCTTGATTTCCGGCACGTTCCTCAGCACCGATGGTTCGCTGCCCAGCAACGCCGCCACCATGGCCTTTGGCACCAGGTTCTTGGCACCGCGAACGGTCACTCGTCCTGTTAATGGGACGCCACCGCGGATTGTCAGAACACTACTCATCTATACCGGTTTCCTCACGACTACTCGCCCCCCAAACTTACAAAGGCTCCAGCTAAGCATAGAAGCTCGCTTTACCGAACCGAAATGGAACCGCCCGACACCCCGCCTTTCACGCTCCAGGCGCACGCCAATGAAAAAGGACCGGCGGGGCCCCTTTGAGGGGGCCCTGCCGGTCCGAAAACCGCAGCGTTGCGACCTGGCGTCGGAGGCTACTGGGCTTGAACCTTCGCGGGAAGCGTCTTCGGCTTGAAGGACGGGCGTGTGGCCTCGTAGGCCGTGATGTCTGCCTCATGCTGGAGGGTCAGGCCAATGTCATCGAGACCTTCCAGGAGGCGCCAGCGGGTGTAGTCGTCGATCTCGAACGGCGCCACCACATTGCCGCACTCAACCGTTTTGGAAACCAGGTCAACCTTGATTTCAGTCCCGGGGTGGTTCTCCAGGACCTTCCAGATGAGTTCAATGTCATCCTGTGCCACCTGGGCCGCAAGCAGCCCCTGCTTTCCTGAGTTGCCACGGAAAATGTCGGCGAACCGGGAGGACAGAACGGCTTTGAACCCATAGTCCTTCAACGCCCAGACAGCGTGCTCACGGGATGATCCCGTACCGAAATCAGGTCCGGCCACCAGCACGGAGCCGGCATTGAACGGGGCCTGGTTCAAGATGAAGGACTCGTCCTTCCGCCAAGCGGCAAACAAGGCATCCTCGAAACCGGTGCGCGTAATGCGCTTGAGGTACACAGCGGGGATGATCTGGTCGGTGTCCACGTTGCTCTGGCGCAGCGGGACGCCGATGCCGGTGTGGGTAGTGAATGCTTCCATGGGATCCTCCTAGACTGCGATTCCGGTCAGTGTGCATGCCGCAGCGGGCTCAAGGTCCGATGGCGAGCTCAGCGTGCCTCGGACAGCTGTGGCCGCAGCCACGACGGGCGAGACCAAGTGCGTGCGGCCACCCTTGCCCTGACGCCCCTCAAAGTTGCGGTTGGACGTGGAGGCGCAACGCTCCCCCGGCTCCAACTGGTCCGGGTTCATGCCCAAGCACATGGAGCAGCCGGCAAAACGCCATTCTGCGCCAAACTCCTTGAAGACCTTGTCCAAGCCTTCAGCCTCTGCTTCCAAGCGGACTCGGGCTGAGCCTGGAACCACCAGCATCCGCACGTTGGGATCCTTGGCACGGCCGCGGATGATGTCGGCGGCAACGCGCAGGTCCTCGATGCGTGAATTGGTGCAGGATCCCAGGAACACGGTATCCACGCGGATGTCCTTCATGGGGGTGCCGGCTTCCAAGCCCATGTACTGCAGGGCGCGCTCGGCAGCTGCCTTGGCATTCTCGTCACCGAAGTCCTCAGGAGACGGCACCTTTGCGGACAGGGACACGCCCTGACCCGGGTTGGTACCCCAGGTCACGAACGGCTCCAACGTGTCGGCGTCCAGGTCAACTTCGACGTCGAAGGTCGCATCGGCGTCCGTGGTGAGCGTGTTCCAGTACTCGACGGCGGCATCCCAGTCGGCGCCTTCCGGTGCGTGTGGGCGGCCCTGCATGTAGTCGTAGGTAGTCTGGTCCGGAGCCACCATACCGGCGCGTGCGCCGGCTTCGATGGACATGTTGCAGATGGTCATGCGGGCGTCCATGGACAGCGCACGAATTGCGGAGCCACGGTATTCCAGGACGTATCCCTGACCGCCACCGGTGCCGATCTTGGCGATGACGGCCAAGATGATGTCCTTCGCGGTGACGCCGGGACGCAGGGTGCCTTCAACATTGATGGCCATGGTCTTGAACGGCTTCAAGGACAGCGTCTGGGTAGCCATGACATGTTCTACCTCGGACGTGCCGATGCCCATGGCCAGGGCACCGAAGGCGCCGTGGGTTGAGGTGTGCGAGTCGCCGCAGACCACAGTCATGCCCGGCTGGGTCAGGCCCAGCTGCGGCCCTACCACGTGCACGATCCCCTGCTCCTTGTCGCCGAGGGAGTGCAGGCGGACACCGAACTCCTTGCAGTTGGCGCGCAGGGTTTCGATCTGGGTGCGGCTGGTCAGGTCCGCGATTGGCTTGTCGATGTCCAGCGTGGGAGTGTTGTGGTCCTCCGTGGCAATGGTGAGGTCGACGCGACGCAGCGGCCGACCAGCCAGGCGCAGGCCCTCAAAGGCCTGCGGGGACGTCACTTCGTGGATGAGGTGCAGGTCGATGAAAAGAAGGTCTGGCTGGGCATTGGCTCCTTCGCCTTCACCCTTGCGCACCACGTGCGCGTCCCAGACTTTCTCGGCCAGTGTCTTTCCCACGGCCTTGCTCCCTTCACTGCGGTTGGATGATCACATCCATTGAACTGTTCGTGATCCACTGATCTCTTCATCTACTGAAGCAGCTTCAACTACTGAAGCAGCCCTGCGGCAAAATAGGCCAGCGAAACAACTTGCATCTCAGATATTGAGACGGCAATATCATTACATGGACAATTCTAGTGGAGTCGGTGTCATTGATAAAGCGGCCCAGGTACTCGATGCCCTTGAGGCCGGGCCCACGACTCTCGCCCAACTTGTGGCGGCCACGGGCCTTGCCCGGCCCACGGTTCACCGGCTCGCGCTGGCCCTGGTTCACCACCGTCTGGTGAGCCGCGATATCCAAGGACGTTTCGTCCTGGGCAGCCGGCTGGTGGAACTCGCATCCGCTGCCGGTGAAGACCGGCTCATCGCCTCAGCCGGTCCCGTGCTCATTCAACTCCGCGACGCCACGGGCGAAAGCGCGCAGATCTTCCGCCGCCAAGGCGACTGGCGTGTCTGCGTGGCCTCAGCGGAACGCCCCATCGGTTTGCGGGACACCATTCCGGTAGGCACCCAACTCTCCATGAAGGCCGGCTCTGCCGCCCAGGTCTTACTGGCGTGGGAGGACCACGACCGCCTTCTCGAAGGGCTTCAAAACGCCCGCTTTACGCCCACCGTACTGGCAGGGGTACGACGCCGGGGCTGGGGTCAGAGCCTCGGCGAACGCGAGCCCGGGGTCGCCTCGGTTTCAGCCCCCGTTCGCGGACCGTCGGGCAGGGTCATCGCGGCGGTGTCTATTTCGGGTCCGATTGAACGCCTCACCCGCCAGCCGGGCCGCCTTCACGCCGAAGTGGTTTGCAACGCCGCCCGGGTTTTGACCGAAGCCCTGCGCAAGAACAACGACTGACATGAACAGCTACGCCGTGTTCCTCCGCGGCATCAATGTGGGCGGCATCAACATCAAGATGGCCGATCTCTCGTCAGCCCTGAAGGACTACCCGTTCGCCAAGGTCAAAACCCTCCTGGCCAGCGGAAACGTGGTCCTTCAGAGTGAACTCAGCGCCAAGGACGTCAAAGCGCAGTTCGAGAAGTGCTTGCGGGAAACCTTTGACTACGACGCCTGGGTGGTAGTCCTTACCGCCGCACGGGTAAGCGAACTTGTGGACGCGTGCCCGTACCCGGCCGACGACAAATCCACGCACAGCTACATCACCCTCGCCTCCGACACAGCAATGCTCGACGAACTCTTTGAGGCAGGCGAAAACCTGGGCGGCGTAGAA
The DNA here is from genome assembly GCF_058799755.1 of Arthrobacter sp. GW822-FHT05G07. Classification (NCBI taxonomy): domain Bacteria; kingdom Bacillati; phylum Actinomycetota; class Actinomycetes; order Micrococcales; family Micrococcaceae; genus Arthrobacter; species Arthrobacter sp. GW822-FHT05G07. The sequence goes on along the minus strand of NZ_JBXALT010000003.1, from coordinate 398,581 downwards.
CAAGTGCGGCTGGGCCCGGAGGCCTCCGCTTGGCTGGCCCCCGCCGGCGGTACACTGGCCAGCCCTTTCAGCAAGCTCTCCGCCAAGGCACGCTACAAGGCCAGTACCACTACCAGGAACTTGCGCACTCTAATCAAAGTCAGGGATGCGGCCGAGGCCCTCTAGCCGGAACGCGCGGCCCTCAGCGCCGCGTTGAAAGCCTTCAACCGCGTAATTTCCACTTCAACCGGCTCCACGATCCGCTGCTCGGCAACCGCTGCCACAGCGCCCTTCAAACGCTTTGCAGCCCCCGAAGCCCTGACGCGGGCAGCCCAGCCCCCAAGCATCCGCCCGGAAATCGCCAGGACAATACCCAACACCACTCCGCCCACGACCATCAAGGTAGGCCACGGCCATCCCTCCGTGCGGGGTACTTCGGGTACAGGCATCTGGAAGTAGCCGAGGACGGCCAACACGCCGAGCCATCCAAGGCCGCCAACGGCCAGCAGAAGCGCCAGCCATTGAAGTGTATTAAAGAGCACCCACCACAGCGGACGCTTCGTGGCCTTCAGATCAGTTCCGGCAATAGCCTGATCCAACGCATCAGGCAGCTGTTCCCGGCCGTCCCTGGCCACACCACGGATGGCCGCACGCCACGGACCAGGAGCGCCGGTGGATGCGTCGTCCGCGAAGTCCCTGACGGCGGCATCCGTCCGTGCTCGCTCCGGCGCGCCCGCTGGAGGCAACGATGTCCGGCTCAACTCAGGCCGGGTGTCATCCCTGCCCAGATTTAACCTCCGCAACGGATCAGGTCGGAAACGCAACAGCCATCGGGTGACGGGCCACCCCGTCCTCTTGGCCGACTCCCTCTTGAAAGATCGCTGAACAGCATCCACCACCACCGGTACATTTGCCGCCGTCGAAAGTTCTGACGCCAAGCGGGCCTTCGCGTTTCCCTTGATGCCCCGGGCTTCACCCTCGCCGGACGCCCGAGCGAGTTCCGTGGCGGCCCTCGTGACGTCCGCCGCCAGGCGCTGTGTTGTTGCCTCCCGTTGGACCACGACGTTCCGGATGGCACCGCGGAGGGTTTGGACGCCGTCGCCAGTCAGCGCTGAGGCGCTGAGGACCCGAACCTGGCCCAGTCCGTCCCGTGCCAGGATCCCTTCCAATGACTGCATGACTGCCGAAGCGTCCGCAGAACTGAGCTTGTCCACCTGGTTCAGGACAACCAGCGTGACGGCACCGTGGGAGGCCATGGGTCGAAGGAAATCATTATGCACAGCGGCGTCGGCGTACTTTTGCGGGTCCAGAACCCACACCAAGACATCCACCATGCCCACCATGCGCTGGACAATCTTTCGGTTTTCAACCCGAGTGGAATCGAAGTCCGGGAGGTCCAGCAGCACCAGGCCGGTGTGCTCATCTGCGAGGCCAGGGACCGGCGGCAGCGTATGCCGCTCTTTGACATCCAACCAGTCCAGCAACGGTCCGCTGCCATCTTCTCCCCAGATGCCCGCCAAAGGCGCCGAGGTTGTGGGGCGTCGCGCAGCTGCAGTCGCCAGTTCGCTGCCGGATACTGCATTGAACAAGGACGACTTGCCGCTGCCAGTAGCTCCGAAAAAGCCCACCACGGTGTGTTCTGCAGACAATGACCGCCGGGACGCTGCACGTTCCAGGACGTCATAGACAGATTGCAGCTCCTGCTCCGGAAGCACGCCTTCGGCGAGTTCCCGGGCCGTGTTGAGCGATTCAAGCCGGCGCTGCAACTGGGAAGACTCGCGGACCTGACTGTGGCGGCTCATGCGGCCCCTGCCAGGCGGCGCAAGGCTTTGGCATGCCGGGTGAGGTTGTTTCCGGAGCTGGGATTGGCCTCCTCAAGCCGGCTAAGGAACCGTTGCCTCTCATCGTCCAGGAGCCGTTGGCACTGAGTGTGCAAGTCATCCCTGGCCTGCTGGGCCAAGCGACGTACGGCGTCCTCACCGAACACCGCTTCCAGCAGTTTCTGGCCAACAACGGCCGTTCCGCCTGCGATGCCGATCTCCAAACCGCTCAGACCGGCAGTCATGGAGAACACCACCACCATGAGCGCAGCGCCGAGTCCGTTGACGCCGAAGGACAACCACCGGGCCTGGGTTCGTTTTCCCTGGCCCTGGGTCCGGATCATCTCCATCAGCCCTTCCTGCCAGGATCGGATGGCTGCTGCGGCCTTTGCGTCGAAGCCCTCGCTGGTGCCCGAAAGATCGTCGGAACCAAGGAGCTCCCGACCAGCAGCATCCGCACGCCATCGCCTGTCCACGTTTTCGGCAGCGTTCGCGGCTTCGTCCAAGATCACCGCCTGCAACCCGGTCTCAATCGCGGTTTCAACCTTCACCGCGGGGGCGGGTTCGCCACGGAAGAATGCCCCTACGCGGTCCCGCATCCGTCCGATGTTCTGTTCGAGTGCCCGGAAGAACTCCCCCGTGCCTACAAAGTCCTGCCACCGCGCCAACACTTCGCCGCGGAGCAACGCTCCGTCCTTAGTGGCCTCCAAAATGCGCGAAAGGGCTTGCCCATACTCAGCAACGCATGCTGCCTGGAGGTCGTTGGCTGCGGCATCCTGGGCAGCAGCAGCACCGGCGATTCCCTCCAACCGGACGCTGACAGCTTTGACAGCGCCATTGAGTGTGCGCCTGGCAACGTCTGCACGCCCGGCTGCATTGGCCGCCAAGGCACCCAGCCACTGGCGCAGGGGAATGACGGATTCCTCCGGCAGCATCCCCAGCCCATCCAAAGCACTCTCCGGAACGACGAAGAGTTTCGCGTCAGCCAGCCCCTGCCGATCAAGCATTGCTTGGAGGTCAGTCCTGACTTCGTCTTCCGCAGCAGCGGGCACGCGGTCCAGGACCACGGCTACGGTGATATCCCGCGAAGCTGCGTCCAGGAGCAGTCGCCAGGGAACGGCGTCGGCATAGCGGTTTGCCGTGGTGACAAACACCCAGAGGTCAGCGGCAGCAAGCAGCTGTCCGGCAAGCCTGCGGTTGTCGTCGGAGATGGAGTCGACGTCGGGCGCATCCAGGAGGGCTATGCCCTGCGGAACGCGATCATGCCCCACCAGCACCAACGATGTGATGGCTCGTGCATCGGGAACGGCACCTGCCTGATGCGCGGGCATGGGATTCGCGGACACGGTTCCCCGGATACGGTCCAGGTTCGGAAGTATCCGGTGGCCTTCAAACCACCCTGCGTCCAGAGGATGATGCAGAAGGATGGGCTGGCGAGTGGTGGGCCTGATAGCACCGGCACGAGTCACCGGATACCCAATCAGCGCATTAACCAGCGTGGACTTCCCGGCGCCCGTTGAACCGCCGACGACGGCCAGCAGCGGAGCGTCGAGGCTGCGGTAGCGGGGAATAACGTAGTCGTCCAGCTGGGCCAGTGACTCTCGGATCCACTGACGTGCTTCCCGCACCTCCGGCACGGCGAGCGGAAGGGTTGTGGCCGCAAGTTCCGCGCGGGCATCTTCCAGGGTCTCGACGGCGGCTGCCGCGCCTGGTGCAGCTTGGGTAGCCCCGGGTGTTGCCTCATCATCATTTGCGGTCACAGCATCATCATGCCAGCCCGATCCGTCGCAGGAGCGGCGGCGCAGGCCCTGAGGGCAAAACCGTGGAAAAAAGAAATCCCCCGGAACCTGAGTTCCGGGGGATTTGTTTGTGACCCCAGCGGGATTCGAACCCGCGTTACCGCCGTGAGAGGGCGGCGTACTAGGCCGCTATACGATGGGGCCTTGCACTTTTTGTCACCGTTTCCGGCGATCAAGCTGAATGAGTATTTCATACTTTCAGCTTCACTCCAAATCGCTTCAGCGGCTTGGAGGTTCCGAATTTCCAGCGAATTCACGCGGATTTTCAGAGCTGGGATACCAGGACTCGAACCTAGAATGACGGTACCAGAAACCGTAGTGTTGCCAATTACACCATATCCCAAAGTGACTTTTGGACCGGAGTTCCTCGCGTTGGTTTCCCTCAGCTTTTCCCTCCGTGCCCCTCAGCACGAGTAATGACTCTACCGGAGTCTCGTCACCTGCACAAATCGGAAAGCCGTTACCTGCATCACATGATCCTTTAGGCCGGAGTGGGAGCGGTGACCAGCAACCGGGACAGGGAGTCCACTTGGCGTCCGGTGAATGTTTCCACCACTTCCCCCGTCCTGTTGAGCCACACGCCTATCAGGCCGGCCGCGGTTGCACCGTCAGCATCAAGCAACCTGTTGTCGCCCACGTAAAGGGTTTCGCCCGGCCCGGTGCCCAACAGCCGCACGCCTTCGAGGTAGATCGCCGGATCCGGCTTTGGCACACCTACCGTATCCGTACCCACCAGAACCTTGATCCTGGAGAGACCTGCACCGTCCAGCTTGGCCCGCTGGTAATCATGCACATTGTTGCTGACGGCACCGTAGGGAATGCCTGCGGCATCGAGCGCGTCCAGCACGCCCTCCACGTCGTCGAAGGCCCGCACGTACGCCGTCTGGCGCTGGTGATACTCCGTTACCCAGGCCTGCGATTCCTCACCTTCTTCAAGCTCCACACCAAAGTGACCCAAAGCAGCCCTGCCGCGCAGCAGCCGCTGCTCGTTGAACGTCAGCTCGCCGGCCAGGTAGCGGTCGTAGAAGTGAGTAGTTTCGTGGGTAAAGATGCGCCCGAACTTCACCCACCCGGCCTGGTCCAGGCCGGGCAGGAGATGTTCGCTGACGTCGCGGAGCGCCGTTGTCATGGCGTACTCAAGGTCCACCAAGGTGTCGTCAATGTCGAAGAGGACACCGCGGATGGTGCCGAAAGTGCTTGAGATAGCCATGACTGTTTCCGTTGTTAGCCGCGGAAAGCGCGGACGCGTGCGAGGGACGAGTCCTTGCCGAGGATCACCATCGACTCGAACAGCGGCGGGGAAATCCGGCGTCCTGAGATGGCGGTGCGCACAGGCCCGAAAGCTGCCCGCGGTTTGATGCCAAGGTCCTCAACCAGAGCCTGCTTGAGCGCGGTCTGGATATTCTCCGCCGTCCACTCCCCGATAGGCTCCAGTGCCGCCAAGGCAGCATCCAGGACTTCCTCCAGGTTCTGCGGAAGACCCTTGCGTGCATCATCCGCAACGTCAATGGCGTCATCGGCCTTGAACAGGAACGCCAGCATCTCGGGAGCTTCGCCCAGAAGGGTGATTCGCTCCTGAACCAGCGGGGCGGCCTCCGCGAGGATCTCTTCCTGCCGCGGGGTGAGGATCTCTCCGACGAATCCGGCGGCGCGGAGGTAGGGAACCAGCCGCTCCTTGAAGTCCTCGGCCGCAAGCATCCGGACGTGGGTTCCGTTAATGGCTTCGGCTTTCTTGATGTCGAAGCGCGCCGGGTTGCCCAGGACGTCATGGATGTCGAAGTTGGCCACCAACTGCTCCACGGTGAAGATGTCCTCGTCCGCACTCAAGGACCAGCCGAGCAGCGACAGGTAATTCAGCAGGCCCTCGGGGATGAAGCCACGTTCGCGGTGCAGGAACAGGCTGGACTCGGGATCACGCTTGGAAAGCTTCTTGTTGCCCTGGCCCATGACATAGGGCAGGTGACCGAACTCCGGCATGTACTCGGCAACACCGATGGCGTAGAGCGCTCGGTACAGCGCGATCTGACGCGGAGTGGAGCTCAGCAGGTCCTCACCGCGCAGGACGTGCGTGATTCCCATGAGGGCATCGTCCACCGGGTTCACCAAGGTGTACAGGGGGGCACCGTTGGCACGGACCACGGCGAAGTCGGGTACGGAGCCGGCCTTGAAGGTGATTTCACCGCGTACGAGGTCGTTGAACGTCAGGTCCTCATCCGGCATGCGGAGACGCAGGACGGCTTCGCGGCCTTCGGCCTTGAACTGTGCCAGCTGTTCATCCGTCAGGTGGCGGTCGAAGCCGTCGTAGCCCAGCTTCGGATCGCGACCGGCAGCCTTGTGGCGGGCTTCGATCTCATCTGGCGTGGAGTAAGACTCGTAGACGTGTCCCCCGGCCTTGAGCTTGGCGATGACATCCTGGTAGATGTCTCCGCGCTGCGATTGTCGGTACGGCTCGTGTGGTCCGCCAACCTCTACACCCTCATCCCAGTTGATGCCAAGCCATTTGAGGGCATCCAGCAGCTGGTGGTAGCTCTCTTCGCTGTCACGGGCAGAATCCGTGTCCTCGATGCGGAAGATCAGCTTGCCACCGGTGTGGCGCGCATAGGCCCAGTTGAACAGGGCGGTGCGAATCAGGCCAACGTGCGGCGTACCCGTGGGCGACGGGCAAAAACGGACGCGGACCGGAGTCTCGGCGTTGACGGCAGGGATGGCGCTGGAGGCAGCGTTCGACGCAGAAGCAGTAGTCATAGTGGTTCCAACTTTACCGCTTGGCGCCGCTTCGGTTTCCCCGGCTGGGAGCGCCCGACGGCGGTACGCGCCTTTCGTGCGAAAGGCGCGTACCGCCGTCGAGCTGTGGCCTTCGGCGGGGTGCCTAGCGGCGGACCACCGGGTTGGACAGGCGTCCGATGCCTTCGATCTCCACTTCGAAGCGGTCGCCCTCGCTCACCAGTCCGACACCGGCCGGGGTGCCGGTCATGATGACATCACCCGGGAGCAGGGTGAACGCGTGCGAGACGATCGAGACGAGCTCGCGTACGCCGCGGATCATCTGGTTGGTGCTGCCGTCCTGGCGGAGTTCACCATTGAGTCGGCCCTGGATGGACAGGTCTTCGTGGTCCAGCTCGGTTTCGATCCACGGGCCCAGCGGCGCCGACGTGTCAAAGCCCTTGGCACGTGCCCACTGGAGGTCCGTCTTTTGGACGTCGCGGGCAGTGAGGTCGTTACCGCACGTGTACCCGAAGATGACATCGTCCGCGCGGTCCTCGGGAACGTCCTTGCAGATGCGGCCGATGACGACGCACAGCTCGGCTTCGAAGGAAACTTCCTCCGAGAATTCCGGAAGGATGATGGGATCGTTCGGGCCGATCACCGAGGTGTTGGGCTTCAGGAAGAGCAGCGGTTGCTGCGGAACCTCGTTGCCGAGTTCGGCAGCGTGCTCGGCGAAGTTCCTGCCGACGCCAATGACTTTGCTGCGGGGAATGATCGGAGCGAGCAACCGCACATCCTCCAGCTTGTGCTTCACGTGGGTACGTTCGACGCCGTTGAAGAAGGGGTCACCGTTGATGACAGTGATTTCCTCACTGCCGGGCTCGCCTTCAACGACGCCGTAAAGGGGATCAGAATCAACTACAAACCGGGCGATACGCATGGGCTCAAGCCTACCGTCAGCGTTTAGCTTCGGAGGTAATCCAACTGGGCCGCGACGGATGTCTCCGCCGCCCACCTGACGGAAGGGTCGACGTCAGGATAAACGGCATCGGTAACGGCAGGTATCGATGCATCCTGTCCCAGGGAATTCAGCGCCGCCCTGATTTGATCGAGCCGCTGCTCACGGTGGTCACGGTACTCGCGGCACTTCTCGTCCAAGGCCGGTAGCACAGGCCCATGTGCGGGCAGCAGTGTTGCGGGCCCCATCGCTTCCAGCTTGTCCAAGCTTGAAAGGTAGTCGCCCAATCGACCATCCGGAAAGTCCAACACGGTGGTGCCACGACCCAAAATGGTGTCCCCCGTGAGGACGGATCCGGTGGGGCCGTCATGAGGGAGATGGAAACAGAGAGAGTCGGACGTGTGGCCCGGGGTTGCCACCACACGGATCTCCACGCCACCCGCGGTCAGGACCTCGCCGCCCATCAGCGGCTCGCCGCCATGGCAATGCTCCAGCAACGCAGCACGCACCGGCGCCCCGGTGATCTGATGGAACCGCGCAGACGCCTCGGTGTGGTCAGCATGCCGGTGAGTGATGAGTACGACGTCCACTACGCCTGCCGATGCCAAGACGGCCAAGTGCTCTTCGTCGTCAGGACCCGGATCCACAACCGCGACGTAAGGGGATCCCGGGGCGCCGATGACGTACGAGTTGGTACCGTCCAGACTCATCGGACCCGGGTTCGGGGCCAATCGGAAACGGGTGAGCTCACTGCTGCGCTGGAGGGAACTGCTGGGCTGGGGGGAACTGCTGGGCTGGGGGGAAGAGTCGCCATTGATGGGTGAGTTGCCGGAAGTCGCCTTTGATTCTGAAGTCACTGTCCCATCTTGGCACTGAACCAACCCTCTCTCACATCCCACACCCTTCATCCCAGCCCTCTCTCACATCCCACACCCTTCCCAAGGCACGACGCCGTCAAGCGGCTGAGGTGCCAGCATCGCCGGCGTCGAACGCCCCTGCCGGAAGGTGAGTCAGGGTTCGACGCAAACCCGAGGGATCTGCGAGAGCGTCCGCCCCAAACCCGAGGGATCTGCGAGAGCGTCCGGGAAGCAGAACGGCGGCCCTTCCGCTTGTCTGCCAAGTGGAAGGGCCGCCGTCGCGCGTCTTCAGTCGTGCCAGGAAACCCGGGTACTAGACCAGGCGGGTCAGCCAGCCGTGGGTGTCCTCGACGGTTCCGGTTTGGATGCCCAAGAGCTGCTCGCGGATAGCCATGGTGGTTTCCCCGGCCTTCGCGTCTTCGGAGCCGATGAATTCCGTGGCGTCCTTGAGCACACCGATCGGCGTGATCACGGCGGCCGTGCCACAAGCGAAGACTTCGGTGATCTCACCTGAGGCCACGCCGTCACGCCACTCGTCCAGGGTGATCTTGCGCTCTGTCACTTCACGGCCCATGTCCTTGGCCACCTGAATGACGGACATCCGGGTGACGCCTTCAAGGATGGTGCCGCTGAGCGCGGGAGTGACCAGAGAGCCGTCCTTCATGACGAAGAAGACGTTCATGCCACCGAGTTCTTCCACGGCGTCATCGTTGAAGTGGTCAAGGAACAGTACCTGCTTGCAACCGTTCGCTTCGGCTTCCTGCTGCGCAATCAGGGAAGCTGCGTAGTTGCCCCCGCACTTGGCAGCACCGGTACCGCCACGGCCCGCACGGGCGTATTCGCGGGAGATCCAGATGGAGACGGGCTTGAGCTCGCCGCCAAAGTAGTTGCCGGCGGGCGAAGCGATGACGCGGAAAGACACCTCGCGCGCGGCCCGAACACCAAGGAACGCCTCCGTGGCGATCATGAACGGGCGCAGGTAAAGGGCTTCTCCGTCGCCGGAAGGAACCCATTCCTTGTCTGCCTGCACGAGTTCGCGGATGGCACCAAGGAAGTACTCCTCGGGCAACTCCGGGAGGGCGAGGCGGCGTGCGGACTTGTTCAGGCGCGCGGCGTTGGCTTCGGGCCGGAAGGTCCAGACAGAGCCGTCAGCGTGACGGTAGGCCTTGAGGCCTTCGAAGATTTCCTGGCCGTAGTGCAGGACTGCGGCCGAGGGGTCCAGGGAAATGGGTCCGTAGGGCTCGATCCGGGCATTCTGCCAACCGCCATTCCCATCGGCATCAACCTTGTAGTCGACGACGGCGGTGTGGTCGGTGAAGTAGTCGCCGAAGCCTGGGTTCGCCAGGACGGCTGCACGCTCCTCAGCAGACTTCGGGGTTTCCGAAAGCTGCTGGCTGAATTCGACGCCGTGGGCAGTCTGAGTCATGTTTCCTCCACAGTCAGCTACCTGGCAGGGCGAACCGGGCCCCCAAAAGGGTGTGGTTCAGCGATGGACCAGGGAAGCAGGTAAATAATTCAACACAAGCTTACGCCTGAGTAATGGGCCTAAAGTGCGGCCGCGATGGCATCGCCGATGGCAGCTGTGCTGCGTGGCTCACCGGTGCGGCTTTCGACGTCGGCGACTACTGCCGCTTCGATCTTGCGGGCCGCCGTGGTGTAGCCAAGGTGGTCCAGGAGTAGCACTGCGGAGAGGATGGCCGCCGTGGGATCGGCTTTTTGCTGTCCGGCGATATCCGGAGCTGAGCCGTGAACGGGCTCAAACATGGACGGTGCTGTGCGGTCCATGTTGATGTTGCCCGATGCCGCCAGGCCGATGCCGCCTGTGATGGCAGCGGCGAGGTCGGTGAGGATGTCGCCGAACAGGTTGTCGGTGACGATGACATCAAAACGGGAGGGGTCGGTCACCATGAAGATGGTGGCGGCGTCAATGTGCAGGTAGTCGTGGGTGACCTCGGGGAACTCCCGGGCCACGGCCTCGACCGTGCGCTTCCACAAATGACCGGCGAAGACCAGCACATTGTGCTTGTGGACGAGTGTGACGTGCTTGCGCGGGCGTTCGCTGGCGCGGCGGAAGGCATCGCGGACAACGCGCTCCACACCGTGAGCCGTGTTGAGGGAAACTTCCGTGGCTACCTCGTGGGGAGTACCGCCCCGGAGGGTGCCGCCGTTGCCCACGTAGGGACCTTCGGTACCTTCGCGGACCACGATGAAATCGATCTCGCCGGGGTTCGCCAGTGGGCTGCCGACGGTGCCGTACAGGCGGGACGGGCGCAGGTTAACATAGTGGTCCAGGCTGAAGCGGAGCTTGAGGAGCATCTCGCGTTCAATGATGCCGGAGGGGATGCGCGTGTCACCCGGGGCTGCACCCACAGCTCCGAAGAGGATGGCATCGCGGGTGCGCAGGTCTGTAAGGACCTCGTCAGGGAGGGTCTCGCCGGTCTCAAGCCAGTGCTGTGCGCCAAGCTTGTAGTTGGTCAGCTCCAGGGCCACGCCCTGGGCGGCGACAGCCTTTTCGAGGACCTTGACGGCTTCAGCGATGACCTCAGGGCCGATGCCGTCGCCGGGGATGACAGCGAGATTGATGGACGTTGCACTCATAGCTCTATCTAGCCAAGCAATCCACATGCTGGTCAAAATCGTCTCACTCTGCGAACACCTGCTTGCCTGCAGCCCGGGTCGGACTCAGACCACGGCATGATGCCCGAGCATGGAGCGAGCACATAGAGTCATAGCGTGGATAGAAGGCACGAGATATACGAATGGTTCCGGATCAACCGATTCAAGGTTGATATGACGGCCACGTGCCTCCTCATCCTCCTTTTTGGTCCCGTATATCTGGTCGCGGACCGGCCTTGGCTGTTCCTCTTGTCCTGCAGCCTCCTGCTTCCCCTCGCATGGCGACGCACCCGCCCGGCCGTTGCGGCCGGCGTCGTCATCCTGGTGTGCCTCGTCCAGTGGGCGGTGGCTGCCGAACCTGTAGCCGGACAGATAGCCGTCCCGCTTGTCATCTACGCGACGGCTGCTTATGGCCCCGCGTGGGCGAGTCGGACGGTTCTTCTGGCCGGACTGTTAGGTGGGGTCATGCTTACCACCCGACTCTTTTCAACCACCGCTGAGTCCGGCATCCTGGGCCTCACCATCGGTGCGCTCTATACGGTGTTGATCTGGATGCTGGTGCTGGTGAGCTGGACCCTGGGCGACCTCACGCGCGTACGTCGGTTACAGCTCCAGGCCCTTGAGGACCGCACGCGGAGGCTTGAGGTGGAGCAGATGCAGGAACGGAAACTGGCCGCCGCCGATGAACGCTCGCACATTGCCCGGGAGATGCACGACATCGTGGCGCACTCCCTGTCCGTCATCATCACCCAGGCCGACGGAGCCCGTTATGCGGCGGCCGCCAAACCCGAACTCGCGACCCAGGCGTTGGCCACTATTGCGGCCACGGGCCGGGATTCGCTGGGCGAGATGCGAAGACTGCTGGGCGTCCTCCGCTCCGACGACGATTCCCCTACCCGCCCTCAGCCCCGGCTTTCGGACCTGGATGAGCTCCTGCTCGGTTTCCGTGCCGCCACGCTTCAGGTCACCTTTGAACAAAGCGGCGCACCTCGTAGGGCCCTTCCTGCAGGTGCGGAACTGACGGCGTACAGGATCATCCAGGAAGCCCTCACCAACGTGATGAAGCACGCAGGACCAAGAGCGACGGCGGCGGTCACCCTGGCGTGGCAGGCCCGCGGCCTGCAGGTGGACGTCGTCGACGACGGCCGGGGCGCCGCCGCCGATCCGCCGACTGCCGGTGGAGGTAACGGCCTGAGGGGAATGGGCGAGCGTGTCTCGCTCTACGATGGTTCCTTGACCGCAGGCCCGGAACAGGGCGGCGGTTTCCGTGTGTCCGCTTTCATCCCTTATTCGGAGGCCTGAGCCATGCCTGTAGTTCCTTCACCTATCCGGGTGGCACTCGTCGATGACCAGCAATTGGTTCGCTCGGGATTTGGCATGCTGATCAATTCCCAGCCCGACCTCGAAGTTGTGGCCGAAGCAGGCAACGGTATTGAGGCCGTCCAAGCGCTCAGTGCCACAACGGCCGATGTGGTCCTGATGGACGTCCGGATGCCGGGGATGGACGGTATTGAAGCAACCCGTCGCATCCTGGAGCAGGCAGCGGCACAGCCGACGGGTTCGCAGCGGGCTGAGATCAAGATCGTGGTCCTCACCACCTTTGACCTGGACGAGTACGCCCTTGCCGCCATCCAGGCAGGCGCCAGTGGATTCCTCCTGAAGGATGCACCTCCGGAGGAACTTCTCGAGGCCATCCGTACCGTTTTCCGCGGGGACGCCGTGATTGCCCCGTCTACCACCAGACGCCTGCTTGACCACGTGGCGCCACTCCTGAGGACGCAGACGCCGGAGCAAACTGAGCATGCTGCCGCCGTCGAGCGCCTTACCGCCCGCGAGCGCGAGGTGTTCCAGCTGATTGCGCAGGGACAGTCGAACCCGGAGATCGCGGCGGGGCTGTTCCTTTCCGAGGCCACGGTCAAGACCCATGTAGGGCATATCCTGGCGAAGCTAGGCGCACGGGACCGCGTTCAAGTGGTGGTCATCGCGTATGAAACCGGTGTCGTAGCCCCTGGCACCTAGATGGAACATCCGGCTGGCTCATACCGGCCGACCGCCAGTCTCAGACCACGGTATGAGCAGGCACCCGGAACAATGGGCCCGCGGCCCGATCCAGCAGGGCAGCCCTGAAACATAGCGTGGAACCATGACAACTTTCACGTCTCTCCCCCACCCGTCAGGAACCGATCGCCCCGCAGGCTCGGCAGGCGCCCAGGCCCGTCCCGCCGTGGAGGCTCATGAGCTGACCAAGAGCTACGGCCGCGCCGACACCACCGTCACTGCCCTGAACAAAGTGTCCTTGAGCTTCGACGCCGGGAAGTTCACTGCCATCATGGGACCGTCCGGTTCCGGCAAGTCCACTTTGATGCATTGCCTCGCCGGCTTGGATACGGCTGATTCCGGGCGGATTGTGCTGGGCGGCACGGAACTGACGGGGCTGAACGACCGCCAGCTCACGGCGCTCCGCCGCGAGAGGATCGGCTTTGTTTTCCAGGCGTTCAATCTTGTGCCCACCTTGACTGCCGAACAGAACATCACGCTCCCCCTCGCCTTGGCAGGAACCACTGCCGACGCCGGATGGCTGGACACCGTTGTCAGCACCCTTGGGCTCAAGGACCGTTTGAAGCACCGGCCACATGAGCTCTCGGGCGGCCAGCAGCAGCGTGTGGCGGTTGCCCGGGCGTTGCTGACGCGTCCCGACGTCGTGTTCGGCGACGAACCTACCGGCAACCTGGACTCAAGGGCGGGCGGAGAAGTCCTGGCGTTGCTGCGCCGGAGCAGCCAGGAGATGGGGCAGACCATCATCATGGTCACGCACGATCCCGTGGCAGCCAGCTACGCGGACCGGGTGGTGCTGATGAGCGACGGAGGACTGGTGGGCGAGATTCACGATCCCACAGCAGACTCTGTGCTCGTTGCACTTGGCAAGCTGGGGGCTTAAAGCATGTTGCGTGTTGCCCTTTCCCAATTGACCACACATTTCCGGCGGTTCGTGGCCATCGGGCTTGCCGTGATGTTGTCCGTCATGTTCCTCTCGGCCACCCTCATGGTGGGTGCGAGCACCAATGCGTCGCTGGGCGCGAGCATCGGTGAGGCGTACCGGAACGCGGATGTTGTGGCTACGTCCAAGAACGGGGAGCCGTTCAGCCAGGCTGCGGTGGACTCGGCGGTTTCCTCCCCCGCCGTGCAGGACAGCTATGCGGAGCGTTCCACCTACGTGACGTTCGAGGCTGGTGGCGGTGAGCAGTACGGACGCCTGCGCAGTGCGGCGCCGGCTTCCCTGGAGAGTGCAGTGCTGTCCTCGGGGTCCATGCCATCGAGCGCCTTGGAAGCCACGGTTGACGTCAAGGCTGCCGAGCATCTGGGCCTCACTGTCGGCAGCACCTTGGAGCTGCGGGGCGCGGGACCCGTCAAGACGGCGAAGGTGACCATTTCTGGCTTGACGAAAGCTACCAACGATCCTTTCTCGGCATCGGCTGCCCAGCTGGTTGGTTCTGAGTCTGTACTGAACGCTGTCCAGGACGCGGGCGCCGGGTATTCGGGGCTGCAGTTCGTACTCAAGCCCGGGGAAGACGCCACCGCAGCAAAGGACTACATCGCGCACCGAATGGAAGCAGCAGGTGCGGTCGAGCCCGTGCTGGAAACGGCGCAGGAGAAGGTCACCTCCACCGTGGCCATGCTCAGTGCAGGCCAGGACCAGCTGACCGTGGTGCTGCTCGCCTTCGCAGGAGTGGCCATCCTCGTTTCCACTTTGGTGGTGGCCAATACGTTCTCCGTTCTGGTGGCTCAACGGACCAGGGAGTTGGCTTTGCTCCGCTGCTTGGGGGCCGGCCGGGCACAGATCCGCGGCTCAGTCATGGTGGAGGCCCTGGTGGTCGGCTTCATTTCTTCAGTCCTGGGTGTCCTTGCTGCCACCGGCCTGATGACGGGCTTGATTGCCTGGGCGAAGTCCCAGCCCGAGCAAGCGTTCGCGACGTTGGCTGTACCGCCGTCGGCCATCATCGCCGGCCTGGTAGCCGGAACGCTCCTGACCGTGGTGGCTGCACTGGTACCCGCGAAGGCGGCAACCGCCGTCGCTCCCCTTGCCGCCCTCCGCCCGGCAGACGACGCCTCCGTGGGTAACCGACGCGGTAAGGTACGCCTGATCCTGGGCCTGGTGGCCATGCTGGGCGGAGCAGCCTTGCTGGTGTACGGCAGCATGACTGTCTCCTTGCTGGTGGCACTGCTCGGTGGTGCTGCCTCGTTTGTGGGCATCCTTCTTTGCTCCACCCTGTTCATCCCCTCCGTGGTGGCCTTGGCCGGCTGTCTGGCCGCACCGGCCGGTGTGCCCGGCAAGCTTGCCGCCGTCAACGCGACGCGAAACCCTGCCCGCACCTCCGCTACGGCCGCTGCGCTGCTGATCGGTGTCACGCTGGTCTCCCTCATGATGACCGGAGCGGCTACGTCCAGGCATGCATTCAACGACACCTTGGCGGAAAATTATCCGGTGGACCTGTCCGTCCAGACAACAGTGGACGCCAGCGACCCCGCGCAGGCTGTTGCCCGGATCAAAGCGCTCGACGGCGTCAGCACTGCAGTGCTGCTGCAGCCGGTGGGAACACTGACTGACGGAGCCACGCCCGACGCCGGCACTACCATCTACGGGCTCTCCGCCGCTGATGCCGCATCAGTACTGCGCGACAACAATCTCAAGCCGACGCCGGGCACCGTATACCTGCCTGAAGACTCTCCGGAGGGACCAGCCGAGATCTCGACGGCGGCAGGCAGCGTTACGCTCGACGCCAAGGTTCTGCGCACCCGCCACGTACCCGCCTTCGTGGAGACTTCCAGTCTCTCCTCGGCTGCGCTGCCGGAAACGCCCGGCATGGTGTGGGTGAAACTGGACGATTCGGTATCCGGGGACCGGGTTCAGGCCATCCAGAAGGAAATCGCATCGACGCTGGGTGTTCATGAGCGCACAGTCAGCGGTGCGGCCATTGAGCGGGTGACTTTCAACAGCATTATCGATGTCCTGTTGCTGGTAGTCACAGGCCTCTTAGGGGTCGCGGTGGTCATCGCGCTGATCGGCGTAGCCAACACGTTGTCACTTTCTGTCCTGGAGCGAACACGAGAGAACTCCTTGCTCCGTGCCTTGGGACTGACCAGGGGTCAACTCCGCGGGATGCTGGCCATCGAGGCCGTGCTCGTCGCTGGTGTGGCCGCAATCATGGGCGCAGGCCTGGGCATCGTTTACGGCTGGCTCGGCGCACAGGCAACCCTGGGAGGGGTAGCCACTGTTGTTCCGGCGGTGCCGTGGGTGCAACTGGCGGCCGTTTTTGGGGTCGCCGTGGTTGCCGGGCTCCTGGCTTCCGTGGTTCCTGCCCGGCGCGCGGCACGATTGTCGCCCGTTGAGGGTCTGGCAACCGCCTAAGTCGCTCTCTCACATCATCACGCCAAACGAGAATCGCTCTCTCACTTCCTGCGGTCAAACCGACGGGAAGTGAGAGAGCGATTCTCAATGAGGGCTGTTATGTGAGAGAGGGACTAAGCCTCGGCGGGTTCCTCGTAGCGCGGGAAGACCGGCGCAGGCGCGGGCAATTCGGTGCCGGCAACAATCGGTGTGGCGACAGCCGCGAATTGACGCGACTCGCCTTCCGGCTGTCCGAGAACTTCCAGGAGCTTCGCGGACGACGACGGCATGACCGGCTGAGCGAGGATCGCCACGATGCGGACAACTTCCAAGGTGACGTACAGGACCGTGTTCATACGTTCCAGATCGGTCTTGCGCAGCACCCACGGAGCCTGCTCTGCGAAGTAGGCATTGGTGTCGCCCAAAACAGTCCAGATGGCCTCGAGTGCCCTGCTGAATTCCTGCTTGTCGAACGCGGCACGTGCGGTGTCCAGCAGCTCACCGGCCTGTGCCAGCAAGGCTTTGTCCTCTGCCGTGAACTCTCCGGGTTCGGGAACCCTGCCCTCGCAGTTCTTCGCAACCATGGACAGCGAACGCTGGGCGAGGTTGCCGAAGTTGTTGGCCAGATCCGAATTCATACGCCCCACGATGGCCTCGTGGTTGTAGTTGCCATCCGCCCCGAAAGGAACTTCGCGGAGGAAGAAGTAGCGGCACTGGTCCAGGCCGTACTGGGCGACGAAGTCCTGCGGTGCCACAACGTTGCCCAGGGATTTGGACATCTTCACACCGTTGTTGGTGAGGAAGCCATGAATCATGACCCGTTTGGGCAGTTCCAGCCCGGCGCTCATGAGGAAAGCGGGCCAGTAGATAGCGTGGAAGCGGGAGATGTCCTTGCCGATAACGTGGACGTCGGCGGGCCAGAACTTCTTGAAGGATTCCGACTCGATGTCCGGGTAGCCGACGCCGGTCAGGTAGTTGGTGAGTGCGTCAACCCAGACGTACATGACGTGCTTCTCGTCGCCCGGAACCGGGACGCCCCAGTCGAAGGTGGTGCGGCTGATGGACAGGTCCTCCAAGCCGCGCCTGACGAAGCTGATGACCTCGTTGAAGCGGGATTGCGGCGCGCCGAACTCAGGCTGTTCCTCGTACAGGGCAAGCAGTTTGTCCTGGTAGTTCGAGAGCCGGAAGAAGTAGCTTTCCTCGGCCGTCCAGGTGACCAGGGTGTCCGTCTCCTTGGAGTAGCGGAGCCCGTCATCCTTCACCACGGTGTCGTCTTCGACGTAGTAGGCCTCGTCGCGGACGGAGTACCAGCCCTCGTACTTGGACAGGTAGATATCGCCGTTGGCTTCCATCTTCTTCCAGATGGCTTGGGAAGCGGCGTAATGGTCCTGATCCGTGGTGCGGATGAAGCGGTCATGGGAGATGCCCAAGTCCTGGCTCATCTGCTTGAAGGCGGCCGAATTGCGGTCAGCGAGCTGCTTGGCAGTGAGGCCTTCTTTCTCGGCTGACTGCTGCATTTTGAGTCCGTGCTCATCCGTTCCGGTCATGAAGAACACCTCATGGCCGTCAAGGCGCTTGAAGCGCGCCATGGCATCAGTCGCGATGACCTCGTAGGCGTGGCCGATGTGCGGCACGCCATTGGGGTAGCTGATTGCGGTGGTGATGTAGAACGGGGATTTCTCTGGAGACGTCACTCTAAGAAGTTACCTTTTTTTGGGATGAAATAGCTCAGTTAAGTTCGGTCAGCGTATCGCTGAGCCGCACCAGCTCATGGTCGTGGGAGGCAACCAGGACGGCAATGCCATCGCTGGTGGTGTCCTTAAGGATGCCGATGATGCGGTTCGCCGCAGCACGGTCAAGGCTGGCGGTAGGCTCGTCCACCACCAGTACGCGGGTTCCCAGGATCAGTGCACGGGCAATTGCGACTCGCTGGCGTTCACCGCCGGAGAGCTGAGCGGGACGGTGACGCATGCGGCGTCCGAGCCCCACCAGGTCCAGGAGGTCCTTGGCCATTTCGGTGCGCTGTTCAACTTCGCCGTCGGGTACTGCGGGAAGCAGGACGTTCTCAAGGGCACTCATACCGTCGATCAAGGCGCCGCCCTGGTCCACGTATCCAATGAGTGCCCGCCGGCGGTCCGCGATCTCGTCGTCGCCCATGGTGTCCAGCGCCTGGCCCTCCCAGAAGACCTTGCCCGACGTCGGGAGCGTAAGTCCCGCGCTGACCGTCAGGATACTGGTCTTACCGGAGCCGCTTCGCCCGGCGATGCAGTGCATCTCACCTGCGTGCAGGGTGAGGTTGAAGTCGTCCACGACGTCGACTTCCTCGGCTCCGCCTTTATCGCCACCGTAGTGGATGGTGACCCGGCTCAGTTCCAACGGAGTTGCGTGGTCCGTGGCCCTCACGATGGTGTTGGCACGGGTCTGCAGCGACTCGTCCGCGGGTTCCGGGGTGGCCGTCTTCTCGGGGTTGAGGTTGTCAGTCATTTGACTACTTTCGTTGCAATCGGAATCCAGCAAATTACGGCCAACAGTCCGGCCAGCCCGGCCCAAAGAGCCGCGTAGGGAGCCAGGAGCAATCCCAGCCCCAGGGCACCAAGGACACCCAGGGGAAGTGCCACGGTGCCCACAAGTGCGTTCTCAAAGAAGCGGACCTGGCCAAGCATGTCCGGGTTCCAGCCCATGGCACGCAATGTACCGAGGTACTCCCGCTTGGCGTGGAGCTCGAAGCGGCCGGTGACCAAGGTCAAGAGGAGGCCAACAACCACACCGAAGACCGCGAGGATGACGCTCGGCAAGGCGATGCTGGCAGCGGCCAGACCACTCAAAGCACTGGCGCCGGCTGCTCGGGGGATGTCGATCAGGAGTGCGATCAGGGCGCCCACCGCTGCGCCGAACACGCCGACAGCCACGGCAAGGGAGATCGAGTTGAAGCGGTTGGTGGTGAGCTGCCTGTTGGCGAACGTCAGGGGCGAGTCCACGGTCACCAGGCGCTCATCGTGCTGCGGTTCCTGATCAATCACCACTCGGTGGCGCAACTGCTGGGCAGCCAGCAGTGCCGCGCCGGAATAGATGACAAGCATGGTCACGGAGACGATTACCGTGGCGATATTCCAACTCAGCAGGCTGAGGATAATACCGGCGGCCGCGAGGGCTGCGGCGCCCACGGCAAACTCCTCCAAGACCCAGGAACGGATGCGTTTCTGCGTCCAACCCATGGCCCTGAGGATTCCGGCTTCGCTCCTGCGTTGGCGGATGTAACTCACGGTGGAAGCACCCGTCAGGAGCGTTGCACCCAGCAGTGTCAGGAACAGCAGGGTGATGTTGGTTCCGGTGAGGGATCCTGTGACGGCGTCGGCCGCGTCCTGGCGCACCCACGACTGCTGGACGGTGCCCAGCGGTGACTCCTTGCCGGCGTCGTCCTTGCTGTAACCGGGGACGAAAATATTGGCGTCTTCACGGGCGGAACCAGCCACAACAGTTGCCTCAAGGCCGAGTTCACGGATTTGCGTGGCCAGTTTCTCTACCTCGGGCTGTGCCGTCTTCCAATTACCGGTAGCTGACGCCTTGACCCGTACGGCGTCAATGACATCCGCGTTGCTGTCGTATCCACGCGCGGCTGCAAGACCGTAGTAATCGGTGATGGCGCCGGCGGACTGGCTGACCAGACCTGTAGCACTCAGCGAGGGCTTCAGTTGCGTGCCCTCAACGTCTTTGCCCTCAGCGTCTTTTGTCAGGGTCATGGGAGTGGGGTCGTAGCCACCCAGGGGCAGCTTGTTGACATCCCCGGCCGCTGCCTGGACATCTGCAGGGTCAAAAGTGCCGTACACCATGGGCAGCGGCGTGGCCGGCTTCTTGCCCGTTTCCAGGTCTTCACGGTACGAACGCTCGTCAACCGGCTTACGCTGCGTCTGGTCCACGGCAGCCCCGAAGGACGACTTCTCAGGCAGACGGTTGACTGTTACCCAGTCCCCCGGTGTGGCGCTCTTTTCCGATGCTCCGTTGGCGGCTTCGTCACCGTCCTGGTACTGCGGAGCGGCGGCAAACGCAGTGCTCCAGGTGGCCGGGTTGTACAAACCCTGGCTGAAGGAGGCAGTGCTGCCCAGCAGTTTGCTGTAATCAGTGGATCCCGGCCATTCAAGGGCAAACGGGGACTTGGACACGAACGGAAGGTAATCCTTGTCCAGGGACCGCGTTACGGTGCCCACCTCATTGACCACCTTGCCGCTTGCATCAAGTTCCTCGATTTTGACCGAGTACTGCAGGTCAAGGGAGGTTCCGGAACGGACAATCAGCGGGATGGCCTGTGAGTCATCAGTCAGCAGGCCGTCGCGCTTGGCTTGCTGGTACTGGGTCATCAGCGGGGCCCAGTACTTGAGCTTGACGCCCAGGAAATCCGGCCCTTCTTCCAACTGGTCCATGCTGAGGCCGGTGGTGAAGAGACTCTCGAAGTGACGTCCGATGGCGCCCGCGTCACGCGCATCTGCCGGCGGGGCCTTCTCCAGCGGTGCCAGGAAATCTCCTGCGGACCCCAGCAATGCCCGCTCCGCGGCAGGGTCGACGGCGACGACGGACTCTGTCACCTCTGGCGCCAGGGGAAGCGCTACGGAGAGGTTGAAGAGGTTGTGCTCCGAGCCCAAGGCGGGGGCAGGGAACTTGACGCCGGTCTCGCCTTCGGGACCCGCGATCCGGACGTTGGAGCCGCCCGCAGTCTGCTCCTGGATCAGGCGGCCCTTGCCCAAAGTGCCTTCAGCGCTGGTTTTGAAAAGAGTTTGTTGGTTCACGCCATCCGAGCTCGTGGCGGAGGCTGTGAGACGGTACTTCTTGGGGGAATCGGGCAGCACGGATTCCGGGGCAGGCCATTTGCCCGAATCCATGGCGGAGGGGTCCCCCGCAGTCATGGCGCCAGCAAGCCCTGCATTGTAGCCCAGGTAGTCCATGGCATTGAGGCGCGGAGCCTCAAGGTTCTGCGACACACGCGAGACAAGGCTGATGGGTGCGGCCACAGCCGTTTGGCCCATGGTCCGGATCTTCTCCAACTGCTCAAAGCTGATTCCGCCTTGGCCGTTCGCGATTTCCGGCTGGATCAATGCGCCGCCGTCGCCATCTTGTGATTGGTCAGGTTTGGCCTGGACCAGGATGTCGTAGAGTCCCCGCGAGTTCTCGTCCACTGTCCTGTTCAGAGCAGCCTGCGACTGGCTCTGGACGAGGACGGACAAGCACATTGCGACGATCAAAATGGCCGCGGTCAGCAGCAGCACACGGCTTCTGATGAACCTTTGGACGGCGTTCATTGGGCTCCCTGAGACCTTGATTGCGGGCGCGCACACATGCACCGTGCTTCCTCAAAAGACACAGAGGAATACCGGGCTGTATGTGCAAAAAGTTGTGGCCGGCCTGCTGCCGGGTCCGAATCCCGGACCCAGCCATTGTAAGCAGACCGGCCACTCCTGCGTGCCAGGGTGTGTCGCCGGCACGCGAACTTAGCTGATGAAAATCAGTGCTAGTCCTCCAGGTCCACTTCACGGACCATCTCTGCACCGATACCGGCTTTGATGGCTTCCAGTACCTGCTGAGGAACCGAGCTGTCGATGGTCAGGAGCGCCAGGACCTGGCCGCCTTCGGTCTGGCGTGCCACCTGCATCCCGCCGATGTTGATGTTGTTCATGCCCAGGATGTGTCCAATGGTGCCGATCACGCCCGGACGGTCGGCGTAGGCCACAACAACCAGGTGCTCGCTGATGGGAATTTCGACGTCATACCCGTTGACGCCTACCAGCTTCTCCACCTGCTTGGGACCCGTGAGGGTGCCGGCAACCGAGATTTGCGAACCATCGCTGAGCGCTCCACGGATGGTCAGGACGTTGCGGTAGTCCTCAGCGTCCGGGGTGGTGATCAGCCGGGTGTTGATGCCGCGCTGTTCGGCGATCACGGGAGCGTTGACGTAGGAGACCTGCTCCGTCACGACATCGGCGAAGACGCCCTTCAGCGCGGCCAGTTCGAGTACCTTGACGTCCAGGGCGGCAATTTCTCCGGCGACTTCAACGTCGATCTGCGTCAGGGACGCGTGGGTGAGCGCAGTGAAGATCCGGCCCAACTTTTCGATCAGAGGGATGCCGGGACGTACGTCCGGAGCGATGACCCCGCCGGCAACGTTCACGGCATCGGGCACGAGCTCGCCGGCAAGGGCAAGGCGAACCGACTTGGCCACCGACACGCCCGCCTTTTCCTGGGCCTCATCCGTGGACGCGCCGAGGTGCGGTGTAACAACTACGTTGTCGAATTCGAAGAACGGCAGGTCGGTGCTGGGCTCCTTGACGAAGACGTCCACGCCGGCGCCGGCAATCTGACCTTCCTTCAGAGCCGTGTAGAGGGCTTCCTCGTCCACAAGGCCACCACGTGCCACATTGATGACATATGCCGATTCCTTCATCTTGCGGAAGGCGTCAGCACCCAGCATTCCCACCGTCTCCGGCGTCTTGGGCATGTGGATGGTGATGAAGTCGGAATTTTCCAGAAGTTCATCCAGGGTGACCAGCTTGACGCCCAACTGGGCTGCACGGGCAGCCGTGATGTAGGGGTCGTAGGCGAGGATCTCGGTCTCGAAGCCCTGCAGGCGTGCTGCCACCAAGGCGCCGATGCGGCCCAGGCCGATGATTCCGATCTTCTTCTCGAAGAGTTCAATGCCGGTGTACTTTGAGCGCTTCCATTCGCCGTTCTTCAGCGCGGAACTGGCCTGCGGGATGTGGCGCGCGAGGCTCAGGATGTGGCCCACGGTGAGCTCTGCGGCAGAGACGATGTTGGACGTCGGCGCGTTGACCACCATGACGCCTGCCTGCGTCGCAGACTTGATGTCCACGTTGTCCAGACCCACGCCTGCACGGGCGATGACCTTGAGGTTTTTAGCCGCAGCGATGGCTTCGGCATCCACCTGTGTAGCCGAACGGACCAGGATGGCGTCGACGTCGGCAATGGCGGACAGCAGCTGGGAACGGTCGGCGCCGTCGGTCTGTCGGATTTCAAAGTCCGGGCCCAGTGCCTCGACTGTGGCGGGCGAAAGTTCCTCGGCGAGGAGGACGACGGGTTTGCTGGCTGACACGGGGTGGCACCTTACTTTGGACAACTTTGGACAGAACTGGACAAGGAGCGGATGCGTGGCCCGGGCACGGCGCCGGGACCAGCCCAGAATATCGAATCCGGGCGGGGATTCCGGTGCCGGGGAGGGATGTTACGGCCGGACCGGTAGCTGGTGTGAAGAAGTTCACAGCCCATGCGGCTGGGCTATTCGGTGGAGAAAACTGTGAAATTCGGTGGAGAAACAACGCATCAAACGACGACGCCCGCCCGGCTGTGTTCCCCGGACGGGCGTCGTGGTGCGCGAGCCGCTAGGCCTGCACTGAAGGATCAGCGGGCTGCAGAACCTTCAACGTAGTCAGCGTCCTGCTGCTGCCAGGAGAACAGGGAGCGAAGTTCGCGGCCGACCTCTTCGATCGGGTGCTGCTCTGCCTTGGCACGCAGTTCCTTGAACTCGGTGCCGCCGTTGTCCTGATCGTCGATGAAACGCTTGGCGAAAGCACCGTTCTGGATGTCCGCGAGGACAGCCTTCATGTTTTCCTTCACCTCGGGGGTGATGACGCGCGGGCCGGAGACGTAGTCGCCGTACTCTGCGGTGTCGGAAACGCTCCAGCGCTGCTTGGCGATGCCGCCTTCCCACATGAGGTCAACAATGAGCTTGAGTTCGTGGAGAACCTCGAAGTAGGCGATCTGCGGCTGGTAGCCGGCCTCGGTGAGGGTTTCGAAGCCGTACTGGACGAGCTGGGAAACGCCGCCGCAAAGGACAGCCTGCTCGCCGAAGAGGTCGGTCTCAGTCTCTTCGGTGAAGGTGGTCTTGATAACGCCGGCGCGGGTTCCGCCGATTGCCTTGGCGTAGGACTTCGCCAGGTCCCAAGCGGAACCGGATGCGTCCTGCTCAACAGCGATGATGTCCGGGATACCGCGGCCGGCTTCGAACTCGCGGCGAACAGTGTGGCCCGGAGCCTTCGGGGCGATCAGGATGACGTCAACGCCGGCCGGAGCTTCGATGTAGCCGAAGCGGATGTTGAAGCCGTGTGCGAAGGCGAGTGCCTTGCCCTCGGTCAGCTTGTCCTTGATGGAGTCGTTGTAGATAGAGCGCTGGTGCTGGTCCGGTGCCAGGATCATGATGACGTCTGCCCATTCGGCAGCGTCTGCAACGTTCTTGACAGTGAAGCCTGCGTCTTCTGCCTTGGAGGTCGACTTTGAGCCGTCCTTCAGCGCGATAACAACCTCGACGCCGGAATCGCGCAGGTTGAGTGCGTGGGCGTGGCCCTGGGAGCCGTAGCCAACGATGGCTACCTTGCGGCCCTGGATGATCGACAGGTCTGCGTCGTCGTCGTAGAACATTTCAGTCACTTGCGTAACTCCTCTTGAGTGGTTTTTCGTAGATATTGATAGTGGTGCTGCGGTACTGGGCGCAAGGCTCACGCGGAGCGGAGCGCCCTGTCACTCATGGAGCGGGATCCCCGTCCAACGGCCAAGGTGCCGGACTGCACGATTTCACGGATGCCGAACGGCTCGAGCACTGAGAGCAGTGCAGCGAGCTTCTCGGGGGTACCGGTTGCCTCAATCACCAACGAGTCTGTGGACACGTCGACGACCGCGGCACGGAACAGGTCTGCAGCCTGGGTAACCTGCAGACGTGTCGCGGCATCCGCACGTACTTTGACCAGGATGTGGTCACGTTGTACGGAAGATTCTGAAGTCAGCTCAACGATCTTGATGACGTTGACCAACTTGTTGAGCTGCTTGGTGACCTGCTCGATGAGGTCGCCGTCGGCGTCGACGACCACCGTCATGCGGGACATGCCTGGAACCTCGGTGGGTCCCACAGCCAGGGAATTGATGTTGAACGCGCGCCGGGCGAAGAGGCTGGCCACGCGGGTCAGCACGCCGGGCTTGTCTTCTACCAGAACGGACAGTGTGTGACGGCTCATGCCTAGTCCTCCTCTTCCCATTCCGGGGTCATGTTGCGGGCAACCTGGATCTGGTCGTTGCTGACGCCTGAAGGCACCATCGGCCACACCATCGAGTTGGGGCTGACGACGAAGTCGATAACCACGGGGCGGTCATTGATTTCGAGCGCCTTCTGGATGGTGGCGTCAATGTCTTCGTCGCGCTCACAACGAAGTGCTGCGCAGCCGTAGGCGTCGGCCAGCTTCACGAAGTCCGGAATCCGGATGGTGTCGTGGCCTGTGTTCAGATCCGTGTTGGAGTAACGGCCCTCGTAGAACAGGGTCTGCCATTGGCGGACCATGCCCAGTGAGGAGTTGTTGATGATGGCGACCTTGATCGGGATGTTGTTGATGGCACACGTGGCCAGTTCCTGATTGGTCATTTGGAAGCAGCCGTCACCGTCGATGGCCCAGACCACGCGGTCCGGTTCACCGACCTTGGCGCCCATGGCTGCCGGAACCGAGTATCCCATGGTTCCTGCGCCACCTGAGTTCAGCCAGGCGTGAGGCCTTTCGTACTTGATGAACTGGGCGGCCCACATCTGGTGCTGGCCCACTCCGGCTACGTAGATGCCTTCCGGACCGGTGAGTTCGCCGATGCGTTTGATCACGCGCTGCGGGGCAGTGAGACCGTCCTCGGGCTCCGTCCAACCCAGCGGGTACGTGTCGCGGAGGTTGCCCAGGAAGGCCCACCACGAATCCAGGTCCGGGGTCCCGCTCAGTTCGAACTGAGTCTTCACGGCCTCGGTAAGTTCCGGAATGATTTCCTTGACCGAGCCAACGATCGGAACATCGGCAGTGCGGTTCTTGGAGATTTCCGCGGGGTCGATGTCAGCGTGAATGACCTTGGCAAACGGGGCAAAGGTCTTCAGCACGCCGGTGACGCGGTCATCAAACCTTGCACCGAGAGTGATCAGGAGGTCGGCCTGCTGGAGGGCAGTGACGGCGGAGACGGAACCGTGCATGCCGGGCATGCCTACATGCTGTGGGTGGGAATCCGGGAAGGCACCGCGGGCCATCAAGGTAGTGACCACGGGAGCGCCGGTAGCAAGCGCGAGCTCCATGAGCTCTGCAGAAGCATGGCCCTTGACCACACCGCCGCCTACGTAGAGGACCGGCTTGCTGGAAGCAGCGATCAGCTTGGCAGCTTCGCGGACCTGCTTGTTGTGGCCACGCACCACGGGACGGTAGCCCGGCAAGTCCACCTTCGGCGGCCAGGAGAAAGTCATCTGGCCAACCTGGGCGTCCTTGGCGATATCCACCAGGACAGGTCCCGGGCGGCCCGTGGACGCGAGGTGGAAAGCCTCTGCCATGACGTGCGGGATGTCGTTGGGGTCAGTCACCAGGAACGAGTGCTTGGTGATGGGCATCGTGATCCCCACGATGTCCGCTTCCTGGAAGGCATCGGTGCCGATGACTCCACTGGAGACCTGGCCGGTGATGGCCACCATCGGCACGGAGTCCATGTGGGCGTCCATGATGGCGGTAACGAGGTTGGTGGCACCGGGTCCCGAGGTGGCGATGCAAACGCCAACCCGTCCGGTAACCATGGCGTAGCCTTGCGCGGCGTGGCCGGCTCCCTGTTCGTGACGGACCAGGATGTGATTCATGCTGGAGGCCATCAAGGGGTCGTAGGTGGGCAGGATCGCGCCACCGGGCAAACCGAAAATATCGTCCACGCCGAGTTCTTCGAGCGACCGGACAATTGCTTGCGAGCCGGACATCACCGTTGGGGGTACAACGGTGTTCGGCCCAAGTACAGGAGAGAGAGGTGCAGCAGTGTCGACCACGACGGCCTCGGCCGTACGGTCGATCTTTTCCGGAGCTTTGTGGGCTCCAGCGGACTTTGCAGCCATCAGCGAGGGGCTGATCGGCGATCCTTTGCTCATCGGACTCTTCCTTAGTGGATCTTCATTAGATGGATCTTGCTTCGGGGAATAAAAAAACCCCTCAGCCTTCCGGCTCTTCGAGGGGTTTGCGCGTGACGGTTCGTTACCAGTCGGGCTAAGCCACGCGCTTGGTAAGGACGACGACGCCGACGGTAACGAATGTGATCATGCGTTCAGTGTTCCCTCTAAGTGAGATACGTGTCAATTGACCACTATCGTATCTCACTATTTGGACAGCTATGTCCGCCTGCCGGACTCCGGCTGTCTCATGACAGCCGGAGCCCCGTGCAGGAATTATCCGCAGTACGCTCCGGTGGAGGCGCTGTGGACAAGCTTGGCGTACTTGGCAAGAACACCCTTGGTGAACTTGGCGGGCAGTGGCTTCCAGCCCTCTTTGCGGGCTTCGAGCTCGGCTTCGTCCACCAGGAGGTCGAAGGAGCGAGCGGCGATGTCTACACGGATGCGGTCACCGTCCTTCACGAACGCGATGGGGCCACCATCCACGGCTTCAGGCGCAACGTGGCCGATGCACAGACCCGTTGTGCCACCCGAGAACCGGCCATCCGTGAGAAGGAGGACATCCTTGCCGAGTCCCGCTCCCTTGATGGCGCCGGTGATGGCCAACATTTCCCGCATGCCGGGACCGCCCTTGGGGCCTTCATAGCGGATGACCACTACGTCTCCCTTGTTGATTTCGCCGTTGTCCAACGCGCTGAGGGCGCCCTGCTCGCGTTCGAAAACGCGTGCAGTTCCTTCAAAGACGTCAGCATCAAAACCGGCACTCTTCACTACCGCTCCTTCCGGAGCCATAGAGCCGTGGAGGATGGTGATGCCACCGGTCTTGTGGATCGGGTTGTCCAGCGCACGGAGGATTTTGCCGTCAAGGTCCGGCGGGTTGATCGAGGCGAGGTTTTCCGCGAGCGTCTTGCCGGTAACGGTGAGGCAGTCGCCGTGCAGTAGTCCGGCGTCGAGCAGTGCCTTCATGATGACCGGCACGCCGCCGATCTTGTCAACGTCGGTCATCACATAACGGCCGAAGGGCTTGAGGTCCCCAAGGTGCGGAATTTTGTCGCCGATGCGATTGAAGTCGTCCAGCGTCAGCTCTACTTCGGCTTCCCGGGCGATCGCGAGCAAGTGCAGCACGGCGTTGGTGGAACCGCCGAAGGCCATGGTGACGGCAATGGCATTCTCGAACGCCTTTTTGGTCATGATGTCGCGGGCCGTGATGCCCAGGCGCAGCAGGTTTACTACGGCTTCGCCGGACTTGCGTGCGAAATCATCACGACGGCGGTCTGCCGACGGCGGGGCGGCTGAACCCGGGAGGGACATGCCCAAGGCCTCGCCGATGCACGCCATGGTGTTGGCCGTGTACATACCGCCGCAGGCGCCTTCGCCGGGACAGATGGCCTTTTCGATCCTTGTGAGGTCTTCCATGCTCATTTTGCCGGCGGCGCAGGCACCCACGGCCTCGAAGGCATCAATGAGGGTGACTTCCTTCTCCGAGCCGTCCTCCAGCTTGACCCAGCCCGGCATGATGGAGCCGGCGTAGAGGAAGACGGATGCGAGGTCCAAGCGGGCAGCAGCCATGAGCATGCCCGGAAGGGACTTGTCACAGCCGGCCAGGAGCACCGAGCCGTCAATGCGCTCGGCCTGCATCACTGTTTCCACAGAGTCGGCGATGACTTCGCGGGAGACCAGGGAGAAGTGCATGCCCTCGTGGCCCATGGAAATACCATCCGAAACGGAGATCGTGCCGAACTGCATCGGGAAGCCGCCGCCGGCATGGACGCCTTCCTTGGCGCCTTGTGCGAGGCGATTCAGGGAAAGATTGCAAGGGGTAATTTCATTCCACGAGCTGGCAACACCGATTTGGGGTTTGGCAAAGTCGTCGTCGCCCATGCCCACCGCACGGAACATGCCGCGGGCAGGCGCCGCGTGAATGCCGTCTGTCACCACCCGGCTGCGGGGTTTAATGTCCGGCGTGCTGTCTGTCGCAATCTGGGTGGTGTCACTCATGGTCCAAAGTCTATGTCTACCGGGCGACTGCCGACGCTGTTGCACACCGGGTTAAGCCCAAACCTTCGAATATTGCGGGCGTCCTGCCCGCTAACCAAGGCCAGGGACTCAGATCGTCCGGGTCTAAGTGCCGGGATGTGACTCGTTGAGTTCCCTGGCAATGGCTGCAGCCTCACTTTTGAGCATGTCCAAAACGATGCCAATGGTTGCCCGTGCGGCAACCTCCTGCCGGGACAGGGCCACAATGCTTCTGCTCGCCTTCACGTCCGTGAGCGGGCGAAGGACCAGCCCCCGACGCGCGCTTGCCCGGGCCGTGTAGCGGGGAAGAAGGCAAATGCCGTGCCCGGCGCCCACCAAAGCCTCAAGCACCCTGAGATCCGGATATCGCTGTCCCCTCAGAGCGGGCCTGCCTGCATGGAGTTCGATCTGGCGAAGCACGGTATCGAAAGGGAATCCCTCCGGGACGCCGATCCACGGGTAATCAACAACGTCCTGGGGGCTTAACCGGACCTTGGCTGCCAAGGGATGACCGGCAGGCATCGCGACATCCAGCGCTTCCTCCAAAAGCGGCACTACCGCCAGGCCCCTCCTGGCGAAAACTTCCGGCCCATCCACGCTGTGTGCCAGCACGATGTCGTAGTCCGCCACCAAGGGAGCGAAGTGGGCGGTTCCCGGATCTTCGAAATGGGCGTCGAAAGTCAGTCCGGCCACCGCGGAAACCCGATGCAGCACTCCTGGAAGCAGCATTTCCGCTGCGCTGGGAAAGAAAGCTGCGGAAACGCGCGTCTGCCAACCCTTGCGGTAACTGTCAATGGTGGACTCCGCCTTGGCCATGGCCGTGGCGATGTCCGACGCCGCTGCCGCCATGGCCAGTCCTGCTTCAGTCAACTGAACGCCCCGGCCCACCTTCTCCACCAGCACAACGCCGATCTCAGCCTGCAGCGTTTTCAGCTGCTGCGAGACTGCCGAGGCTGTGACGTTCATGGCCTCGGCAGTAGCGCCAACACTTTGTCGGTCTGCCAATTCGCGCAGAATCTGCAGCCTTTTGAAATCCATGGAGCCAGACTAAGCGACCCCGGGGAATTACCCGTTCATGATCTATTTTCAACCTCAAGGCAGTAAGTAAACTGATCATTTTCGGGTGAATCAGCAGGTCAAACGCTGGACAGCCCATTAGCAGCCACGTAACGTCGGGATGACCACGAGCTTCACCCCAGTGAGCAGAAGGGCCTCAACCATGGACTGGTTAATTTGGGTCATTGTCATTGTTTTGGTCGTAGCCATTATTTGGTGGCTCATGAACCGCAACAAGACAGGGAGTACTTCCTCAAGCCAAGCGCCCGCTGATGATCGCGCTGCAGGGACATCCGGGGCTGCTCCCCCTGCAGCGACGGCGCCGAGCAATACAGCGTCCCTGCCGGACGCCGGCGTAGCCGCAGCAGGCGTGGCAGGTTTGGCGGGGGTGACCAATCTCGGAAAGGCTGCCGCCGAGGGCAGCGGCCCTACCGTCGACGAACCCGGCCCAACAGAACCCGGCCCCTCAGAACCCTCCCCTTCAAACGAAACGCAGGGGGCCTCCCCCGCCCCAGATGAGCTGCACGCCGCGCCGCGTACCGCCGTCGACGATTCACCGGCAGTGATCGCCTCCGACATTCAGCCCGCCGCAACACCGGGCTTGACCGTAGCGGAACCGGTCATCGCAACTCCCGCAGTGGCCGAACCCGTGGTTGAAGAACCAGTGGTCAACGAACCGGTGGTGGACACGGACGCGAAGGTCCATTCGGCCGACGCCGGCGACGTTGACGACTGGGACGCGGGTTCTCCTGCGGTCGCTTCCGGAGCAACGACAATCGGGGCGACTGACGCAGCAGTACCAACAGGCACCGACGAAGCAGCAGACAAGGCCGAGTGGGAATCTTCCTGGACAGATGAGAGCGGAAGCCCGGTCCACCACCACGAGTACACGGACGCGCACTCCCCAACCCTGCCTGGCGCCGAGTCCGCCGCAGCCGAAGATTCGGGGAGCTCCGGCCACCTGGCCGTGGAACACCCCTACGGCACGGGCTCGTCCAGCGCACCCGGGGATGCGTATCCCGTCAAGGCCAGCGCATCAGACATGACCTACCACGACGAAGGCACGGCCGGGTATGACGACGCTGCTGCCGACGTATGGTTCGAATCCTCCGCGCACGCCGAAGCTGCCGGTTTCCGCCCACCCCGGCGCAGCAGGCACTGAACCCAGGCAGGCAAGAACATGGGCAGGCACTCTTCGGACCGACGCGAGCGTCTGGTGCCTGCCTCTGCGCTTGCAGTGATCCTGGCGCTGACGGGATGCACAGGCAGTCCGTCGTCGCCGGGCACCGCGGCAACACCCAACCCATCAAACACCTCCGGCAGTTCGCCTACACAGGGCGGGGCAGCCTCTTCTGCAACTACGCCCCCAGGCACCAGCCAGGCGACGGGCGCATCGCCACAGCTCCCCGAGGTGGTTCAGAAGCTCGACGTCGGACTGCAGCTGCCATGGTCGGTGGTCTTCCTGCCGGACGGTACAGCTGTGGTGTCCGAGCGCGACTCCGCTCAAGTTAAGAGCATCCGAGACGGCCAGGCCACCACCGTTGGCGAGGTACCCGGCGTCGACCCCGGCGGGGAGGGCGGGCTGTTGGGCTTGGCTCTCTCACCTGACTTCGCAACGGACCGTTGGCTGTACGCCTACTTCACTTCGCCAAGCGACAACCGCATCGCTCGGATCAAGCTGACCGGGGAACCAGGTGGTCAGTTGGCCCTGGGCGAGACTGAGGTGATTTTCTCCGGAATGTCCAAGGCCTCAACCCACAATGGTGGCCGGATCCGCTTTGGCCCCGATGGGTTCCTCTACGTCGGCACGGGTGACTCGCAGCGGCGGGAACAACCGCAGGACACCAACGCCTTGGGCGGCAAGATCCTGCGGCTCACGCCCGAGGGGCGCCCGGCGCCGGGAAATCCCTTCGGCGACAACCCGGTCTACAGCTACGGGCACCGGAACGTTCAGGGCTTGGCCTGGGACAGTGACGGACGCCTCTGGGCCAGTGAGTTCGGCCCGGACGTGGATGACGAACTCAACCTGATTACCCCGGGCGGCAACTACGGTTGGCCTACAGTGACCGGTGCACCCGGCCGCAGCGGCCTGATCGATGCCAAGGTGGTCTGGCCTTCAACGTCCGACGCCTCACCAAGCGGGCTCGAAATCGTGGACGGTATTGCCTACACGGGGGCGCTTCGCGGCCAAAGGCTGTGGGCAGTTCCACTCAGCGGTGAGACCGCCGGCACCCCTGTGGCCTATTTCACAGGAGAATACGGGCGCCTGAGGGACGTGGCCCGCGCTCCCGACGGCACCTTGTGGGTCCTCAGCAACAACAGAAACCCTGATTTTGCGCTGATTCTGAGGGCTGGGCCGTGAAGCCGCAGGCGGCAAACAGCCGATTTCACTCTTCGGCGGAAGTCGTGTAGAGTTACATGTCGTTGCGGAGATCGCCGGGGAAAGAAAAGCTCCCTGGCTTGATCAAAATCAACAGCTCTGCACCTCTAGCTCAACTGGCAGAGCAATTGACTCTTAATCAATGGGTTCCGGGTTCGAGTCCCGGGGGGTGCACCAAGCAAAAGGCCTTGGAGTGAATATCACTCCAAGGCCTTTTTCGTTGTTCAACGCCTTATTTCGGGGGCAAGAAAATGGCGTGCATCACGCATTGCACTTTGTGGTCTGCAGCAGCCAAAATGTGGTGTAGAGTTATTTGTCGTTGCGGAGGTCAACGGGGAATGCGAATTCCTCCACTAAGCCGAAACAATAGCTGCACCTCTAGCTCAACTGGCAGAGCAATTGACTCTTAATCAATGGGTTCCGGGTTCGAGTCCCGGGGGGTGCACCATAAGGAAAGGCTCCGGATCGTTTCTACGATCCGGAGCCTTTTTGTGTGTCCCTGCATGGGCTCCCACCGGGAAGCCCAGGTCACAGGCTTTGCTCAGGCTTGAGGCAGGTCGGTGTCAATATCGCGGGATTCCTCCTCCGGCGTCGGCAACCCGGCCAGACCCCGGACAACGATCCTTAGTTCCTCGCGGAGGCGGGCCGTGTCCACCGCCACGGGTGACAAGACATCCTGCTCAAGCTTTACTGCTTCCGCAAGAGCTGCAATGCCAGCGTCGGTAAGGGTTACCACGTGGCTTCGGCGGTCGGAATCACTGCGTTGCCGGGTGACATGCCCGTGCAGCTCAAGCCTCGCAAGAGTGGTTCCCATGGTCTGGGCCTTGACCCGTGCTACTTCGGCCAAGGCCGCCTGCGTAATGGCCCCCTTGGCAGCCAGCACCTGCATGGCAATGACACCGGCGTGCGTAAGGCCGATGGACTTCAATTTTTCGTTCCACGAGATTTCCACCAGGCGCGCAGCTGTTGAAAGCAATCGGGTGGTGGGCCATCTCTCCATATCTGGCATGCCGACAGTATATGCGCGGATGGGGTGAGGACGCGGCTTCTCCTACTAAACTGGGAAATCGCGATCACTGGCAAGGAGCACATTTTGGCTGAACGACTTATCCCTGGGGACAACGCCCCGGACTTCACACTTCAGGATGAAACCGGCAAAAGCATGAGCTTGTCCGACCTCCGCGGACGGAAAACCATCCTCTATTTCTACCCCGCCGCCTCCACTCCCGGATGTACCAAGGAAGCCTGCGATTTCCGCGACACCCTCGGTTCCCTTCAGGCTGCAGGCTACGAGGTTGTTGGCGTCTCCCCCGACCCCGTCAAAGCACTTGCCAAGTTCAGCGAGGAGGAACAGCTGACCTTCCGCCTGCTCTCGGACGAAGACCACACCGTAGCCGAGGCGTATGGAGCCTGGGGCGAGAAAAAGAATTACGGCCGCAGCTACATGGGATTGATCCGATCCACTTTTGTGGTTGATCCTGACGGGAAAGTTTCCCTGGCGCAGTACAACGTGCGAGCCACAGGGCACGTTGCCAAACTCCGGCGGGATCTCAAGCTGGACAAGTAGCGGGTACACTGGAGGCCGGTATTGCAGCGGCCGTCCTGTAAGACGGACCGATTGTCAGCCAGCGCGAGTGGTGAAATTGGCAGACACGCAGGATTTAGGTTCCTGTGCCTTCGGGCGTGGGGGTTCAAGTCCCCCCTTGCGCACAGTTATACGAATACCCCCGGTTGCAGAACCGGGGGTATTTCTGTCCTCAAGCAGCCGGGGGCTACCTGGAGTTGCGCTGGGAACCGCACTCAGGACGTTCAACTAGACTGGAATGCGGTCTGGCCGAAGCCGGCCAAAGCACTTCCAACCGGCTTGAGGGGACAAGAGTGGCAAGCAGCAAAACGCGGCGCCTGAGCATGCAGATCGGGGCTGCCGTACTGGCGTTGGGGCTGGCAGGGTGCACGGGCACACCGGGCCCCGCACCGTCGTCGTCCGCCGGCAATTCCGTCGCCGCCGAGCCCTCGGAAACTTTCAACTTCGGCACATCGTCCATGCCCTTGGGCCTCGATCCTGCGATGACCGCGGATTCCGAGTCCTACCGTGTCACCCGCCAGGTCCTCGAAGGACTCGTGGGCGTAGATGGCGAAACAGGGCAGACAACTCCCCTTCTCGCCACGGAGTGGAAGGACAGCAACAAAGGGCTGAGCTACGACTTCACGCTCCGCTCCGGCGTGACCTTCCACGACGGCACTCCTCTGGACGCCGCAGCTGTTTGCGCCAACTTCAACCGCTGGTTCACCTTCCCCGAGGACCTCCGAAAACAAGCGCCCGGAATTTCCTTCCAAAGCGTTTTCAAGGCTTACTCGGACCAGCCGGTGTTCTCCATCTTCAAAGACTGCACAGTGGTCTCGGCCAGCAACGTTCAGATAAACCTGACACGCCCCTTCACCGGATTCCTTCAGGCCCTGACGCTCCCGGCCTTCGCCATTTCATCCCCGGCAGCCCTGAACGCGCAGAAGGCCAACGTCCTTGACCAGGTCCGGAACGGCCAGGCGATGTCCAGCTACGCCGGCCATCCCGTGGGCACGGGCCCGTATGTGTTCACCGGGTGGGACGACCATAAGCTGACCCTGTCCAGCTACAAGAACTATTGGGGCGACCGGGGCCAGATAGCAACCATCAACTTCATTCCTTACGATCGCGCGGAAACGCGCCAGCAAGCTTTGTTGGACGGCAAGATCGATGCCTACGACCTCGTGACGTCCGGAACCTTTGACCAATTGGTCAAAAAGGGTGTCCAGATCATCCAGCGTGACCCGTTCTCAGTGATGTACCTGGGGATCAACCAGGCCGTTGCACCGTTGGAAAAGCCGGAGGTCCGGCAAGCGATCGAAATGGCGATCGACAAGGAATCGTTGATCCGCAAGTTCTTCATCGACAACACGTCGCAGGCCTCGCAGTTCGTGCCGCCCAAGCTCAGCGGCTTCAACAACAACGCCCCGGCCTTGGGGTACAACCCGGAGAAGGCTAAAGAGCTTTTGAAGAAGGCCGGGTACAAGGGCGAGGAGCTGAAGTTCTACTATCCGCTCAACGCCACGCGGGCCTACATGCCCACCCCGGAAAAGATCTACGCCGAGCTGAGCCGCCAACTCGTCGCCGTCGGCTTTAACATCAAACCAGTTCCCATCGACTGGGAAGACGGCTACCTCCAAAGGGTCCAGTCTGCCGGAGACCGCGGACTGCACCTGCTTGGCTGGAACGGCTCCTACGCGGATGCCGACAACTTCCTGGGCCCCCTCTTCGGCGAAACCCGCGCCGAGTTCGGATACGCCGACTCGGAAGTCTTCCACAAGATAGAACGCGCACGGGCCATGCCCGAAGGCGATGACCGCAACGCCCAGTATCAGTCCATCAACGCAGAGATCGCGGCGTCGGTACCGGCTGTGCCCATCGCCTTCCCCATCTCGGCGCTGGCGTTGTCCAACAAGGTGGAAAGCTACCCGGCTTCCCCCGTCCTCAACGAAGTTTTCACAAACGTCCGGCTAAAGCCTTGACGATTCCCCGTAATTTCAGTATTGAGTCTGCGCGGGGATATTCTGTGACAGCCAGTGCCGCCGCTAACGGAGATTGATCGTGACCTTCATTTCCAAGACTCAACATGCCGACGTCGTCCTTATTGGCGGTGGAATCATGAGTGCCACCCTTGGTGCGTTCATCAAGCAACTTGAACCCACCTGGACCATCTCCCTGTTCGAGAGACTCGACGAAGCAGGGCTCGAAAGTTCCGGACCGTGGAACAATGCCGGCACCGGCCATGCTGCCCTGTGTGAGCTTAACTACTCCCCCGCAGCAAAAGACGGCTCCGTAGACCCGTCCAAGGCCTTGCACATCAATGAACAGTTCCAGCTTTCCCGCCAGTTCTGGTCCCACTTGGTGGACAGCAACGTCATCGGGTCCCCCAAGGGCTTCATCAACACCGTCCCGCACATGAGCTTCGTCATCGGCGATGACCACTCGAACTTCCTCAAGAACCGGTACGAGGCACTCAAGCCCAACACGCTGTTCCGCAGCATGGAGTACACCGAGGACCAGGACCAGATCGCCAAGTGGGCCCCGTTGATCGTCAAGGGCCGCGACCGCAAGCAGCGCGTTGCCGCCACCCGCGCGGCTGAAGGCACCGACGTCGACTTTGGCGCCCTGACGCGCGAACTGACGGGCTACCTGCAAAGCAGCGGCGCCGAGGTCAACTACGGCCACGACGTCACCAACATCCACCGTGCAGCAGGCGGCGGCTGGGACCTGTCCATCAAGCACCCCAAATCCGGCGAGCATGGCCGAATCCACGCGAAGTTTGTCTTTGTCGGAGCCGGCGGCGGCGCGCTCCACCTGCTCCAGGCATCCGGCATCCCTGAAAGCAAGGGCTACGGCGGCTTCCCCGTCTCCGGCCAGTTCTTCCGCTGCACGGACGACGCCATCACCTCACAGCACAGCGCAAAGGTATACGGTCAGGCGTCCGTCGGCGCGCCGCCCATGTCCGTCCCCCACCTGGATACCCGCTATGTGGACGGCAAGCGCTCCCTCCTCTTCGGCCCGTACGCCGGCTTCTCCACCAACTTCCTGAAAACCTCCAGCTACCTGGACCTTCCGCTGTCCATCCGTCCTGGAAACATCATCCCCATGCTGGCCGTGGCCAAGGACAACATGGACCTCACCGCTTACCTCATCAAGGAGGTTGCCAAGCGGCACGAGGCCAAGGTTGAGGCCCTGCGCGAGTACTACCCGGAAGCAGCCGGGGGCAATTGGGAACTGATTACCGCAGGCCAGCGTGTACAGATCATTAAGAAGCACCCCCAAAAGGGTGGCGTCCTGCAGTTTGGCACCGAGGTCATTGCCTCCCGCGATGGTTCCATTGGCGCTCTGCTGGGCGCTTCTCCTGGTGCTTCCACCGCCGTGCCCATCATGATCGAACTGTTGCAGAAGTCCTTCCCCAAGAACTTCAAGGGGTGGCAGTCCAAACTCAAGGACATGATGCCGGGCTACGGCGTCAAGCTCAACGAGAATCCGGACTTGGCCGCCGAACTGGAAGCAAGCACCGCCAGGTCCCTGCAATTGGAAGTGGCCAACGCTATCCAAGGCTAGGCCACACCCGGGGCTGCGGCCGGTTCCCGTCAGCCGAATCGTTACGTAGACCGCAGGAGTCAATGCAATGTTCCGCTTGGCCAAACTGTCCCTGGGAAACCGGGCCCTGATCGCGCTGATCACCGTCTTTGCGGCGGTGTTCGGCGTGATCACCATGGGATCGCTCAAGCAGGAACTCATTCCCTCCATCGAGTTTCCGCAGATCACCGTTGTGACCTCCATGCCGGGCGCCTCTCCTGAGGTTGTGGACAAGCAGCTGAGCCAGCCGCTGGAAACAGCACTGAACAGCGTTGAGGGGCTTGAGTCCACCACGTCGACGTCCCGCAACGGCGTTTCGCAGATCACCATGGTGTTCACGTACGGCTCCAACCTGGACCGGGCGCGCAACCAGATTGACCGGGCCATTTCCAACGCCAAGCGTGTTCTGCCGGCGGACGTTGAGCCCCAGTCCATCGCCGGCAACATCAGCGACTTCCCCATCGTCTATTTGGCAGTGTCCTCGGACAAACCACTGAGCGAGCTCAACGCTGATCTCCTGCGACTCAGCGTTCCCCGGTTGCAGAAGATCGACGGCGTCCGCGGCGCCGATGTGACCGGCGGTTCCAGCCAACACATCCTGATCCAGCCCCGCCCCGCGGACCTTGCAACTACAGGGGCCTCCGTCCAGTCCATCAGCAATGCGCTGAAGAACAACGGCACCCTGGTCCCTGTCGGCACCATCGAGGATCAGGGCAAGACCCTGTCCCTCCAGCTCGGCAGCCCCGTGGATTCCCTGGACATCATCAAGGGGCTTCCCTTGGCCGGTGCGAAAGGTGCTGCAACCATCGGGGCGGTTGCCGACGTCAGCATCGAGGACGACGCCCCTACTTCCATCACGCGTACCAACGGCAAGCCCACTCTGGCTCTGTCCGTCACCAAGAAGCCAGAGGGCGATACGGTAGCGATTTCGCATGCTGTGCGGGACGCCGTCGGACCCATGCAAGAGGAGCTCGGCAACAACGCGACCTTCACGCCGGTCTTCGACCAAGCGCCCTTCATTGAGAAGTCCATCAAGGACCTCACCACGGAAGGACTCCTAGGGCTGGGCTTCGCGGTGGCGGTCATTCTGGTTTTCCTGATGTCCGTGCGCTCCACGTTGGTCACCGCCGTCTCCATCCCGCTGTCCCTGCTCATCACTTTCATCGGCATCTCGGCAACGGGTTACTCGCTGAACATCCTTACTTTGGGTGCCCTCACCATTGCCATCGGGCGTGTAGTTGACGATTCCATCGTGGTGATCGAGAACATCAAGCGGCACCTCAGCTACGGCGAACACAAGCTGACAGCCATCCTGACGTCCATCAGGGAGGTTGCCGGGGCCATCACGGCTTCGACGCTGACCACTGTGGCCGTGTTCCTTCCAATAGCGTTTGTGGGGGACCTCGCCGGAGAGCTGTTCCGTCCCTTCGCCTTGACAGTGACCATCGCACTGTTGTCTTCGCTGTTGGTTTCCCTGACGATCGTTCCGGTCCTTGCCTACTGGTTCCTGTCCTCCCCCGGAAAGGGCGCTGAGGCACAAGCATCTGCCAAAGAGGCGGCCGCGAAGGCCCGCGAGGCGGAACAGCGGAGCCGTCTCCAGCGCGGTTACCTTCCAATCCTGGCTAAGACGCAGAAACATCCTGTCATCACGTTGTCCGCGGCAGCACTGGTGCTGGTGGCCACTATCGCCGTCTCGCCGCTGCTGGCCACTGATCTGTTGGGCCGCTCCGGTGAGAACAGCATGACGGTGCGCCAAGTCCTTCCTGCCGGCACCAGCCTGCAGGCCACCAGCGATGAAGCCTCCAAGATTGAGGATTCCCTGAAGGGCATTGAGGGCATCAAGGACGTGCAGGTCACCTCCGGAAATGCCCAGACCGGCTTCGCCGCACTCACGTCAACCGGTTCATCCAACTCGACGTTCACCATTGTCACCGACGAGAAAGTGAACCAAACCAAACTTCAAGACGAGGTTCGCGCCAAACTGGAGGGTGCCTCCGGGAAGGTCACGGTGGGATCCCAGCAGGGCGGGTTCGGCACGTCGTCCACGGTGGACATCACTATCAGGGCCGCGAACTCCGCTGACCTGCAAACGGCGAGCGATACCATGGTGAAGGCCATGGAAGGCGTCCCGGGCAGCTCAGAAGTAGCCACGAACCTTGCTTCCACGCAGGCGGTGGTTCAGGTCCGCGTTGACCGGGCCAAGGCCGTGGCGGCCGGATTGACAGAAGAGCAGGTTGGCGCCTTCCTCGCCAGCACGGTCAGCCCCGTTCCCGCCGGTACGGTCCGAATCGAGACCAACGACTACCCCGTGCAAATCGGCGAGGGGACCCGCTTCACCAGCATTGCCGCAGTCCGTGCGCTGCAGCTCCCCACAGCCCGCGGTGGCGTGGCACTTGAGACAATTGCCGCCGTCGAGCAGGTGGACACCCCTGTGTCCATCACCAGCAGCAACGGGCAGCGGACCGCAAGGGTGACTGTGACGCCTTCCGGCTCCAACCTGGGCAGCGTCAGCACTGCCGTGCAAGAGCGGTTGGCAGCCGTGGAGCTGCCCGCCGGGGTCACGGCCACGATCGGCGGTGCCACTACACAGCAGGCGGAGTCCTTCCGGCAGCTTGGCTTGGCTCTGCTGGCAGCCATCGCGATCGTCTACGTGATTATGGTGGCCGCGTTCAAGTCACTCGTGCAGCCGCTCATCCTGCTGATCTCTGTTCCGTTCGCGGCAACCGGAGCCGTGGGCCTGCTGTTGGTGACGGGCGTTCCGTTGGGGCTGCCGTCCTTGATCGGCATGCTGATGCTGGTGGGCATCGTGGTCACCAACGCCATTGTGCTGATCGATCTCATCAACCAGTACCGTAAACCGCACGATGGCAGTCCGGGCATGAACGTTGCCGATGCCATTACGCACGGTGCGCGCCAGCGCCTGCGCCCCATCCTCATGACGGCACTGGCTACCGTGTTTGCCCTGACTCCCATGGCGTTGGGCCTCACCGGTGGCGGCGGGTTCATTTCCCAGCCACTGGCAATCGTTGTGATCGGTGGGCTGGTGTCTTCCACTGCGCTGACGCTGGTCCTGGTTCCGGTCCTCTACAAACTGGTGGAGGGGCGCCGGGAGAAGAAGGATCTGCGCAGAGCCCTCCAGGACAAGCCAACGGCGGCACCCGGCGACGGCCCTGGCGGCAGCGGCGGCAGCGGGTCGGACGAGTTCCAGGACTGGACCACTGGAATGATTCCCCGCGTTACAGGCCGTCGCGCGGCCCACAATCCCGGAGAATAGCGGACTCCCAACAGACATATCCTTCATGGATAGGGCCGGGAACAATTCCCGGCCCTGTCCTGTTACAGGTACCGATACATGCAAATGCATCTAGTTTGAGGTACACTGTTTACAGAGCCCGGGACCTCGGGCAGGGAGAAAGGCACATCATGCAGATCGGCGTATTCAGCGTCAGCGACATCACCACTGACCCCACCACGGGCCGCACGCCCACGGAAAACGAACGCATCAAAGCGTCCGTTGCCATCGCCAAGAAGGTCGAAGAAATCGGCATGGATGTCTACGCCCTTGGCGAGCACCACAACCGGCCGTTCTTCTCTTCCTCCCCCACCACCACACTGGCCTACATCGCAGCCCAGACCGAACGCATCACGTTGTCCACGGCCACCACCCTGATCACCACCAATGACCCGGTCAAGATCGCCGAAGACTTCGCCATGCTCCAGCACCTCTCCGACGGCCGCGTCGATCTGGTCCTCGGCCGGGGCAACACGGCACCGGTGTACCCCTGGTTCGGCAAGAACATCCAGGACGGCATTGAACTCGCCATCGAGAACTACAGCCTGCTCCGCAAGCTGTGGGACGAGGACACGGTCAACTGGTCCGGCAAGTTCCGCACGCCCCTGCAGAACTTCACCTCCACGCCGCGGCCGCTCGACGACGTCGCCCCCTTCGTGTGGCACGGCTCCATCCGCACACCGCAGATCGCAGAAGTTGCCGCCTACTACGGCGATGGCTTCTTCGCCAACAACATCTTCTGGCCCAAGGAGCACTACCAGCAGCTGATCGGCCTGTACCGTGAGCGCTACGAGCACTACGGACACGGCAAAGCAGACCAGGCAATTGTTGGCCTCGGTGGTCAGTTCTTCATGAGGAAGAACTCCCAGGATGCCGTGAAGGAATTCCGCCCGTACTTCGACAACGCACCGGTCTACGGGCACGGACCGTCCCTGGAGGACTTCACCTCGCAGACTCCCCTTACCGTGGGCAGCCCGCAGGAAGTTATCGAAAAGACGCTGACCTTCCGCGAGGCATTCGGTGACTACCAGCGCCAGCTGTTCCTGATCGACCACGCCGGACTGCCCCTGAAGACCGTCCTGGAGCAGTTGGATCTCTTCGGCGAAGAAGTCCTCCCGGTCCTGCGCAAGGAATACGCTGCCATGAAGCCTGCGCACGTGCCCGACGCACCGACGCACGCCTCACGCGTTGCCGAAGCGCTGGAAGCCAAGGTTAGCGAATCCGCTACTGCCGGTACTGCGGGGCAGGACGCCTGATGTCCAGCCCCTCGGCGTCCTCCGCCGTTCGTCTAGCCGCCGAAACCTGGGAGTCGTTGTTCCGCTCCCAGGTGGCGGTGATGCGGAAGCTCCAGTCAGGACCGGCGTTCAAGACCCTCCCCGTCAAGGAATACGACGTCCTCTTCACGCTGTCCACATGCCCATCGGGCCAGCTTCGGCTCAATGAAATCAATGACAAAGTCCTGCTGAGCCAGTCCAGCCTGAGCCGGTTGGTGGACCGCTTGGAAAAGCGAGGTTTGGTGGAACGAACAACAGCGCCCGACGACGGCCGCGGAGTCCTGCTCTCACTCACCGAAGCGGGCAGCGAGCTACAA
This sequence comes from Arthrobacter sp. GW822-FHT05G07, assembly GCF_058799755.1. NCBI lineage: Bacteria > Bacillati > Actinomycetota > Actinomycetes > Micrococcales > Micrococcaceae > Arthrobacter > Arthrobacter sp. GW822-FHT05G07. The sequence goes on along the minus strand of NZ_JBXALT010000003.1, from coordinate 356,043 downwards.
AAAACCATCGGCCGCGAACATGTTCGGGACATCGCCCACCTGGTGGCGCCTGCGCTCACAGCCGAGGAGCAACGGGAGCTTCTGCGCCTGACGGAGAAACTCCGCGCATCGGTCGCGGGACACTAACCCGAAGTCCGGACACTAACGCAGGCTGACGAGCTCCCGGGGGTCCTCCACCGGGAGCTCGCCGTTAACCGACGCACTGACCCTCAGTGTCTTCAAGGTCAAGCTGCCACCCACGGTGGACAGAAATGCCGTATCCGAAGAATCGCGCCCGGCAGTAATCCGAAGCATGGATTCGCGGGGGGCCAGCCCGGTGGGGTCGATAATGTGCCAGGCACCGTTAATGTAGGCCTCGGCAACGGCATGGAAATCCATGGGGCTCAGCCCGGGAGCGTACACTGCCGCCAGCCGCGCAGGTACGTCCTTGGACCTCAAGAGGGCGATGGCGAGGTGGGCGAAGTCCCGGCACACGCCTTTCCGGTGAAGCAATGTTTCCACGGCTCCGTCAGTTCCCCGCGACGAACCGCTGACATACCGGAGTTCCCCATTCACCCAGTTGCGCACCGCATGGAGCAGCTCGGCACCTTGCAGGCTGCCGAACTCGGCATAGGAAGTGGGCAGCAGCCGGTCTGACTCCGCATATCGGCTGGGCCGAACGTACCTGATGAGTTCCATCGGACTGGAGGCATCAGGCTCTCCCAAACCATGAACGGTTGCGCGGTAGTCCACCGACACCTCACTCGGCTCGGTGAACTCCAGATAGTGGAAGCGGCCACCATGGTGGTCGCTGAGTTCAGAAAAAGGAACATCAGCACCATCGATAGTGATGGACAGGGTTTCCTCCACTGCGTCATACCCCTGGTTGTTGGCCACGGCTATGGCCATGGCCACCTTGGTGTTGGCTGCAGTCTTGAAAACGAGCGAGGCAGCAACGTTGCGTTCCATTGATCTCCGGGGTGGGTTGCGGCGGGCAGCCCCCATCGCCGCCGTATGTATGAGTCAGCCAATCACAGGACTACAGATTGACCTTCAGAGACAGTAGCATCCGCTGGACATTGGCGAATTCAGAACCGTGGACCGCATACTTCGCAGCCAGGTCCAGAGTGTCAAAAGCTTTGGCTGGAGCCACCTTCTCATCAGCGGCAAAGGCGTGGATCGCCGGGACATCCCCAAAGGAGATGTCGCCCTTGCCTGCAGGGCCCTGAACCCGGTTCCGCAGTTCGCAGGACTGTCCGTCCACTCCCGCCACCATGTTGGTGATGCCGTAGGAGCCGAAGAACTTGTAGCCCTGGACCACACGGAAGACCACTCGCGGATCAATGGTGTCCGGGCCATCGGAATGCGGAACGTCCAAGGGCACGCTGCTGATCACCACATAGGGGCGCGCCTGCCCGGCGGGGCAGGAAACAGCTGCGACTGGGGGAAGGCCTGTTTGGAGCGTGGCGATATAGCGCCCTTCGCCATCCTTGACCTCCACCTTCACGGCATGGGCCAACGAACCGGCCTCCGGCGTCCCCGACTGCGCAATCCACTCCTGCGGCAGCTCGAAGCTCACTGTTTTGGCTGGGTCCGTGTATGTCTTCCAGGACACCGCCGTTGCCGCCGGGCTTGGCCCGGTGCTGGCCGAAGCGCTCGCGCCGGCTGTAGGGCTAGCGCCGGTGTTTTCGCCGGAGCCTGTTGTTTCCCCTGGGCCGGGTATTGCGGACGGCGAACCGGCCGCGGAACCCGTTGCCGGCGTCGTGCTTTCCGCAGTGCCGGTCCCCGATTCCGAACTGTTCGGCTGAGAGCCCGTGGTTGAGGTGACTTGCGGGCCTTTGTTTTCGGTGGAACAGGATGTTGTGGCGGCGAGCATGGAACCCGCCAGTACCACGGCGGCGAGCCGCATCGGAATACAGCGCAGGTTCAGGGAGCCCTTCATGACCACAGCTTATCGGCGGCCGTCCTACGACACGCACAGGGCTAGGCTGAGGGTATGGCTCCCGATCAAAAGGACTATTTCGAGGACTACATTCCCACCCTGTCAGCGGTTGATATAGCCGACTGGCGCCTGCGGACGTTCGCTCTCTACGACAAGGTGCGTCAACTGGCAGCCACCAATCCCTTTGACGCCCACGTTTTCTGGCGCCAGGAACGTGATCTGATGTTCGCCACCCATCCTGCTTCAGCGCTGACCGCGGAGATGAAAGCCTCATTTTCAGGGCTGCGAACCGCTGACTACGATCCCTCCTTCCGGATATACGCCGCTTTGTCACCCGAAGGAACCGGCCAGGAGATGAACGTCGAAACGGGGACTGACGGCGTGGTGCCCTTCACCAGGATCGGTACGTTTGAGCTGCCCGGGCTCGGCTCCGTGGCGGCCTGGCGGTTACGGAGCTATGGAGGCGGCATCTTTGTGCCCTTCCGGGATTCAACGGCCGGCAAGGACGGCGGAAGCTACGGAGCAGGAAGATACCTGCTGGACACGGTCAAGGGCTCGTTCCATGGGACGCGCGGAACGGGCGCTGATCAAGAGTTCGTGTTGGACTTCAACTTCGCGTACAACCCGTCGTGTGCCTACAACGAGGCCTGGGCATGCCCCTTGGCCGGACCAGCCAACCGCCTGGCTGCAGACGTGCCCGTGGGAGAGCTTTATCTGGGCTAGCCGAGCAGTCCGCCGGGGCCAAAGACTGCGAGCGCCGCGATGGCCGCGAGTATTGTCAGGGGCGCCACGATCAGGCCGAAGACCGCGTATCCCTTCCACTTGACCAGCACGTTCATCCGCACCAGCCTGTCGTGCCACAACAGGGTGGCCAGTGATGCCCACGGCGTGATCAAGGGACCCGCGTTGACTCCCACCAAGAGCGCGGCCATCCTCTGCGGGGTTCCTGCCAGTGGCTCGACCAGCAGGTAAGCGGGAAGGTTGTTGACGATGTTGGAGCCCAGGGCGCCCGTCATGGCCAACCTCAGCAGTTCAAGGAATCCGTTCCCCTGCCCCGCCACCTGGCCCAGCAGAATGGACGCTCCAAGGTATTGGGTTGCCTCAACCACCAGGAAAAGGCCGCAGGTGAACAGCAGCAGGGACCATGGAATCAAGGTCACTGTGAGCACCTTGGGCCTCCGGACGGCGAACGCCACTGCAAGGGTGGCCGCAGCTGCAGCGGCGGGGATCCAGATGGGGACTCCGGATACCAGCGCCGGCAACAGCAACAGCAGCACCACGGCACTGACCAGCAGCAGGACCTTGTCAGTGGTTGCTGACGACGAAGGTCCTTGTGCTGACCGGGTGGAATCGCGCGCATACGCCTTGCCCAATTCGCGGCGAAAGACTATTGCTATGAACACCAACGGGACCAGGACGGCGGCCAACGACGGTGCCCACATCAGCTGGGCGAACTGTGCCGGACTGATTCCGCCCAAGTTGTGCTGCGCCAAGAGGTTGGTCAGGTTTGAGATGGGAAGCAGCAAGCTGGCGGTGTTCGCCAGCCACACTGTGGTCAGGGCGAAGGGCAAAACCGGGAGGCCCGCTTGGCGGGCAACGGTGACCACCACCGGGGTGAGGAGCACCGCCGTCGTATCCAGCGATAGGAAGACAGTGCTGAGCGTGGCAAACAACGCCAAAAGCAACCACAGCAGGACACTGCGTCCACGCCCCCAACCTCGCAGATGACGGGCGATCCATTGGAAGGCGCCGGCTTCACTGACGAGCTCGGTAACTACTGTCATGGCAACCACAAAACCCAGGATGGGCGCCACCCGGTCAACCAAGACCGCCACTTCCGGCCATGGCAGGACACCCGTGGCAACGGTAATCCCACCAGCCACAAGAAGGGCCAACCCGATGATCGCCAGACGCATGGAACGGATTCTAAGCCTGGCTCCTGTGTTCTTCCTCCGCGGCACGGGAATAACGCGTCATCGTACTGTAAGCAATGGGGCCCCCACAGCGCGGCGTCGAAGCCTAGCCTTGAAGCATGAACAAACTGCGGGGCATGAACGGACTCCGGAGACAGATCCGGGCCCACAAGACGCTCACCGCTGTGGCAGGGGTGGTTGTCTTGGCAGCCGTAGTGATCGGGGCGGCCCTGTTCCAGCCGTGGCGGCTCTTCACCAGCAGCAGCCTCAATGAGGCCCTTCCTGTTGTCCCATACTCAGCGACCCCGTCGCCGGAAGCTAAGTCGCCAGAGGTTGGGTCGCCAGAGGTTGGGTCGCCAGAGGTCAGGGAGGCTGCGGCTGACACCCCCACTCCTGCAGCGCCGGCGCCTGGCGGACCCGTTGTCGTCGGATCGGGCGCCTTCCTGTCCCAGGAACATGAGACCACCGGCACTGCCCGGTTGCTGAAGCTCCCTGATGGAAGCCATCTGCTCCGCCTGGAGAACCTGGCAAGCAGCGACGGCCCCGACGTCAAGGTGTGGCTGAGTAGCTTGGAAGCTGGCGGCGACTGGTTCAAATACCGTTCAGGACGCTACGTGGATCTTGGCGCGATCAAAGCCACGCACGGTAATCACAACTACGTGATCCCGGCCGGGACCGACGTCGCCGGACTGACGTCAGTAGTCCTGTGGTGTGACCGGTTCAGCGTTTCCTTCGGATCGGCCCCTCTTAGCTGACGTCGTGGCTGACGCGCTGTGAGGCCTGCTCTGCGCGCCAAGAATGTGTCTTCAGGCTTAAGGCAGGCCTCGCAACGCATGGGAGGACGTAGGATGTCATCATGACTTCGCCCCTTCCCCGTCGTATCGCCCGCGTCCGGCCCGCTCCACCCCGCTCGATGACCAGCCAGTCGTTCACCGGTTTGCCGGTAACCAGCAAAGCACCGGACGAGCAATTCTTCGTGGCCAACGACGCCGCGGTGTTCGATTCGCCCGCAGGGACCCGGTGGACCGTGGTGGACTCCCCTTTCGGGGCCTCGAGGGCCAACGCCAACAGTCCTGCCAGGGAGGGCTGGGAGCTTGGTGATGTGGTCAGCCAAGACGCGTTCATCTTCCTGGCCCCTTCAGTACCTGCCAACGTCTTTGGCATGGCCCATAACACCGGGCAACCTGGCCGCGACTTGCCGCCACAGGCTTTCCACAAGGCGGCGTCGAGCGTCATCGGCCCCGGCGAGGCGATCCAACTCAGCTCCACCGTCGGTTACGTGGACCCGGAAGCTGAACTGGCCGTCGTCGTCGGCCGTGCCGCACGAGGCTTGACCCTTGAAACGGCGAGCTCGGCAATTCTTGGTTACACCATCGGCAACGACGTCTCAGCCCGCGACCTCCAGAAGACCGACGAGCTCTGGATCAGCGCCAAAAGCCAGGACACCTTCACTCCCGCAGGTCCGTGGATAGTCACCAACCTGGATGACTCAAACCTGGAGATCGGGATCGTGCACAACGGCAAGGAGCTGCAGACTGCTAGTTCCGCGGACCTTGGCTGGAAAGTGGACGAGATCATGGTCTATCTGACCTCCTTCATGACCCTCCAACCCGGCGACCTTGTGCTCACAGGGTTCCCCGCAGAGTGCGCTCGAATCCAGCCCGGAGACACCGTTGTGTGCCGGGTGGAAGGAATCGGCGAACTTCACAACCCCGTCACCAGCGCCGCCTGGGAGGAACTGCCAGCGTAGTGTGTCAGGCTTAATGGCATGGAGACAGCCGCGGACGCCACTGAGCTGCGCCCGCCTCCCGCCCCGAAGCTCCCCCGCAAACGGCACCGTGGGGTGCTCAAGTATCCCGTTGTCCGGCAATTGCTGCGTTTCACGGGGGTCGGTGTGGTGTGCACAGCAAGTTCGCTGGCGATCTATGCCTTGCTGCGTCCTTGGATCGATCCCCAACTGGCCAACGCTGTGGCCCTCATTGTGACGTCTCTGATGAACACGGCCCTTAATCGCCGTTTGACGTTCAAGATCACGGGCCGCAAGAAGCGGACCCAAGATCACCTGAGCGGGGTGATCGTCATTGTCATAGCCTTGATCATTACCGGCGGCAGCCTCGGCGTACTGCATCTCTTCCGTCCGGAAGCCACAGTCACCGAGGAGCTGTGGACCACTACCCTGGCCGGGTTCCTTGCCACGGCTGTCCGGTTCACCCTGCTGCGCCACTGGATCTTCCGGCGCGCCCGGCACATGTAGCTAGCCGGCCTGCGGGGACGCCAGGTTCCGGACACGCCCGACGGCGGTCTCCACGGCAGCGGCTGCCTGCTCCAGCTCCGCGTCGGTGATAGTTGAGGTGAAACTGAAGCGCACCGCCGTCTGGGCCGTTTCGGGCGCGATGCCAAGGGCCACCAGCACCGGCGAGGGCGCGTCGGATCCTGCCGCGCAAGCCGAGCCACTGGAACACACCACGCCGAGCCGCTCAAGTTCAAGCAGCACCGACTCGCCGCTGGTGCCCGGGAAGCAGAAGGAAGCAACTGAAGGAAGGCGCTGCTTACGGTGACCCGTGAGCGACGCGTCAGGTACGGTGGCGAGGATCCTGCCTATGAACTGATTCCTCAGCTCCGAAACACGCGCCGCCTGTTCTGGCTGCTCGGCGTGGGACAGCCTGAGCGCTGTGGACAGCGCCACGGCTCCGGCCACGTTCTCTGTCCCCGAGCGCTTTGCCCTTTCCTGGCCCCCACCGTGAACCAGGGGTTCCACCCGCAGACGACCCCTGGTGAACAGAACACCGGACCCTTTGGGCGCACCAAGTTTGTGTCCGGAAATACTCAAGGCGTCCACACCAAGCGCTCTAACGTCCAGCGTCAACCATCCGGCAGCTTGCACTGCGTCCGTGTGGAAGGGGACGCCGTGTTCCCGAGCCACTGCCGCCAAGGCAGCAATGGGCTGGACCGTTCCGATCTCGTTGTTCGCGTACATGATGCTCACCATCGCAGTTTTGGGCCCTATGACTGCCCGCAGGGCGTCAACGGAGACCATGCCGTCTCCATCGACCGGAAGCACGTCCACGGCGAACCCGTGCACTCGCTCAAGGTAGCGGGCCGACTCTTCCACTGCGGGATGCTCGATGGCGCTGATCACGATCCGGTTCAGCGAGGGGGCTGCCGCCTGCCGGGCCAGCGCGATGCCTTTGACGGCGAGATTGTCCGCTTCCGTGCCTCCGGAGGTGAAGGTCACCTCCCCGGCACGGCAGTTCAGGACCTTCGCGACGCCGGAACGGGCCTCTGCGAGTGCAGCTGCTGCCGCTTCGCCGAGGCTGTGATGACTGGAAGGGTTGCCGAACTCGCCGCTGAGGTACGGCCACATGGCTTCAAGGGCCTCACGGCGAACCGGTGTGGTGGCGGCGGCGTCGAGGAAGATCATGGCGGTTACGCCTTCAGTTCTGTGTGGGTTTAAGTTCGATGTCGAGGCCGAGATCGAGCGCGCTTACGCTGTGGGTCAGGCCTCCGACGGAGATGACGTCCACGCCCGCCGAGGCAATTTCGGTGACGGTGTTGATGTTCACGTTGCCGCTGGCTTCCACGATGGCGCGCCCGTCGACTTGCTTAACCCCTGCCCGGAGCTCTTCAAGGGAGAAGTTGTCCAGCATGATGGTGTCCACACCGGCAGCCAGCACGGGTTCGATCTGCTCGGCCCGGTCCACTTCGACTTCGAAGTGGGTGGTGTGGCCAAGCTGGGCTTTTGCTGCAATCAGCAGCTCGGTCAGCTTGCTGGAATCACCCCCGGTCATGACTGCCAAGTGGTTGTCCTTGGCCAGCACGGCGTCGGAGAGGCTGTATCGGTGGTTGGCTCCCCCACCGCAGCGCACCGCGTAGCGCTCCAGGACACGAAGTCCGGGTGTGGTCTTGCGGGTGTCCGTGATCCGGGCGCGCGTCCCTTCCACGAGCCGGACAAACTCCGCCGTCTTGGTGGCGATGGCACTCATCCGCTGCACCAGGTTCAAACCGACCCTTTCGGCGAGGAGCACCGAACGGGCGCTGCCACTGACCCGCGCGAGGTGTGTTCCGGCGTCGAAGGCTTCACCGTCGGCGAGCAGGATTTCCACCTCGGTGTCCGGGTCCACAAGCTTCATGGCGTCACGGAACACAGTGCCGCCGCTGAAGACGCCGGGGACGCGCGCGTTCAGCACGGCCGTTGCCCGGGCTTCGGCGGGAATCAGGAGCTGCGAGGTGATGTCGCCGCTGGGTGCGTCCTCCGCGAATGCCCGTTCCAGGATCTCCCGGACGGGGGCTGCGGGGAGGGTCAGGTTAGTCATGGACGAGGCTCGCTTTCCGGCTCATGGTGTAACGCTTGTCAAAATCGTCGACGGCGGCTGGTTCCGTCACGCTGTCGCTGCGGTAATGCGCTCCCAAAGACTCCCGCCGCTCCTGTGCCGCATGGACGAGCAACTGAGCTGCCAGGAGCAGGTTGGAATCCTCATGCTCCCGGACGTTGAGGGAATCAGGAATATTCAGGGGCAGAACGTCCTCCGCCCAAGCAGCCAAGCCGGTCCCGGCCTCACGAAGCAGACCACCGGTCCGCAAAACCCCGGCCTTCGCAGTCATCAATCGCCGTAAAGCCCCCCGCGAAAACACCCCCGCCTTCGCAAAAGAAACCTCCCGAGCCCCCGGCCCAGGCAAAGACTCAAACTCCCAGGAAACAGGAGCAGGGACAGGATCCAACGCCAACGCCCAACCGCCCGGACTAGTCGACAAGTCCTCTTCCAGCGGCGCCGGAGGCCCCGACAGCGCCGTTGTCGCGTGAGGGCCCGTACCGGCCGCCGGGCTAGCGAGGCGATCGCCGGTACGAGGCGCGAGCACAGGCGCCAAGGGGCCTGAGGCGCCGCGGTCACCGTAGAGGAACGCTTCCACGGCTCTCCGCCCGAACACCAGGCCTTCGAGGAGGGAGTTGCTCGCCAAGCGGTTGGCTCCCTGGACTCCGGTACAGGCCACTTCGCCGGCAGCCAAGAGCCCGGGAACGGAGGTCCGGCCGTAGAGATCGGTCACCACGCCACCCATCCAGTAGTGGGCGGCGGGTGCCACGGGAACGAGTTCCCTGGTCCAGTCGACTCCAGCTTGGCGTGTTCGTTTGCTGAGGGTGGGGAAGCGCTTGTCGAGGAAGCCTTTTCCTCGGCTTTCCTCAATCACGGTGGCATCCAGGAACACGTGGCCGTTGGGGTCGCCGAGCTTTGTGAGGTGCAGGGCGATGCTGCGGGATACGACGTCGCGGGGGGCGAGTTCCGCGTCAGGGTGGTATGCGGGCATGAAGCGGTGCCCGTTGGCGTCCAGGAGGATGGCACCTTCGCCCCGCACCGCCTCGGAGATCAGCAGGGGGTCGTTGTTGCCTTCTGCTTCCCGCGCCTCAGCCGGGAGCACCATGCACGTCGGGTGGAATTGGAAGAACTCGAGGTCTGCAACCGCGGCTCCAACACGCCATGCGAGCGCCAAACCATCGGCTGTGGCAACCGCCGGGTTGGTGGTTTGGGCAAAAAGCTGCCCGGCCCCGCCCGTGGCGAGGAGGACGGAGTCGCCGTGGACGCCGAGGTGGCGTCCGTCATGGAGGAAATTTGCTCCCACCACACGGCCACCCTGCGGTCCGCCCAACGAGAGCGAGGTGACCTGGGCGCGCCCGATGACGTGGATTCTGCCGGCGGCTTGGAAATCCAGGACTGTCCGGATCAGTGCGGCCGCCACCCCGGCACCGGTGGCGTCGCCGCCGGCGTGCAGGATGCGCGGAGCCGAGTGGGCGGCTTCGAGACCCAAGGCGGGGTCGCCGTCGTCGTCGAGGTCGAACTGCACGCCGAACCGTCCCAGCCCTGCGATGTCCAAGCGCGCTTCCGTGCACAACACCTGTACTGCTTCTTCGTTGCAGTGGCCTGCCCCTGCTTTGAGGGTGTCAGCGATGTGGGCAGCCACTGTGTCACCGGGGGCCGGCTCGTCCAGTACAGCGGAAATCCCACCTTGGGCGTAGTAGGTGTTGCTGTCCGCGAGCGCACCCTTGGTCAGCAGTACCACTTCCGCGCCGGCTTCCGCGGCCAGCAGCGCGGAGTACAGCCCTGCTATTCCGCTTCCGACGACGATCAGCCGTTTGGGGGCAGGCCCTTGAGCAACGCTCGCTGCAGTCATGTGAGGCTCGATTCGGCTAGTGCGGTGTGATGTGCCTGCTGGCTTAGGCCGGCTTGGCAGCCAGCATGCGCTCCAGCGCAATCTTGGCGTTGTCCTGCACGGAGTCGTCCACCGTGATCCGGTTGACAATGCGTCCTTCCACGAGCTCCTCAAGGACCCAGGCGAGGTAGCCGGGGTGGATGCGGTACATGGTGGAGCACGGGCAGATGACGGGATCGAGGCAGAAGATGGTGTGCTGCGGGTTTTCGGCGGCGAGCCGGTTCACCATGTTGATTTCGGTTCCGATGGCGAACGTGGTGGGCTCGGTTGCGGCAGCGATGGCCTTCTTGATGAAGTCGGTGGAACCGGCGGAGTCGGCGGCGTCCACTACCTCCATGGGGCACTCGGGGTGGACGATCACGTTGACGCCGGGGAAGTCCAGTCGGGCTTTTTCGATCTGGCCTACGTTGAAGCGCTTGTGGACTGAGCAGAAGCCGTGCCAGAGGATGACGCGGGAGTCCAGCAGCGCATGTTCGTCGTTGCCGCCGAATTCCTTGCGCGGGTTCCACATGGGCATCTGTTCCAGCGGGACGCCCAGTGCCTTGGCGGTGTTGCGACCCAAGTGCTGATCGGGGAAGAACAGGACCCGCTGGCCGCGCTCGAAGGCCCATTCCAGGACCACTTTGGCGTTGGACGAGGTGCAGACGATTCCACCGTTGCGCCCACAGAACGCCTTCAGGGCAGCTGAAGAGTTCATGTAGGTTACGGGGATGACGGGTACCCGGCCGGATGCGTCAGGCTCCGTGCCGAAGATTTCTTCCAGCTGCTCCCAGCATTCTTCTACAGAGTCTTCGTCTGCCATGTCGGCCATGGAGCAACCGGCGGCGAGGTTGGGCAGAATGACTGCCTGCTGGGGCGTGGAGAGGATGTCCGCTGTCTCGGCCATGAAGTGGACCCCGCAGAAGATGATTGCTTCGGCGTCCGGCTTGGTCAGTGCTGCGTTGGCGAGCTGGAACGAGTCGCCTACGAAGTCTGCGTACTGGATGACTTCGTCTCGCTGGTAGAAGTGGCCCAGGATGACGGCGCGGTCCCCCAGCGTCGCTTTGGCGGCCCGGATACGAACGTCAAGTTCGGCGTCGGTGGCTTTCTTGTACTCTTCAGGAAGCTGGCCTTGGCGCGGCGTGGCTATGGGCGCAACGTCGTCACTTGAGGCGCCCGGGCCATAGGCGGGCTCACCGGCGAGGGACTCGGCAAGGTCATACTCCCATGGGCCCCTGGCCAAGGCCGGGCTGCACGTGGACCCTGCGCGGGAGAGGCCCTTCTCGGCTTCTTCGCGAGTGATCAGCTGGACGGCAGTGTTGACGCTGCTCATGGTGTACTCCTGTTGTCTGGCCCGAGGCCGGGCGTGCCGGTGAAGCGGTAGAGGCGGGGTGGGCGGTGTTTTCCGCCTTGGAGGTATTCACCGGTTTCTTCGATTTCCGGTGTTGCCTTGACGTGCCTGCGGAAGTTTGCGGGATCGAGCTGGCGGTCCAGCACGGCCTCGTAGACTTCGCGGACTTGGGCGAGGGTGAAGAACTCTCCCAGCAGGTGGTAGGCGATGGACCCGTAGGCCATCTTGTTGCGGAGCCGCCATAACGCGTAGTCCACGATTGCGTTGTGATCGAAGGCCAGTTCTCCGAGCCGGTCCGCCCGGAACCAGCGCACGTTTTCTGATTCGTCAGCAAGGGCAGCTTCAGTGGGTTGCACCAGTGCCCAGTACACGATGGAGACAACCCTCTGGGTGGGCGATCTGTGGAGGCCGCCAAAAGCGTAGAGCTGCTCGAGGTAGTGGGGCGCCAGGCCGGTGGTTTCGCGGAGGTTCCGCGAGGCAGCGTCCTGCAGGGATTCGTCATGGGCCAACGGTCCACCCGGGAGCGCCCACATGTCTTTGTAGGGTTCACGAATGCGGCGGACCAGCGGCAGCCACAGGGTGGGGCGCCCGGACTTTTCGCTGGGGCGGAGGGCGAAAATCACCGTTGAAATAGCCAACGACGGCGGTGCGAGACGCCTCTCGGCGACGTTCGCTGAGTTGGTGTTCACGGCGTTCACCTCGCTTCATCGCCGTCGGGTCCAGACCGGATTATTAGTTAAAGTCATGTTGACTAGAACTAATGGTACGACTCGATGTGCGCGTAGCAAAATGCTTTGCGTCACACTGGCTTCGCAGCCGCTTCCATCAGCGGCAGCGTGCGGCCCTGGATGTGGCTGTTCAGGACGATGACCGACGAGCAGCGGACCACGGACTTGGTGGCAATCATGGCATCAAGGACGCGCTGCATATCCGGGTTGGACCGCGCCGCGATCCTCACCATAAGGTCCGAGTTTCCCGTGACTGTGTGGACCTCAATAATCTCCGGGATGGCACTCAGGCTTTCAATGATCGCGTCATGGCCGATCTCCTGGGTGATGGTGACCGAACAGAAGGCCACCACCGGGAATCCGAAATTGGCCGGATCGGGCTGCGGAACCCATGAACCGATGACCCCGTTCTCGATCATGCGATCGATCCGGGACTGCACCGTGGCCCTGGCAACCCTGAGCACGCGGGAGGCCTCCAGCACCGAAGATCGCGGTGAATCCGTGAAGAAACGTACAATTTTTGCATCAAGCGCATCGACCAGCATCAAAGTTCCTGTCCCCGGGGATCCATACCCATCACATCGCTACAGCAAAAAGTGATGTATCTTACAAACTGCGAGAATTATTCCACGGCTCTTGCTGCGTCGTCGACGCCCGCGTGCCAAACCCATGAGGCCAGCACGCCAAACCAGCATGTAATCCATAGAAGGTAGACACGTATGACAACGAAGTCCATCGCGGCTCCTGCGCCAACATCCGGCCTCGGCCATTCGCTCAAGCCGCGCCAGCTCACCATGATGGGGCTCGGCAGCGCGATCGGCGCGGGCCTCTTCCTCGGCTCGGGGGCAGGCGTTCAGGCGGCCGGTCCGGCAGTCCTCATTTCCTACCTCGTCGCCGGCACCCTGATCATCCTGGTCATGTGGGCCCTCGGCGAGATGGCCGCCGCCAACCCGAACAGCGGCGCGTTCTCCGTGTACGCAGAGAAAGCCATGGGCAAAACCGCCGGCGGAACCATCGGCTGGCTGTGGTGGCTCCAGCTGGTAGTGGTCATTGCCGCCGAAGCCATCGGCGCAGCCGGGCTACTGTTCTCCATCTGGCCCGTCATCCCCGTATGGGTCCTTGCGCTGGTCTTCATGGTGGTCTTCACGGGAATCAACCTGGTGGGCGTCCGCAACTTCGGTGAGTTCGAGTTCTGGTTCGCCATCCTCAAGGTGGCCGCAATCGTCATCTTCCTGCTGATCGGCGCAGCCCTGTTGTTCGGTTGGCTGCCGAACGTCCCCTCCCCCGGATTCTCAGCGTTCGGCGACTTTGCCCCCAACGGCATCGGTGGCATCGCCGCCGCCTTGTTCGTGGTGATCTTCGCGTTCGGTGGAACCGAGATCGTCAGCGTTGCTGCTGCCGAAACCGAGAACCCTGCCCACAGCGTAGGCAAGGCCATCCGCACGGTGGTCTGGCGCATCCTGGTCTTCTACATCGGCTCAGTATTCGTCATCGCGGCCGTCCTTCCCGTGGGATCGGAAGGACTGAAGTCCCCGTTCGCAGGAGTGCTGGACCTTGCAGGAATCCCCGGCGCCGGAGCGGCCATCACCTTGGTAGCCGTCGTCGCCCTGTTGTCCGCCCTCAACGCCAACCTCTACGGCGCCTCCCGCATGATTTTCTCCCTCTCAGAGCGCGGGGAAGCTCCCGGCTTCCTGTCCCGCCTCAGCGGCTCAAAGGTTCCCGTTGCCGCCGTCGGAATTTCGGTTGCCTTCGGCTTCATCGCCACGGTCCTCGAGTTGCTGTTCCCGGAGAAGATCCTGCCGGCCCTGCTGAACCTTGTCGGATCCACGTGCCTTGTAGTGTGGGGCACCGCACTGGTCTCGCAGTTCATCCTGCGCCGCAGGGCTGACCGGGACGGCACAGAGCTGCCGCTGCGCATGAAGGGATTCCCCTTCCTCACCATCGTGGGCCTCGTCCTGCTGGGCCTCATCCTGGTGGTGGGCTTCGCCAACCCGGAAAGTGCCGGGCAGCTGATCGGAACCTTCATCCTGATCCTGGTCATCGCCGCCGGCTGCTTCCTCAACGCCAAGGCCAAGGCTGCCAAACACTCCACATCCGTCGAGTAACCAGCTGCTCATTGCCATCAAGAAGCCCTGCACAGTTTGTACCGTGCAGGGCTTCTTTGTGTGCCCAAATTGTACAAAGTGTTTCATTTGAACTGAGCTGATTGCGCACAGCTTCATTGGGTGACTAGGGTCACAGCCATGACTACACATCCTGTGCTGGCCGCCGTCGATGATGACTCGGCCCCGCTCACCCACCATCAACTCCGTGAGCTGTACACCCTGATGGCAGCCGTCCGGCACCTGGACACCTCTGCTGTCGCCTGGCAGCGCCAAGGCATCATCCCGGGCTATGCGCCGGAGCTCGGCCAGGAGGCCGCACAAGTGGGCAGCGGCTACGCCGTTGACCGGACCCGTGACTTCGTCTTCCCCACCTACCGTGAGATGGGCGTTGCCCGGGCAATGGGCCTGGACATGGTGGGGTACATGTCCACCCACAAGGCCACGTGGCACGGTGGCATGTACAACCCTTTGGAATCCAGGTTCGCACCTATTCAGGCCGTGGTTGCGGGGTCTGTCCTGCACGCTGTCGGCTGGGCCCACGGCCAAACCCTCTCCGGCCACGCCGCGGGTGAAACGGGCGTTGCCATGACGTACTTCGGTGACGGCGCCTCCTCGCAGGGCGACGTCCACGAAGCCATGAACTTCGCCGCAGTCATGAAAGCCCCCGTCGTCTTCTTCATCCAGAACAACGGGTGGGCCATCTCGGTCCCCACGGAACGCCAAGTTGCCGGCGGCTCCGTCGCGGCGCGCGCTGCCGGGTACGGAATCCCGGCCCTGCAGGTGGACGGCAATGACGTCGTAGCTGTTTTCGAAGCCACTCGTTCCGCTTTCGCGCACTGCCGCGCCGGCAACGGACCCGTGGTGATCGAAGCCATGACCTACCGCCGCGGGCCACACTCCACCGCCGACGATCCCGGCCGCTACCGCACGCTGGATGAAGAACGGCTGGACGCCGGAGAGGATCCACTGGAGCGTTTCAAGCAGCGACTGCTCGCCGAAGGGATTGCAGACGAGGCCTTCTTCACCGAAGCGCAGCGGAAGGCCGAAGAAGAAGAGGAAGCCATCCGTACCGGCATCGAAGACCTGGGCCCCCGCCCCGGCGCCGAAATGTTCGGCCTGGTTTTCCAGGAACCAACGCCCGCACTTCAATCCCAAGCCACCGCGTGGCGCGAGGAGTCCGAACATGTCTGAGACCATCACCGTTCCGCGCAGTACTGAGAGCAGCACGGCCACCGATGCCGGGTCCGTTCAGCAACTGTCCATGCAGCAAGCACTCAACCGTGCCCTCGACGATCCTGGCCGAGAACCCCAAGACGGTCATCTTCGGCGAGGACTGCGGCCGGCTGGGCGGCGTCTTTCGCATCACCGACGGTCTCCAGGCGAAGCACGGCGAGGACCGCGTCTTCGACACCCCGCTGGCAGAGTCCGGCATCCTCGGAATGTCCGTGGGCCTGGCCATGGCAGGCTTCCATCCCATCCCCGAGGTCCAGTTCGATGGCTTCGCCTACCCGGCCATCAACCAGATCGTTTGCCAGATCGCCCGGATGAACTACCGCAGCCGAGGCGCCCTGCCCATGCCCATCACGCTGCGTGTGCCCAGCTTCGGCGGCATCCGCGCACCCGAACACCATGGCGAGTCCCTGGAGGCGCTCTTCGCCCACGTACCGGGACTCAAAGTGGTCTCACCGTCCACCCCGCACGACGCCTACCACCTGCTCAAGTACGCCGCGACCCGCCCGGACCCGGTCATCTTCATGGAGCCCAAGTCCCGCTATTGGCAGAAGGGACCGGTGGACGTCGCCTCCGCAGTTCCGGGTCCGGCAACACACGACGGCGGCACGGACGACGCTGCCGGTCTCAGCGGCGCCCGCGTGGCCAGGGAAGGCCGCCACCTTACTCTCGTGGCGTGGGGCGCCATGGTCTCCCGCTGCCTGCAGGTTGCCGAGTTGGCTGCCGAGGACGGGATCGACATCGAGGTCCTGGACCTGCGCTGGCTGAAACCGATCGATGCCGAAGCTTTGGCGAGGTCTGTTGGCAAGACGCGCCGCGCCGTCGTCGTCCATGAAGCGCCGCTGACCTCAGGTTTGGGGGCCGAAGTCGCCCAACTCATCACGCAGAGCTGTTTCGCGACGCTCAAGGCGCCGGTGGAACGTGTGACCGGCTTCGACGTGCCCTATCCGTCCGGAGACCTGGAGGACGAATACATTCCCAACATCGACCGCATCCTCTTTGGGATCCAACGCGTACTGGAGTACCGCCGTGGCTGAAATTTCCTTCCCGCTCCCCGACCTCGGTGAGGGCCTCATTGAGGCAACCGTGCTGGACTGGCTCGTGGAGCCCGGTCAGCAGGTGGAACGCAACCAAGCGATCGTGGAGCTGGAGACCACTAAGTCGGCCCTCGAATTGCCCAGCCCGCAGGCGGGTAAAGTGGTGCGTATTCACGGTGCGCCCGGTGACACAATCAACGTTGGCGAGCCGCTGATCGTGTTCGAGGTCCCGGATGACACCGCCGGGATCGTGGGCACTGTTCCGAAGGACGAAGCACCCAAGCGCCGGGTCCGCCTGAGCGCCGTACTCGATGAGGACTGACATGATGACCGGCAGGCACACCATGGAACAGCACAGGCACACGGTAGAGGGCACGGATCCCGGGCTGTTCGTGGAAGTCCACGAGCCGGCCACCGACGCCGGCCTGCGCCCCGTCCTGCTTATCCACGGCTTCTCTTCCTCCACGAAACTGAACTGGGTGGACAGCGGCTGGATCACCACCCTTCAGGACGCAGGCCGCCGGGTCATCACCGTGGACCTGCCTGGTCATGGCCGGAGCCACTCCCCTGAGGATTTGGATTCGTACACGCCCAGCCGCATTCGTGCTGACCTTCTCCAGATAGTCAACGACGCCGGGGCGCGGCCCCTGCGCGACGGCGACCCGTCCACGGGACTCGACGTCATTGGCTACTCGCTCGGTTCCAGGCTGGCGTGGGAGTTCGGCGCCACCCAGCCGGACCTCGTTCACCGCATCGTTCTGGGCGGGCCGAGCTCGGCGGACCCGTTGGCAGCTTTCGACCTCGTGGCCGCGCAGCGGCATCTGGCCGACGGCACACCCATTGAGGACGGGTCCACGGCAGGCCTGCTGAAGATGGCGCAAATGCTTCCAAGCAACAACCTGTTTGCCATGTTGTCGCTCATCGAGGCCATCAAGGGCGAACCTTTCGATCCTGCGGAGGCCGCCCCTCACATGCCACTGTTGCTCGTGGCCGGGGAGAAAGACGAACGGGCAGCCACCATGCCGGAGCTGGCCTCCATTGCCGGCAAACGTGGCGGCATGGTGGAGACCTTGGTGATCCCGGGACGCACCCATACCAATGTCATAACAAGCCGGGCGTTCAAGGAAGCTGCCGTCGGGTTCCTCGGCGTGTAGGAGCCCGGCGTATAGAACGGAAATAGCTTTGCGGGCGGCTGGTACTCCTGACTGACGTCAGCGGGCCAGCCGCTCGGCGTTCAGGCTCATGCGCTCCAACACACTCAGGGCCATCGCGTACTCGTCGATGCCTATGCCCATGGACAGGTCCTGACGCGCGTCTTCCACCAAGCGTTGGGCCTCGTGGTATTTTTCCCTTCCACGTTCGCTCAGCGCCAGCCTGTCGTCGATCATGGTGATCATTCCCCGCCCCACCAAGGCCGCAAGTTCGCGTTCGCGTAGCCGGGCATCGCCGCCCCACAGCGGCTGCAGGATGTCCTCCAGTCGATCAGGCCGCATGGCACCCTCCGACAGCGTGCCCAAGGTGTGCCATTGGCGCCGGGTGAGTTTGATCCGGGCCAGGGTGGCGTCCAGCTGGATTTCCAATGCGGCGTCCAACCTCTTGATCCAATATCCGATGGGCTTGTTCACAAGGCCATGCTTTCAGTGGGGGCGCCACCGGGCAAGGTGTGGACTGTAGGCTGGGAGTGCAACGAATTACGTGGAAGTGGAGCAGATGGGCATGCGTTTCAAGGACCGTGCGGAAGCCGGTCGACGCCTGGCTGAAGGACTCCCCCAACTGAGGGAGCGGCCGGACACCATCGTCCTGGGCCTGGCCCGTGGCGGAGTCCCGGTAGCCGCAGCCGCGGCCGCGGAACTGTACCTGCCGTTTGGCGCCGTGCTGGTCCGCAAACTGGGTATTCCGGGGCGTGACGAGACCGCTTTCGGGGCCCTGGCGTGGTCGCAGGGCGATGTCCTTCGGATCGTTAACAGGCCCTTGAAGGAGCTCGTCCTGGCCCACGGAATTTCCCAGTCAGCCTTGGACGCCGTGGAAGCCCATGAACGGGCCGAGTTGATCCGCCGCGCCAACCGCTACCCGGGTATCGGCCACGATCTCCGCGGAAAGACAGTGGTGCTGGCTGACGACGGACTCGCTACAGGAGCCACCATGCGGGCAGCCGTGGAAGCCGTCCGGTCCGGCGGTGCCAGCACCGTCATCGCCGCAGTGCCGGTTGCCTCCCTTGAGGCCTCGACGTCGCTGGCCCGGGTCTGCGACTTTGTGATGGCATTGCACACGCCCGGCAAGTTCCATGCAGTTGGCGCGTTCTACGACCGCTTCGAGCAGTTGTCCGACGCCGACGTCGTAGGCCAGCTTGAAGGCGCCGGGGCCAGCGGCCGTAAGTAGCCGCCGTCGTGATCTAAACGTAAAGACGGGCGCGGTCCCCTGGGACCGCACCCGTCTTTTATGCTTTTTTGCAGCTTCTAGTGGTGGACGCTATATCCCAGCGGACGGCCACGGGTTTCCTTGGCCAAGATCACGCCAATTGCGGAGATGACGCACAGAACCATGATGTAGATGCCCACTGATCCGGACCACTTGGTGGTATCCAGGAGAGCTTGGGCAATGAGCGGAGCGAAAGCGCCGCCCAGGATTGCACCCAGCGCATATCCGATGGAAATTCCCGAGTATCGGACTTGGGCAGGGAACATCTCGGCGTACATGGCGGACATAGGGCCGTAGGACAGACCCAATCCGATAGTGAGGACAAACAGTGCGGTTCCATAGAGCAGGATGTCCTTGGAATCGATCAGCACGAACATGGGAATCATCCACGCGAAGACCAAGCCGTAACCGATCAGGAACGTCTTGACGCGACCAATCTTGTCTGACAACCAACCGCCCACCATGGTGAAGATGAGCCAGCCGAAGGACGCAATGGTGGTGGCCAGCAAGACCTGCGGCGTAGGCATCTTCAACGTACGTGTGGCGTAGGAGATGAAGAAGGCGATCAGCAGGTAACCGGCCGCGTTATTGGCGATGAAGATCAAGGCAGCAAGAACAACTTCCTTCTTGTTCTTGCGGAACAGTTCACCCAGGGGTGCCTTGCTTTCGGCCTTGCGCTGGGCGATCTCCTTGAAGACAGGGCTCTCACCAACGGCGCGTCGAATCAGGTATCCCACCACGATGAGGACCACGGACAGCAGGAACGGCACGCGCCATCCCCAAGACGCGAAGTCTTCCTTGGACATCCCCGACTGCAGCAGGAACAACAGACCGGTGGCCAGGATCATGCCGATCGGAACACCGATCTGCGGGTAGGCGCCGAAAAGTCCGCGCTTCTTAAGCGGCGCATGCTCCACAGCCATGAGTGCAGCACCGCCCCACTCGCCACCGGCCGAGAACCCCTGGACCACGCGCAGCGTGATGAGCAGGATAGGCGCCCATACGCCGATGGTTGCGTAGGTGGGCAGCAAGCCGATCAGCGCAGTGGCAGCACCCATCATGACCAGTGTCATGACAAGCACGGCCTTGCGGCCCATCCTGTCGCCGAGGTGTCCGGCGACAAAGGCCCCGAGAGGACGGAACAGGAAACTGATGCCGATCGTGGCGAACGACAGGAGCTGGGCCACTCCCGGGTTGGACTTCTCCAAGGGAGAAAGGAACAACGGCGCCAACAGGGTGGCGGTGAGCTGGGCGAAAATGAAGAAGTCGTACCACTCAATGGTGGTGCCCACCAACGTCCCGGCCAGTACCCTGCGCTCCTCGCGCTTGCTGCTGGGTCCTGACGGAGAGTCGACAGTGGAAGTTGCGGTCATTGGAACTCCATGGGGTGAGAGTGACTGGTCGGCGCTTGACTTGCATTAACCGACAGAACGGTCAGTTAGGAAAGAATACTACATCCTGTGACCCAAAGCACAGACCCCTGGGCTTTGGGCCACCATAGAATGGTTCGCATGAATCCCCGCAGCGACGTCAAGGGTCCACCGGAAGCAGCAACGCAGGTTCCGCCGTCGCAAACGCTCTCACGCGGTATCCGCGCGTTGGAGATTCTCGCCGCAGCCGAACGCCCCCTCAGCATTGCCGAACTCACCGAGGCCCTGGGCGTCCACCGGTCCGTGGCCTATCGAATCCTGCGGACGCTGGAGGATCACTCGTTGCTGGTGCGCGACGACTCCGGACGCGTTCAACCAGGCCCCGGACTGTCGGTCCTTGCCCGCGGAGTGTCACGAAACCTGCAAACGGCCGCACTGCCCGAGCTCACGCAACTGGCGAACACGCTGCACATGACCGCTTTCGTCGCAGTGTGGGACCACCAGGAATGCGTCAACCTGGTGACCGTTGAACCACGGCACTCCGGGGCCGCCCTCGCCCAACACCCCGGGAACCGCCACCCCATCGCCACCGGCGCCCCGGGGATAGCCATCCAATCAACCATGACGGAAGAACGCTGGCAGCAGGTAGGAGCCGGGAACCCCTATCGGGCCGAAGCCCACGAGGCCCGCCGCCTGGGCTACGCAACCAGCCATGACGAAGTGATCGCCGGGCTCTCCTCCATCGCTGCCCCCATCCGGGTTCCCGGCGGACGGCCGGCAGCGATCGCCGTCGTCTATATCCGCCTGGACCAGGACGCCGACGCCGTGGGCAAGGCGCTGGCCGCCAGCGCAGCCCGGATCGAGAGCCAGCTGGCCTGAGCCCTTCTTCGCAGGTCAAGTGACGTGCCCCACAGCACAAGACGGCAGCCGTGGCAAAGCGAATACTCGAAGAAGGACCGGACACACCGTCCGGCCTTCTTTCGAGCACGAGAAGGAACCCATGAGCCTGAATCTCCTTGATACCTCCAACTGGCTGCCACTGGATGGCCTGGCCCCCGGCTTCGACGCCAACAAGGCCCCCACCGTGCAAGACCTGGCAGGAAAACAGTTCTCCGTCCGCAACGACGGAGGACCCATGACGTTCAGCTTCGACGACGAAGAAGTTCAATGGGCTGCCGCCGGTCATTCAGGAACCGCCCCCTATGAGGCCTTCTTGGTAGCCGAGGGACTGTACTACGCCCAGTGGCAGAGTCAGACGGATCCCGAAATCGCAGTTTCCCTGGTCCTGGACCTGCTGCACGGCAGGGCCCTCTACATTGGCGCGGCGCTCGGCAGGGCATCAGCCTCCAGCGTCGCCGTCCACCACGATTTCCGCCCCGGCACGCTCGATGGTCACCACAGCACGGGGGCGGAAATTTCAGAAAGTCACGCACTTATTGGCCGCCGCGTTGAATGGGTCTACAGCGAATCGCACGCATATGAGCACATCTACCTCAGCCCCACCTGGTACACATGGCAGTGCCTCGCCGGTCCGGAGCGCGGACTGGCGGACACGGACTCGAACACCGTTTTTCAGGTCCGGCCCGGAATCTTCGTGTTCACCTGGCGCGAAAAAGTCATACCGTGCGGCTCAGTCACCATCGCCGACCACCGGGATCCCCACGCCATCAGGTCCCACGGCAGCCTCTTCGGCTGGGACGAGGCAGGCACGGAACCCGTGCACTTCACCTTCGGAGCCCACGGCCGCCTGATCAGCATCAGCCGGCACAGCCCGGAACTTGATCCGGCCAAGGGGATGTAGCCCTAGGGGAAGACAACAAGAAAGCCCCGGTGAGCGTTACGCTCGCCGGGGCTTCCTTTGCTAGTGGCTGGGTATCAGCTTTCAGCCCCATGGCCGATCCGGGCGTACAGTGCCGGCTGCGAGCGCCGCAGACGCAAACCCCAGATGACACCAACCACTCCGGGCAACAGGACCAGCATCGGCAAGACAAAGGTGACAGCCGTCGATTCGGTCTGTCCCAGCAAAACGTTGAAGTTGGCCATGATGAGCACAAAGACGATGGCCAAAAGCACAAAGCCCAGGCCCGGAGCGATCACCCTGACCCACAGGCTTGCCCCATGCTGCTCCCGGCGGAAGAACCCGATCACCGCCACCGATACCACAGTCATCAGCAACACCAGGCCCATGGCCCCGCTGTTGGTCAGCCAAGTGAACATGGTCAGCACGGGGTACAGTTCGCCGAGCTCGGAACCGGATCCCGCAACGGCGAAGGCCAAGGTCACGACGACGGCAATCACCGTCTGCGCCAACGAACCGGCGAAGGGTGCCCCGCTGCCCACCCGGACTTTGGCCAGCGTTGACGGCAGGACGCGCTCGCGGCCGAGAGAGAAGAAGTAGCGGGCTACTGCGTTGTGGAAGCTGACCAGAGCGGCGAAAAGGCTGGTCACAAAGAGGATCTGGGCGATGTCGCTGAGCAGCACACCGCCGTGGGTGCCCAGGAAGGCAAAAATCATGTCGGGGCCGCTGGTGGTGGCCGCCTCAATCACAGCGGACGGCCCCGCCCCCACGGTCATGGCCCAGGCAGAGACTGCATAGAAGACTGCAATGATCCCAACGGCAGCGAAGGTGGCCCGGGCTACCGTGCGCTTGGGGTCCTTGGATTCCTCACCATAAATAGCGGCCGATTCGAAGCCCATAAAGGCGGCGATGCCGAACGAGAGAACGGCTCCGATGCCGGGAACGAACAGGCTTTCGGGGCTGAAGGTTGCTGCGCTGATGCCCTCCGGAGCTACGGCGAGGCTGATGACGTCATACACGATGACCACCAGGAACTCGAGGGCCACCAGGATGCCGAGCACCTTGGCGGACAGGTCCACCCTGTTCACGCCCAGCCACCCGACGATTGCGATGCACACCAGCACGGGAATCCACCAAGGAACGCTCACACCAAGCCGTGCGGACAGCAGCGAGGAGACGGTGAAGCCAAACAGCCCGTAAATGCCCACTTGCATCAGGTTGTAGGCCATGAGGGCAATCAGCGACGCGCCCACGCCTGCCGGCCGTGAGATGCCTTGTGCGATGTATGCGTAGAACGCTCCTGCGTTGGTGACGTAACGGCTCATGGCCGCGTAGCCCACAGCGAACAGCGCCAAAATTGCACCCAGGATCAGAAATGACAGCGGCACGCCGGTGACACCGGTGACCGCAAAAGTGGTGGTGACACCGCCCGCCAGCACGGTCAGCGGCGCCGAGGCCGCGATAATCATGAAGGTTACTGCCGGTACGCCCAGCCGCCTCTTGGTGCCTACGGCTCCGGCCGCCCTGCCCTTGACGGGGTTGTCCACGCTCATAGTGTGCTCCTGCCTCGGTGCCGCGGGAAATTGCGCGGCACGGTGTCTGTCATTCCGCAATCTTCCACCGCAGGGCCGCGGCGTGACTTGTCTCACACGGCAGGGTGTTTGTCGCTGCACGCAAGCACGGACGTTGGCAGGCCCCGGTGTAGAATCGTGGGCAAGCTCACGTCCGCGCCTTTGGCATTCCCGCCCTTGTGGCAGCGGCGCCGGGGGCCATGGAAAAGGAGTTTGATGACCGTCGCGGCTGATACGGGCCCCGCAACCGTGGACACCATCGTGGCGGAGTCGTTCCAAGAGTGGAGCAAGGCGATCTCCAGCTCTTTCGTACCCCTGTTGGCTACGGGCCCAGGCAGTTCATCCTTCCAAGGTGCCACCTTCCACGGCATCATGCGCGCGCGAGTACTGGGGCAGATCTCTGTGGTGGAAATTACGGCCGGGCCCCACACCGTCCTGCGCACACCGGAGCTGATTGCCAAGTCCACGGGCCGCTTCTTCAAGCTCAGCATCCAGCTCGCAGGATCGGGCCGCCTCATTCAGGACGAACGCGAGGCGGTGCTCCGCCCCGGTGATCTTTCCATCTACGACACCTCCCGCCCGTATCAACTAACGTTCGACGACGACTTCCGTACTTTGGTGCTCATGTTCCCGCATGTCTTGTTGGACTTGCCGGCCGAAGCCATGGGACATGTGACCGCTTTGCGGATTCCGGGCGATGAGGGCCTGGGCGAACTCATCAGCCCCTTCCTGGTGAAACTGGCCGACAACCTCGAGGCCCTTTCCGGCACCAATGGGCTGCGGTTGGTCCACAACGCGTTGGACCTGGTCACCACACTTTTCAACGGTGAACTCGATCAATTGATCGAGACAGGCCGGGATCCACATCTATTACTGCTGGGCCGCATCCACGACTACATTGAGGCCAACCTCGGCGATCCCGAACTCTCCCCCGGAACAATAGCCGCTGCACACTACATCTCCACGCGGCATCTGCACGACCTCTTTCAGGAAATCGGGACCACGGTGGCCTCCTCCATTCGTCAACGCCGACTCGAACGGTGCCGGCGGGACCTCAGGGATCCTGTGCTGGCAGATCGACCTGTGACGGCCATCGCGGCGCGGTGGGGGTTCACCGATGCCGCCCATTTCAGCCGTATTTTCCGCGCGGCTTTTGGAAACTCCCCCACCGGCTACCGCAACAGCCACTGACGGCGCGCTGGACCAACAAACCCAGCGGCCGTCATCGAGCTGATGGCTACGCCGCCGCCGTCGGAGCCGTGCCCTGATCCGCAAGGGCTGCCATCTCTTCGAGCATGGTCCGCAACAGCCTGTCTTCCAATCCGGCGTAAGCAGGATCTCCCGCACGGTTGACCAGCTCCCCGGGGTCTTCGCCATGATCGTACAGTTCCGTGATCCCGGTGCCGAAGTAGCGGGTCAGCCTGCCCTCAAAGGTGATGACCGTACGCATACGGACAGGTCCTGGCAGTCCATCCAAGCCAAATGGTTGCTCTTCCTCCACCAGGAGCGAGTCTCGATGATGCTCGGTGTCCCCCTGAAGGAGCGGCACAAGGGAGCGTCCCTGAATTCCCCTATACCCCTTGGAGCCGGCGAGCTCAAGAAGGGTCGGGGCCAGGTCCGCACTGGAAACCAAGGCTTTAGCGCGCCGGGGTGGGGTGCCCGGAAGGTGCACCACCAACGGAACATTGGTCACGGCGCGGTAGTGGACAAAATGCTTGAGCATGAGGCCGTGGTCCCCAAAGAGATCGCCATGATCGCTGGTGAACACCACAATGGTGTCGTCGGCCAGTCCTTGGCGGTCCAGTTCGTCCAGTATCCGACCAATGTGCTCGTCCATCATGGTGATCAGGCCGTACTGGGCGGCCGCCGCGAACCTGTACTGTTCCTCCGTAGCCGCCCATGTCATGGTTGGGTCCATATTCGGCTCACCGCGGTGCTCCATCATGTTCCTGACATGCTCCGGCGAGCCGGAATGGTCCTGCTCGAAGCCCAGCGGGAGCGGCAGATCCTTTGGGTTGTAAAGGTCTGAATAGCCTGCCGGTGGCGAGAACGGGTGATGCGGGTCAGGGAAGGACACGAACATGAAGAACGGCTGGTCCTGGCCGGCAGCATCCTTCAAGTGCTCGATCGCCTTCTCGCTCACATAGCTGGTGGGGTGCACATCAGCCGGGATGGCCGTCTGATACACCTGATCCCACCCCCCGTACGTGCTGGACGAATTTCCCGGACCTCCCAGCGTTTCGGGGTCAACGCCGCGTTCCCGGGCCCAGTGCACGTAGTGTCCTCCGGGCCGGTCCCCGTGGCCAATCACGAGGTCCACATGCTGGTAGCCGTAGTAGTCTGCCGGGAGTGGAATGAAACGGGCATCGTGGGCGTCGCGGTTCTCCCATTGATCCCACCCCGGGGAAAGACCCTGACGGCGGGCGTCGCTGATCACGGCGTCCAGCAACAGGGGATCTGTTGCCCGGATCTCCTCGGCCTGGTGCGGCTCGAACTCCCAGCCCATGTTTTGATGGTGCAGCTTTCCCACACCCACCGTCCGGTAACCACCCGCCCCAAGGGATCCGGGAACTGTCCGGGTCAGCGGGTCAAGGGTGATGCCGTTGCAGCGGGTCCCGTGCGCGGAGGGCCACCTGCCGGTCATCAGGCTGGCCCGGTTAGGCATGCACGTGGGGTTGGCCACCGTCGCATTCTCGAAAACAACGCTCTTGGCTGCGAGCGCGTCCAGGTTTGGCGTCTTGACAGTGGCGTTGCCGGCGAAACCCAGGTGGTCGGCCCGGAGCTGGTCCGCGATGATGAACAGGACATTGGGCCGGCGGTTGGCGGCTGTCCGTCGCTGCCCCGTCATGCGGGCCTCTTGATGAGCGACAGCACTTCGGTTCGCTGCCGGGCGAACTCCGGCAAGGAGCGAGTAGTGATTTGATCGCGTGGTGCCGGCAATTCCACGTCCACCACCTTGAGGACGCGGGCGGGCCGGGACCCGAGGACCACTACGCGGTCCGCAAGGTAGACAGCCTCGTCGATGTCGTGGGTGACCACCAAAATAGTCATGTTGAAGTCATTCCGGATCTTCAAGCACAGGTCCTCCAGGTCAAACCTGGTCTGTGCGTCTACTGAAGCGAACGGCTCGTCCATGATGAGGATCTCGGGCCGGTATGCCAGCGCCCGGGCGATCGCCACGCGTTGCTGCATGCCGCCGGACAACTGCCACGGATATTGGTTGTCGGCATGGGAAAGTCCGACGGCGGCCAGCGCACTATCGCAGCGCTCCTTCAGTTCCGCTGGGGGCAACTTGAGGTGCCGCAAGGGGAGGACCAGGTTCTTCCGCACGGTGAGCCATGGCATGAGCGAGCGGTTGTAGTCCTGGAACACCAGCGCCATCTCCGGTGGCGGACCGCTGATGGTTCGCCCGTCAATTGCTGCACGTCCGCTGCTTGCCGGATGAAGCCCGGCCAGGCATTTCAGGAGTGTCGTCTTTCCAACCCCTGATGGGCCGACGATGCAGACAACCTCGCCGGCATCCACGGTGAAGGTGAGGTCTTCGATGACTGTGCGTGATTTGTCGCCGCTGCCGTAGGTCTTGGCGAGGTGCGCCACGTCCAGCCGCGGTGTGGTCGCACTGATGCGGGTTTCTGGTTGCTGTGCCATGGTGGACTTTCTGTTTCGGGTGGGAAGAACCGGGACCTGCCGGGCGCTCATGCTGCACGCGCCATGCGACGGGATCCGATGTACCAGGACAAAACCTTGCGCTTGAGAAGGCTGAACAGGATGTTGACCAGGAATCCGATGACACCCAGGAGCAGGATGCCGGCCCACATGTCAGCGGTCATGAAGCTCTGTTGTGCCAGCAAGGTCATGGCTCCGATGCCCTGCGAACTGCCGAGCATTTCGCTGGCAATCATCACGATGAAGGCCACTTGAAGGCTCACCTGCAGACCGGAGAAGATCTGGGGCATCGCCGCTGGCAGGAGGACATTGAGCACCCGTTCCTTTCGGCTGAGCCGGTAAACCCTTGCGACGTCCATGAGATCGTTGCTGACACTCCGGATGCCGTCCACTGTGGCGATCATGGTGGGGAACAACGCAGCCAGGGCAATGCTGGTTACGCGCATTTGCGTACCGAAGCCGATGAGGGAGATGAAGATCGGCACCAAGGCCACGGGAGGTATACCGCGCAGGAAGTGGATCAACGGATCGATCATCCACCGGGCCGGAGGGACCAGCGCCGTGACGAACCCGACCCCGATGCCGGCCACCGCTGCGATGGCGAAGCCCAGGAACAGGTTTCCCAAGCTGAGAAGGACATCGGACTGGAAGTGGTCGAACAGCCACAGTTCCTGAAAACGGATGAGGATGGTTTCCAGCGGAGGAAAGAAAGGATCGGCGGAGTTGGCGGATAGGAACCACCATGCCGCAAGCAGCAGCACCGGAGTTCCTGCGCCGATCACCCAGTTTCGTATTGCGACGTTTCTCATCAGGGCACCACTTCCCGGTAGGACTCATGCCAGTGCAGAACCCGGCGCTCGGCCAACCGGGTAGCACCTTGGAACAACAGACCCAGAACACCGAGGACAATTACCAATCCGTAAAGACTGGCGTAGTCACCTGCCGCTTGTGCCTGGTAAATGCTTTGGCCCAGGCCCGGGCCACCGCCGAGGAGGCCTGCCACCACCGTGACCACCAAGGCGGCAGGAGCTGCCACCCGCATAGCCGTACCGATGTAGGGCATGGCACTGGGCAAAACCACCCGTGCCAGAATTTCTCCTTCGCCCATGCCGTAGGAGCGGGCAGTATCGCGTGCCACGGGGTCGGTGCCCTGCACGCCGTCAACGGTTTGCATGATGATGGGGAGCAAGCACCCGAACACCACCAGGAAAAGCGCCATCTCAGCAGTAGGACCAAGCACCAGCACCGCTAGGGGGAGGATAACGATCGGCGGGACTGGTTTCAGGAATTCCAACACGGCCAAGGTGGCGTACCGGACGGATTCGAAGCTGCCTATCAGCAATCCGAGGACTACTCCCGCCAAGGCCGCCAAAGCCAACGCGAGCAATGCGATGCCAATGGTGGCGCCAAGGGCGGACCAGAAAGTGCCTGTACCCAGAATGGTCGCGAGGGTGGTGAACACTGTTGTGGCCAGTGGGAGCGCGTTTCCTGCCACGTTGGCCGTCGCCAGGACCTGCCAGATGACAAGGGCTCCGGCGATGCCCAAGGCGCTGAACGCATAGGGGCGGATGGATGCTTTCATGATGAATCTCCCATGTCGCTTACGGCCTACTTGCCGAAAATTACGTCAGCCGGCAGCTTCACAGGTGCACTCAGGAAGCCGAGCTCAGCGAGGTTTTTGTTGGCGCGTTCGATGTCCTCGAGGCGTACCTCTTCGGGCCAGTAGTTCACGGCACCGGATTTCACGACCTCCAGCGGAGTCTTGGTGATTTCGGCGCTGAGCTGCTGTGCTTCATCGATGTGGCCGTTGGCGTATGCGTTCGCCTTGTAGATGGCCGTCTTGAACCCCTCCAACGCCTTCTCCTTGGACTTCACCGTGTTCGCCCCTGACACCCAGAGGCCAATCGCGCCCTGTTCAAAGAACTCGACGCCGGGCGAGGCCAGAAGCCTGTTGCCTTCTGACGCGGCCTTGGACGTGAATGGGGCAACCAGGGATGCCGCATCGACTCGTCCGGAGTTCAACGATTGGAGTGCCGATGACGGATCGAGGACCATCCAATTCACCTTGGCGGGGTCCCCGCCGTCGTCCTTGACGAGCTTGCTGACTGTAACCTCCAGCTGTGCCTTGCGGGCTGGAACACTGACGCTCTTTCCTTCCAGGTCCTTCGGCCGGTTGATGGTGGACCCCTGCTGCACCAGGAGGCCGGTGTCATCCACGCGGTTGAGGTCCGCCCCCTCACTAGCCCCGTCCTTGTAGCCATCGGCTGCGGCGATGATCTTGAGCGGTACGTTCTGGCTCAATGCATTCAAAAGCGGGATGGAGGGAGTGTAGGTGAGATCAATCTGACCGCTCTGGGCAGCTGCAATACCGGCAGGCGGGTTGGCAATGACAGAAATCTCGACGTTGAGACCCTGTTCCTTGAAATAGCCTTTGTCAGCCGCGAGGCGGATACCGGCGTCCGAACCTATACCGATGGTTCCCACCTTGAGGGTGGTGGTCCCGTCCGCAGCGGGGGCGGTGGCTGGGCCGGAACCGCCACCGCAGGCGGCCAACGTCATGGACAAAACTGCGGCCAGGGCCAAGGGAATGGTGCGTCGCATGGTGCTCCTTGAATCACGAATGGTTGGAAGGGAAATGTTCTGTCTGGTTGATTGGTGGCCTACGCTGATCGGTGGACTACGCGGCCACCGCTCAGGGTGAGCCTGACCTCAGTGTCGAGGAGCTTTTCAATGTCCTCGTCCACCGGCCAAGGGTTGGAGAGCAAGCACAAATCTGCTGTCATCCCGGGTGTCAAAGCACCCTTGAAGTGCTCCGCGTGGTCTTGCCAGGCAGCGTTGGTGGTCATGGCAGCCAACGCCTGCAAGCCAGTAATCCGCTCCGGATCCTGCGGACTGCCTGGCTGGGAACGAGTGGCTCGGCGGACGGCTGCCACCACGGTTCGCCGCCAATCGGTACTGGTGACGGGAGCATCCGAGGCAAGGTTGACATGAACTCCGGCTCCCAGTGCTGACTTCAGGGGCTGGTGCCGGGAGAAACGATCCTCACCGAGGACCTGGCGCATGATGTCACCGGCCTCTTGGCGGATGAGGGGGTTGGTGCTGTAACCAATGCCGTGCGAAGCCATGGAGTGAAGTGTCCCGAGATCATCGAAGGCCCCATGGATGATGTAGTGGCGATTCCCTGATGACAATGAATGCGCCGCGGCTCCCTCAGCTGCTGCGATGATCGCTTCAACGGCGGCTGCGGCGGCTGCGTCCCCTGTGGCGTGGACCCCTGCTTGCAACCCGGCGTCGTTGATGAGCCCCAGTATTTTGTGCAGCTCCGCAACCCGCTCGGCGTCAGTGGCCCCCTGGATCACCAGGCTGCCGTGCGTGCATGCCTTGCCATACGGTTCACTCATCCACGAGGTGCCGCTGCGGGGGATACCATCGGCGAAGATTTTGACACCCGCGATCCGCAGCTGCTCAGGATTGATACCGCGGTTCAGGTAGGTAGCGGCAAGTCCGCTGCGCAGGCCTGCCTCAACCGCCCTGGCATTGGCTCCCCCGGTTCCCGCGAAGAGCATCAGGACGTTGATCCTCAGCGTCAGTTGGTTCGCCTCGGCGAGATCGCCCAGC
The DNA here is from genome assembly GCF_058799755.1 of Arthrobacter sp. GW822-FHT05G07. Lineage (NCBI taxonomy): Bacteria > Bacillati > Actinomycetota > Actinomycetes > Micrococcales > Micrococcaceae > Arthrobacter > Arthrobacter sp. GW822-FHT05G07. Next base: position 325,137 of record NZ_JBXALT010000003.1, on the reverse strand, counting down.
AACTCCAGTGCCGCCGTCGAACCTGCACCATCCATGAGTCCGGCGCTTGCCGGACCCAGGCCAGGATCGGTGAGGGAGGTGATACCGAGTGCATGCAGCTGCTCCTGCAAGGCAAGCAGAGCCGGCCGCAAGGTGGATTCGGGAACCGGCGGCATTGCCCGCGAGAGAAGTTCCATAGCTCCGTCCTGGAGCAGGCCGGATGGGCTGCCGTCGGAAGTCCTCGCCACCACGCCGCCGTGAACATCCGGCGTCGCGGCGTCAACGCCTGCCCTTCTCAGCGCTTCCCGGTTGGCCAGCAACTGGTGCCCTGTACTGTCGAACGCCACTACGGGGGTTTCCGGCCTGACTTCGAGCAGGAATCCTTGGGCCGGGCCCAGCAGGGCTTCGTCCCAGCCATGGGCACGTACCCAGCCGTCCTCACCCGCAGGCGCTGCCTCCAGGACGTCGACGACGGCCGCCCAATCAGGCGCCACGGCCGGATCCAGTCGGGTATAGCCGTAGGCGGCCATGGCCGCGGAGACGAAATGCAGGTGAGCATCGTTGATGCCGGGGATGACCGCCCCGCCGGCGGCGTCGATAACCTGCGTGTCGGGGCCAATCGACGGGCTCACCGCGTGGTGGCCCAGCGCCGCAACGCGGCCGCCCTTGACAGCGACGGCATCGCTCACGTGATGTGGTGCCGCCGGGTCCATGGTGTGGACCGAGGCATTCACGATCACCAGATCAGCGAAATCTTCCATCGGTTCTCCTCGGGTCACAGCATCCAAAATGTGATGCAGACAACGTTCCTGAAAGAAGTATGTCGCTTGACTGGGTCACTTGACTAGGTTTTGACGTAAAATTTCTTTCGGAGGACTTTTCCACCTCCCCGGCACGGCCGAAACGACGCCACGGCGGATAGCGCCTACGATCGATGAGACCGCCTGAAAGAGAAGAAGGTGCATGAATGGCCAGGGTTCCCGCTGAGGAAAGGCGGCTGCAGTTCGTCGAGGCCGCAGCAAGGGTGATCGCCCAGGACGGCCTCGCCTCTGCAACCACACGACGAATCGCCAGTGAAGCCGAAGCCCCGCTTGCGGCACTGCACTACTGTTTCCGGAGCAAGGACGAGCTCCTTGAAGAGGTCTATAACTTCCTCAGCAGGGACTACGCCAAGGCCCTGGAGCCTGTGGCTGATCCTGGAATGGGATTGCGCCACATGGTGGGTGTCCATGCCAGACGCATCTGGAGCCGTATGCTGGAAAACCCCCATGAGCAGGTCACAACTTTCGAACTGCTGCTTCGGCGCTTCCGCGTAGAGGCCGAAGACCAGCCGCAGGCCTTGCTCATGAACCGCTCCATGTACGACGGCTGGGTCAACTCAACGCTGGAGCTGTTCCGTGCAGCCGCGGAAGCCGCCGGCGAACCTGTCCCCGCCAATCTGGAGGACATCACGCGCATGTTCATTTCCGGGATCGACGGCATCAGCATGCAGCATTTGGCCGACCCCGACGACGAACGGTCACTCCGGTTGGTGGAACTCATGGCCTCGTCCCTCGCCGGAGCGCTCCACTACGACTGAGACTGGCGCTTCATCACCAAGGACGTGACTACGCCCAGCAGCAAAAGGCCGGCGGCCGCCGCCATGGAGACGACAAACGCCGCACCCGGGCCTTGCGTTTCAGCCAATTGCCCGGCCAGGTAAGAGCCCAGCGCAGTTCCTGCCACGATTCCGCTGGCGAGGGCTGTCATCACCGTTGCCATGCGCCCTGCCGGTGCTACCACGCCGCCGATGCTGAAAACGGTCACCATCACGGGCCCCACGGGAATGCCCAGTATCAGCAGGACAAAGATCATGGGCCAGATACCCGCCGGGAGAAGCAGCAAGAGCGACAGAACGGACATCGCCAAGGCTGCGGCAACCCAGCGGGAAGCCAAGCTGAACCGTTGCGGCCAGAATGCCACCGAAAGCGCTGCCACGGCTGAGCTGAGGCCCATCACTGCATACAGGAGTCCAGCGATCTCGGCAGTAGCGTACTGGGCGGAAAAGGCACTCAGGGCGTTCTGCGTTGCACCGAAAAAGGTACCCATGCACACCATCGCGACAACCGGCACGGCCACCACGGCTCCGGCCCGACGGCTACGCCGCTGCGGAGCCACCGGAGAGGATTGTTCGCTGTAAGGCCCCTGTCCACTGGGAGTGACGACGCCGGCCCGAGGCTTCCGAGGCGCGGGCACCACCGCATGCTGGCTTGGATGGACCGCAAAGGCAGGAACCAAGGTGATGGTCATGACGGCAGCCAACGCGAGCGGCAACCACGGCGCCACCATGCTGGCCAGAACACCTACCAAGGCAGGGCCCAGAACGAAGGTGATCTCGTCCGCGGTGCCTTCATAAGACAGGGCGGTGTCCAGGTCAGCCCGGTTGGCTGCGACGCTCCTGCCCCCGCTGCCGGCAGAGGAAGATAAATTGCGGGTGGTCAACGCCATCCAGCGGACACGGGCCATGGGACCCACCTGCGGGCAGCTGGCTCCCGCGAGGAAGGCTGCGATGAGGACACCGACTGCATCGCCCACCGAACCGTAGCCGGTGGTGAGGTATGCCGCGGCGAGGAGCCCCGCAACGGCAAGCGTATTCACCACCGCTGCCACGAGGAGGACGATCCGTTGTCCGGCGCGGTCGGCCAATGAGCCGAGCACCGGTGCACCCAACGCCGAGCCAATGCCAACCGCTCCGGCCGCCATACCGCCGATCGCGTAGGAGTTGCTGACGGCGGTGACCAACGTCAGGGTGCCGACCGTCAACATGGCAAGTGGGAGCCGGGCAAAAAGGCCCAAAGGCAGGAAACCAGGTCCCGCTAATTCCGGCAGCCGCGCAAAGCGCCCCGGCAGGCGTGAGGGGCGTGAAGGAGCCGGTGACAAAGGCTGTGAAACTACTGAAGATTTTTCCATTAATCCGGGTTCGCTAAAGTGTGCGCATCGTCCCTCCTCCCGATGCGCGCGACCCGGTGTAACGGGTTAAGTCTATCGGATCCGTCTCAGACCGGACCCGCTTCGGCAATCCGCACGCTTGAACCGTGCCTGCCCTTAACCACTTGCAGCTGATTGGTGATGCGTTGCTTCATCTCCCCCACGTGACTCACAAGGCCAACTACCCTGCCGCCGTCGCGCAATCCCTCCAAGGCATCCATCACTTGTTCCAGGGCCTGGTCATCGAGGCTGCCGAAGCCTTCGTCAACAAACAGGGTCTCGATATCCACGCCGCCGGCCTCCTGCTGGACCACATCGGCGAGGCCAAGAGCCAAGGATAACGACGCCATGAACGATTCACCGCCCGACAACGTGGACGTGTCCCGCCGCTGCCCCGTCCACTCGTCCACAACTTCAAGCCCAAGCCCGGACTTTGCGCCTCTGGCAGCCTTAGCGTCCGTGTGCTGCAACGTATACCGGCCATCGCTCATGGCCACAAGGCGCTCGGAGGCCGCGGTGGCCACCTGTTCAAGGCGTGCCGCCAAGACGTAGGCGTTCAGGCTCATCCGGTAGCTGTTGTCGCCCGATCCCCTCACGGTATCGGCCAGCTCAGCCAGCATCTGCGCCCGGTTCCGCGGCTCCCTTCCGGCTTGCGCCAAGCTTTGGTACTCCGTCCGAAAACGGGCAACAGCGGCCGCCGATTTTCCAGCAAGCCCAGCCGACAAAGCCTTGGCCCGTGCATCGTCCGCGGCATTCGCAGCATGAAGCTTCGATTCGGCAAGTTCGGCTTCTCCCAAAGGATGTTCTCCAATGCTCGCTTCCTTGGCAGCGAGGACGAGGTCCTCACTGCCAAACAACTCATCCAGACGGGATGACTCAGCATCGAAATCGGCCAGGTCCTTTTCCAGGCCCACAACATCGGCGGGAGAGAGGATCTCCCGGCGGGCGTCGTCGGCCGAGGCGAACCCGGATTCCGACAAAGCTTTGTCAAGGGATGCGGCAGCGTCTTGCCTCGCTTGTTCGGCTCGTTCCAGTTCGCGGTCTGCATCCACAGCTGCCTGCAGGAGGCCGCGTTCAGCCTCGAGTGCTTCCAAACGATCGCGCAAGCTCGAAAAGTCGCCCCTCAAGCCAGCAAGATCCGTTTCGAGGGCAACACATTGCTCTTGGAGTACGTGGACAGCCGCCGACGCCTGCGCCGCTGCTCCCACGGATGCATCGTGCTCTTCCTGCGCGAGTACGATGCGCTTGATGAGGGCCTCGTGCCGGACACGAAGTTTCTCCAATGAGGCTTCCGCCGTACGTGCGGCCAAGGCCGCGGCCCGGGCATCTGCAAGCGTGGACTCTGCGGCGGCAGCATCGGCTGAACCACCCTGCGCCACCAGTCCGGCGAGCACCTGCGCTGCCGAGGAAACTTGCTCGGCGAGGAGCCCCAGGGCTCTTTCGCTCGCCTCAAACCGTTCCCTGGCCTCTTCCTCTTCCTGGGCCAGGGAAAGTGCTGTTCGCACGGCTTGGGCGGGGTTGGGGTGTTCTTCGCTCCCGCAAACAGCACATGGCTTACCGCTCTCCAACGCGGCGGCCAGTTCCCCCGCTGCGTTGGCTAAACGCAGTTCGCGGACGTCAAGCCACTTCTGCCGGAGATCCTGCGATGCGGACCGGGCGTGCAGATGCTTCCCGGTGATCACATCCAATTCGCTGGCAGCAGTTGCGTGGCGGGCCACAATTCCCACCAACTCGGCCGCAGCCGTAGCCTCCCGTTCACGTTCGGCCAGTTGGTCAGCCAAAGGTTCGAGGGGCTGGATCTCCAGCTCCACGGCGGACACTTCTTCGCGCAGCTGGTCCACCACGGTGGCCGCAGCTTCCGCAGCGGATAGATGTTCCGCCAGTTCACCACGCCTGGCCGCCAGGCGGACTGTGATCCCTTCCAAGCGCTGTTCTTCTGGCAGCCTGGCCTCAAGGACTGCACAACTCGCCTTGACGGTTTCCAGGGCAATGGTGGGCTTTGGTGCATCCAGGCCCGCGGCATCAAGCTTCTCGCGAAGACCGGCAGCCCGCGCAGACGCCGTGTGGAGTTTGCGCGCTGCGGAGTCAACTGCTTCCAGTTGGCCGCTGAGAACAGCGGCGCGTCGGTGCTTCCCAAGCATTTCCTTGTTCTCCAAGGCACGGGGCGCTGCAAGTTCAAGCAGGACCCGCCGCTGCATCGCGGCACCGAGACGCCCATGCCGCTGGGACTTCTCCTGGGCCTCCTGGAAATGCTCCATAAGGCGGGAAGACAGGGATTCTGCCTCGGCGGCCTCGTTCTGCCGCCGCTTCCATTCAGCTTCTACTTCTGCCTCTACCCCGGCCAGCCAGGCCTCAGGCTCCTGTCCTGGTTCCGTCCCTGCGGCCGAAGTGTCAGCGGCGGGAAGGCCCAGCTGGTCCTGTTCCGATGCAACGCGGTCCAGCAGTAGCTTGAGCTCTGACGCGTTCTCCTGGACGGCACGGGCGGCCTCGGCAGCTTGGTGAACGAGCTGGCGTTCAACCGCTTCAAATCGTTGTGTGCCGAACAATTTTTGGAGGAGTTCCAGCCGGTCATTGGCCTTGGACCTCAGGAATGCGGCGAAGTCTCCCTGTGGCAGCATCACCACCCGGGTGAACTGCTCCCGGTCCATTCCGAGGACGTCCGAAAGTTCGGCCCCAACCTCGTCATTCCTGGAAGATTTCTCCTCCCAGCTCCCGGCGACGCGCTCCCTGAGGAGGGTCTTGGCTTGCTGGGTAGTGAATCCATTGCGTCCGCGGGCGCTGGGCCGGTCCCAAGCGGGCGACCGCGTCACTTCAAAACGGCGACCCCGCGCGGAGAACTCACAGACCACGCGAGGCTCCGCACCTGGCGCCGCATGATCGCTTCGTAGCCGTTTCCCTTCCTGGCGGGCGCCGGGAACGGACCCGTACAGGGCGAAGCAGATGGCATCCAGAATGCTGGTCTTTCCGGCCCCCGTGGCGCCGTTGAGGAGGAAAAGTCCTTGGGCGCTCAAATGGTCGAAGTCAATATGCTGGGGCGTTGCAAACGGACCGAAGGCTTCGATGTCCAAACGATGAATTCTCACAGTTCGGCCTCCTGCAGGCGGACAGCTTCAAGGGCTTCGCGCAGTGCAGCTTCTTCTGCATCGCTGGCGTCGCGGTCCCTGACGTGGTCCAGAAAACCACAGCAGACCCCAAGGTCGTCTTCTGCCTCGGCGAGCCGATTGCTGTAGCTGGTTGAGGTCCGCGCCGCAGCACCCTGGGGATCGAAAGAGAGCACCAAAGTGTCAGGGAAACGGGTGCGCACCCTCTCCATGGCCTGTGCCGGCCGTTGCGTATCGGTCAACGTGATCTGGCAGTAAGCATTCTCTGCCCACGCGTGCTCTTCGGCGCCCAGCAGGTCATCCAGCGTCCCGCGCAAGGTGGCGAGGGCTTTGGGGGCTTCCCACAGAACTTCCTCAACAGCGATCACGCCGCCGGCGTCGAGGTCTACCAGCCAGGCACCCTTGTGGTGCTTGGCTTCCGAGAACGAATAGGCCAAGGGAGAGCCGGAGTACCGGACATGTGGAGCCAGCTCCTGCCGCCCATGGAGGTGACCCAATGCTGTGTAGGCGAAGTCATCAAAGAGATCCACTGGAACCGCGCCCAAGCCGCCGATGCTCAGATCCCGTTCGCTTTCCGAGGTAATGCCCCCACTGGCAAAGGTATGCGCAAGGACCACCGGATACACGGGTCCTGATGCACGGCGCGCCTCAACATCACGCCGGATCCTTTCCACTGCGGCCAGGGTCACATCAAAATGGTTGGCGTTCTCAGCACCCAACCGTTCAGCCACGAGCCGGGGCTCAAGATAGGGGATTCCGTAGACGGCGACTTGGCCGTTCAGTGTGCTGTTCTTGGCATTCTCATCGCCTCCGAGGGGGAAGAGGACTGGTACATCAATGTCCTCCACCTTGGTCCTCAGGTGCACTCCCCCGCGTTCCAGCAGACGGGATGCAAAACCCAACCTGATGGCGGAGTCGTGATTGCCGCTGGTCAGGACGACGCCGGCCCCTGCCTGGGTGATGCGCACGAGGGCGTCATCAAGCAGTTTCACCACGTCCAGGCCAGGCAAGGCGCGATCGTAGACATCCCCTGCAATCAGCACGACGTCAACGGACTTGGATTCCACCAGCGACACCAACTGGTCCACGAAGTTGCGTTGGGCATCAAGCATGCCAACGCCGTGGAATGACCGGCCAAGGTGCCAATCAGAAGTGTGAAGTAACCGCATATTCTCAAGTTAACCGGGGGCACCGACAATAAAGCGCAGGCGAGCCGTCCGCCGTCGATACCTTAAGGTTTATTTGCCCTTTTTACCGTCGAAAAAATCACGGGCGTCATCGGTGACCGGCACGGTCGGTACAGCCCGGGAAGGGGCAACGTCAGCTTTTGCAGCGGCTTCTTCCTTGACCTCTGAGTCTTCAGCAGGCTCATCATCAGCATCGAAGGCGTCGTTAATGCCGTCGGTGCCGCCGTGGAGGTGGTCAGTGTCAGCGACGGCGGCCTGTGACAAGCCTTGGAAACCTCGGAAGGCGAGACCGGCAAGTGCGGCACCCATCAGCGGGGCCACCCAGAAGAGCCAAAGGCCCTCAATCGCCCAGGGTGAGCTGAAGAACGCCTGCGCTGTTGCCCGCGCAGGGTTGAAGGGAAGGTTCCCCAGGACCTGTCCGAGTTGCAGCAAAACAGCCATGGCAAGGCCTACGGCGAAGGGAGCCATCGCGGGAAGAGCCCGGCGACCGGCGGTCGCGCCAAGGAACACTGCCACAAGCAGGGCAGACCCCAAGACTTCAACCAGCAGGACTCCTGCCATCTGTGTTTGCGCAGAAGCATGGTCGCCAAAACCCGGCGCAACAACGTCAAACGCGGCGCGGGCATCCGTGAGGACCGGCACGGTGGTTACCACGAAGTACATCAGGGCAGCACCAACCACGCTGCCGATGATTTGCGCCGCCACATATGCAACGGCCGCCACGGCACGGATTCGGCCGGCAATCAGATTGCCCAAGGTGATAGCCGGGTTGAAATGTCCTCCGGAGACATAACCGAACGCCAGCATTGCCGCTGTCACCGTGAGGCCGGTCGCTAGAGCTGCCGGCAAGGGCGCAGCACCAGGATTTGAAAAAATCCCGACTCCCACTGCCGCGACCACAACGAACATCGATCCCAAAGCTTCAGCCGACAACCGGGCAACAAGTCCCGGCTGGGGTTCGGGTGTGGCCTGTACAGGAGAGGTCATGTCGTATGAGTCCTTACGGTTGATCCGGGATGCCGGTAGGACCGGCTTCGTCTAGGGGACGCTGGTGTTTGGCGCTGGTGCTGCGAGGGCATTGAATGCTCAAGGCCATTGAGTATCTTGCCAGCCGAGTCTGGGCGGTTGCTGAATCCCGCCATTGAGCTTATCCGCCCAAGGCGATGGCGGCGATGGCACTGGCCCCGAGACCCATCACTGCCAGCGTGCTGACCAGGACCAGCCTTGCTGATGCCGCCGAGTTTCCGACGTGGAGTTGGCGTGAGCGAACCCACACCACGGAGGCCAGCACGATGGTGGCCGCGGCTGCCACGAGTGCACAGATCCCTTGGTAATCAAGTCCGGGAAGGCCTGCGACAACGTTCCCGTTGGAAGGTTCGGATGTCAGCCAACTCCGCCAGATAAACAGGTCCACCACCACAAGGGAGATCAGAGTCCTGCGCCAGGCCAAAGTGGTGCGCTCGGGCTGCAACCCGGGGTCGCGGACTTCCATACTTACCGCGCCACCAGGATCAGCACCGCAAAGGCGAACGCCGCAACGGCCACCACGATGGTCATGAACAGCATGACCCGGGAAAACGGGAGCGCCTGATCGTTGCGCATCGCGGCTTCCATCTGTCCCCATCGGCGGTAAGAAAGTGCGGCCAGCCCCGCCCCGACCAAGGCAAGCAAGACACAAAGGACCAGCCGGACGGGCGTCGGGGCGATGTTCGGAGCCAGCTGGTCAACGGCAACGGCGCCGGCAAGCAAGGCAAGCGACGTGCGGATCCATGCGAGGAAGGTACGTTCATTGGCAAGGGAAAACCTGTAGTCGGGTGTCTTGCCTGTCCGTCGCCAAGCAGGTTCACGCAAAATGTCTCTCCAAGTTTTGTCAGTGCCGGGCAGCTTCCCCACCATATCAGCGGCGGTTCACGGGCACGGTAAGTTACTGGCATGAGTGTTGAGCGTACGTCCCCCGTTGTTCCTTCCTTCGAGTCCCGCGTCCACGGGTCACTTTTGGGAGGGGCACTGGGTGATTCCCTTGGTTATGCGGTGGAGTTCGACTCCCTTGCCGCAATTCGCGCCCGCTATGGTTCCGCCGGCCTGACGACGTTCGGGCAACTCGACGGCGCCAGCCACTTCTCGGACGACACGCAAATGACGTTGTATACCGTGGACGGCCTTGTGGAAGCCCTCGAATGGGCCAACGACGGCGTTGCGGCGGACGAAATTGCCTGCCTGTGGCTGGCTTACCTGCGCTGGCTCGCCACCCAGGACGTCGCTGTTGCCTCCTCCGCCCCAGTGCCGCAACCGCGGTGGATCGACACCCAGGAGGTCCTGCGTCACCGCCGTGCGCCCGGAAATGCCTGTCTCAGTGGTTTGGCAACGGGCGAGATGGGGACAGTGGCGCGTCCGGTCAATGCCGACTCCAAGGGTTGCGGCACGGTGATGCGTTCGGCCCCGTTCGGACTCATCCCCCACATTTCCCGGGAGGCTGTGTACAAGCTCAGTTCCGACGCCGCGTCGTTGACTCACGGGCACCCTTCCGCGCGGCTCAGCGCTGCAGCCTTCGGCCTCCTGATCCACAACATCGTGGCCGGAAGCGACATCCGCACCGCCGCTACGGAGGCCCTCGCCTACGTCAATGGCGTCCCTACCAAGGCACCGGAGCTGGCGGAGCGGCTGGAAGCGGCCCTCCAGTTGTCGCTGCAGCCAACCCATCTGGACCCCGACGAACTGACCGCAGCGTTGGGCGAGGGATGGATCGCCGAGGAGGCACTCGCCGTCGGGCTTTATGCTGTGCTGGCCACCAGCGGCAGCACGCCGGCAGAACACTTCCGGACCGCAATAGCCGTGGCAATCAATCACAGTGGCGACAGCGACTCCACAGGGTCCATCGCCGGGAACATCCTGGGCGCGTACTACGGCGAAGACTGCCTGCCGGCCGATTGGATCGAGGCCGTGGAAGCCCCGGAGGTCATCCGCGGCATGGCGGACAGGTTGCTTGCCGTAACCACCGGCTGACTCCCCGCTACGTCCGGCGAAGCGTGACGTTGTTGCAGGCCTCGCACACGGCTTCATGGATAAGGCCGCTGCGCTGCAGAAAGCCAAAAATTGCGCAGCCCAGGCAAAAGCCCGCAAATGCCTCCAGCGAAGCCGCCACGATCAGCAGCGCCAGCAGTATCCAAGCGGCGGGCTGGAAAGCGGTGAAAAACAGCACGACGGCGGCACTCGTCAAGGCGGCCCCGATGCCTTGGGCGAAACGCTTGGGAGGACGGGCAACGAGCTTGGCGTGCCCGATCCGGGGCCAGCACCTTGACGGACAGCACGTCGAGCGGTGAGAGACCACAACCAGCCTGGCGGTGATCCGTGCAGCATATTCGTTCACCGGGTTCGGGAAGGCGAAGACGGCCCGCCAATCCACCCCGCCGTGTGTGGCAGCACCGGCAGGCGGAGGCTGAGGGGTTGGGGAAGGGCCGGCCAGGTCATGCCCCGCCCACCATCTGCAGGAATTCGCCCTCGGAGACAACCTCGATTTGTTGGCCCTTGGCGTGAAGTTCCAAGACCCGTTTGGCTTTGCCGGTCAGGCGTCCGGCGCGAAGGTCGCCTGCCACGAAGCCATCACCGACAATCAGCACGGTGGTCCGTGCTGTGACCCGGCTTTCCGGGCGGGCACCCATGTCCGCGGCCCGTGACTTCGCCTCCGGCCTGGTGATGGCGAGGTCGCCCGTGAACACCACGGTCTGGCCGAAGAGCGGATGTCCAGGTTCGGCAGCGGGGTTCGGCAAGGGGTTGGGCCCCTCCTCCGGCCACGCCGCGAAACCGCTGGGGACGCCCATGGCTCGCTCCAGTGTTCGTTCGGCTGAGCTGCCGGTCCTGGCCGCGAGCGCGGAGATGGTCGCTTTGGAGAGACCATGCGCGGGATCGAAGGCCGGTTGCTTCGGCAGGTTGAGGCCCAGTGATAGATAGAGTTCGGCGATGCTGTTGGCGTTGTTGCGGCGGGCGATGTCCACCAGGATGCCGGCGCAGGCGCGTGCGTCTTCTGCGGCGTCGTGGTGGTTCACCAAGGGAACTCCGGCTTCCTCGGCTGCGTAAGGCAAGGAATTGGACACCAGTGAGTAGCAGCGGCGGGACAGCATCACGGTGCACACGTAGTCGTAGGCTGGTCCGGCAAGACCAGAGACTTCCAGGCCTGAACGGATCACGCCAAGGTCGAAGGCTGCATTGTGCGCTGCGAGTACATCGTCCCCGATGAACGCACCGATTTCCGGGAACAGTTCCCCGAACCTCGGGCGTCCGGCGACGTCTTCGGCACGGATGCCGTGAATTCGCGTGTTGTGGAATTCGAAGTGATCGTGGTTCTCGGGTGGGCGCATCAGCCAGGAGGCTTCCTCCACCACAACGCCACCGCGGACTTTACTGAGGCCTACCGAACACGGCGACCCCCGGAAGCCGTTGGCTGTTTCAAAGTCGATCGCCGTAAAGTCCAATGCCACTGGACAAGATTACAGCCGGTAAAGGCCGCCCCAGCCGATTTCCGCGGCGGGGCGGCCCTTCCGGCCTGCTTTGTGGTGAACGCTACATTCGGCGCTTATGGGGTTGCCCTGCGAAGGGTCGCGTAGGAGCCGACTGCGAGAACGACGCACAGCAGCGCGGCCCACCCGCTGATGGTTAGCGGTGTTTGCTGGGCAAACCAACTTCCAACGTGTCCCCACCACTCAAGCAATGTTGTGAGGGCTGCGAAGCCTATCAACGCCAAGGCGGTTCCCAGGGTGGAGATCAGGGTGCCCGTGGTTCCCCAGCGCTTGAATATGGTGGCGAACCAGAATCCAATGATGAACATGAACATCATCAGTACGAAGAAGAACGCTGCGGTGGAGTACCAGGGACCATCCGTTACCCATGGGATGTTGAAGAAGTAGCCGTAGATGCCCCAGCCTGTGGTTGCCCTTTCAATGACACCACCGAGCAGGTAGAGCGCTGTCATCCCGAGTGCGATGAGGGAGAAGAGACCCAGAGTTCCCAGGTAGAACGCCCTGCGGCTGATGCTCAGGCCCTGGGAGAACGGGAACACCAAGGTCATGCTTTGGATTCCGAGAACCAGGAAATACCACAGGGGCGCTTGGCTTCCGCCACCGTTTTTGCCCTCGGTGACGGGGATGAGTGCGAAGATGGCGAGCGACATCAGGAAGGCTGCCGCCAGGATGGTCAACGGCCATCCGATGTACGTCCATTTATTGATCAGTTGCATTCGGGCAACTGCCAGGGTCCTGCTCATCGCCTTGCCTCCAACGTGTCGTCGGCGAGTTCTTCTGTTCTCGACGCGGGTCCGGGTACTCCCGAGCCCGCCATGGTTTTGCGGACCACCAACTGCTGCAGGGAAACGGGCGTCAATTCGAGACCAAGCTCTTGGGCCACGCCACGTTCGCTGCTGCTGAGCGCCTCGTCCACTGTCACGGACGCCAGGGAGCCCAACGTTTCGCGGTGCAGAATCCTGCGGCCGGTCAGGAAAGCGTCCACTTTTTCCACGGAACCTGAAACGGTGACAGCCGAACCGCGGATTTCTTCGGCGTCGGCGTCCATGATGATCCGTCCCCGGTCAATCACCACAACATGTTCCAGGAGGTTTGCTACCTCGTCGATCAGGTGGGACGACAGGATGATGGTGCGCGGGTGCTCTGCATAGTCCTCCACGAGGCGGTCGTAGAACAACTGGCGGGCTACTGCGTCGAGCCCCAGATACGGCTCATCGAAGAATGTCAGTTCTGCGCGGGACGCCAGTCCGATGATGACTCCCACGGCAGACAACTGGCCGCGGGAGAGTTTCTTGATCCGCCTCTTGACGGGAAGCTGGAAGTCCTCGGCCAGGCGGTCCGCGAAGTCCTGGTCCCAGTTTTTGTAGAAGAGCGCAGCCGAGCGGAAGGCGTGCTGCGGCTGGAAGTCTTCCGGATATTTCTGCGATTCACGGATGAAGCAGATCCGGGACAGGACGGCATCGTTCTCGTAAGCGTTGGCGCCAAAAACCAGGGCTTCACCGGAGGTGGCGAAAGCCTGGGCCGTAAGGATGGACATCAGCGTTGTCTTGCCGGCACCGTTGCGTCCCAACAGGCCGTAGATTCGGTTTGCCGAGAGGCTGAGGGTGACGTTGTCCAGTGCGTTGACGTCTTTGTAGTGCTTGACCAGGTTACGGGCCTCGACGATGGTCTCGTTCACAGGGCCGCGCTCCTTTCTTTATCGGTCCCGGGTTCCGGGGCAAGCCCCGAGCTTCGTTCAATCATGGTGTTCAGCTGCTCGGCCGAGATGCCCAGTTTCCGGGCTTCCAATGTCAGCGGCTTGACGTACTGTTCGAAGAACTCTTCAGTGCGGCGCGCAACCAGCTGGGCACGGGCCCCTGTGGCGACGAACATCCCTATCCCCCTGCGTTTGTAGAGAATTCCTGAATCCACCAGCACATTGACGCCCTTGGCGGCAGTCGCCGGGTTGATGCGGTGGAAAGCTGCGAACTCGTTGGTGGAGGGCACCTGCGATTCCTCGGCCATGCTGCCGTCCACGATTCCGTTTTCGATGAGTTCGGCGATCTGCATGAAGATCGGTTTGCTGTCATCGATCATGAGCACCACCGCCTTACTGGTTCATTACTCATGTAACTAACCATACAACCGGTGAACCAAGAGTCAAGAGGCTCACCGGAAAAATACGACGACGGCCGTCAAGTAGGCTTGATGGGTGATCTTTACTGCGATAAGCGACCTTGCCGTATCCACTTTCGGGGGCGCGGGCCCGGTACAGCCGCCTATGGCTTCGTTCCTGCCGGACTGGCTGAACCCCGACGTCTTCCTCCGCGATTCACCTTTGGGACCGTGGGTGGTCCTTCTGGTCTGCGCCATTGTGTTCGCAGAAACAGGCCTCCTTGTGGGGTTCTTCCTGCCCGGTGACTCGATGCTGTTCACGGCGGGGCTCCTGGTCTCCACCGGGGCTATCGAGTTCAACCTCTGGGCCATGTGCGCCATGATCATCGTGGCTGCCATCATCGGCAACCAGACCGGTTATCTCATAGGATCCAAGGCCGGCCCGGCCATCTTCAACAAGCCCGACTCCAGGCTTTTCAAAAAGGAGAACGTGGAGAGCGCCCATGCGTTCTTCGAAAAGCACGGCGGCAAAGCCTTGATACTGGCACGGTTCGTTCCCATCATCCGCACCTTCGTGCCGGTGATCGTGGGCGTGGCTCAGATGGACAAGCGCAAGTTCTTCCTCTTCAACGTCATCGGCGCCGTCCTTTGGGGCGGCGGTGTTACCCTGCTCGGCGCATGGCTTGGCCAGTTCGAGTGGGTTGGAAACAACATCGACATTATCTTCATCGTCATCGTTCTGATCTCGGTCATCCCCATCTTCATTGAGATCGGCCGTGGATTCATGGCAAAGCGCAGGGCCGCTGCCGAAGGCACGGACCCCGTGGAGGAATTCATCGAGGAACACGAGGGCGGCAAGCACGGCGAGCACTAAGGCTCCTGGAACCCCTGAAACGCGAAAGGCACCCCGCAGCAGCGGGGTGCCTTTTCACGTACAGGAGCAAGCTACGTGGCGTCTGGCCCGGACAACGCCGATACGATGGCGGGCAACAAAGCACGGAACGCCTGTCCGCGGTGGCTGATGGCGTTCTTTTCTGCGGGGCTAAGCTCGGCACAGCTCCGATCCATTCCGGCGGGTTGCAGCACGGGGTCGTAGCCGAAACCACCCTCGCCGCGGGGTTCACGCAGCAACGTCCCTTCCAACTGGCCATACTCCACGGTCTCGTGGGCAATGCCGTCGGGACCCGGGACCGCCAAGGCAGCAGCGCATACGAACGCAGCTCCGCGGAAAGCGTCCGGAACATCGGAGAGCTGTGCCAGCAACAGGTTCAGATTGCCGATGTCATCACCATGCGTGCCGGACCAGCGTGCCGAGAAGATACCCGGAGCCCCGCCCAGGACATCAACGGCCAATCCCGAGTCGTCGGCGATGGCCACCAGGCCGGTCGCCTCCGCCACCGCCCTGGCCTTGAGGAGGGAGTTCTCAGCAAAGGTGACACCGGTTTCGGCAACATCCGGGGCACCTGCCGCAGCGGCGTCCACCACCTGGGTATCGACGTCGAGCCCTGGCACCTGGCCCCGCAGCAGGTCCCGGAGTTCCTTCAGCTTGCCCTTGTTGTGTGTTGCCAGGACGAGGCGTGGAGCCTCAGAGGCCTGTGCGCTGCTCACGGTGCTTCGGCCAGCGTCTCACGCTGGATGGCGGACAGCTGCGTGGTGCCGAGGAGTGCGAGGTCCAAGAGGGCGTTGAGCTCGTCGCGATCGAACGGAGCGCCTTCTGCGGTGCCCTGAACTTCCACGAACTTGCCCGAACCGGTCACCACAACGTTCATGTCCGTCTCCGCACGAACGTCCTCCACATACGGAAGATCCAGCATCGGGACGCCGTCAATGATGCCCACGGAGACCGCTGCAATGGTATCCACCAGGGGCTCCGCGTTGCGTGCAATGAGCTTGTTCTCACGTGCAAAGCGGATAGCTTCCGCCAGCGCCACGTAAGCGCCGGTGATCGCGGCGGTGCGCGTGCCGCCGTCGGCCTGCAGGACGTCGCAGTCCAGAACGATCGTGTTTTCGCCCAGTGCCTTGGTGTCGATGATGGAGCGCAGCGAGCGGCCAATGAGGCGCGAGATCTCATGCGTGCGCCCACCGATCTTGCCCTTGACCGACTCGCGGTCGGAACGGGTGTTCGTGGCACGGGGAAGCATGGCGTACTCGGCCGTGACCCATCCGCGGCCTTCGCCCTTGAGCCAGCGGGGCACACCCTCGGTCAGGGAAGCGGTGCACAGAACCCGGGTGTTGCCGAATTCGATCAGTGCCGAGCCCTCGGCCTGCTTCGACCAGCCGCGGGTGATGCTGATGGGTCGCAGTTGATCGGGGGTCCGGCCATCGGCGCGGATGACGGGAGTGGCTGTAGCTTCAGAAGTCATGGTTCAAGCTTAGCCAAGCTGAAGGCACCACCCCGACGCCGGGTAAGGTGCGAGGCTAGATCGTGTAGTGGACTCCGGCGACGGCGACTGCAACGTCACCGGTGAAGACCGGCTTGGCCTCGGACAACACCTTGGTCTGGGAGGTCCACACCGGGATGTGTGTCAGGAGGAGGCGTTTGGCACCGGCATTCATGGCAGCCTCACCTGCACGCTTGCCCGTAAGGTGGACGTCCTTGATGCCGTCATCCCTGCCTTCCTCGAATGCCGCCTCGCACAGGAACAAGTCCGAGCCCCTCGCGGCGTCCTCGAGCCCCTGGCAGGAATCCGTGTCCCCGGAGTACGTCAGGATCCTGGTAACGGGAACGCCGTCCTTGCCCGGTTCCGTGGCAGTAACGCGCAAGGCGTAAGCCTCCTCGACGGGGTGGTTGACCGCGAAAGGGGTCACAGTGAAGGGACCCACCGTGACCGGCTTGAGCTCGGTCCAGTTGGTGAAGTCGAATTCCTCGTGCATGCCGGGGTCGAGGTCCAGCCCGTAGGCGGTGGCCATTCTGTCCGCAGTAGCCGCAGGACCCCACACTGGCAGGCGATCCCGGCCCCAGCCGCCCGGCTTCCAACGAACCGCGACGTGGAGGCCGCAGAGGTCCATGCAGTGATCAGGGTGCAAGTGCGTGAGGAAGATCGCATCGATGTCTTCCAGATCCGTATAGCGCTGGATGGCGCCCAAAGCTCCGCTGCCCAGGTCCATCACGATCTTCCACTCGCGCTCACCGTCGTGCGCTGTCACCAGATAGCACGACGCCGGCGAACCAGGACCGGGGAACGAGCCCGTGCAACCTACGATGGTCAGTTTCACAGGCCACGTCCCATGGTGGTGCGAGCGTCGCCGGTGAGGGTGTCCTCCGGCTGGACGAAGTACGAGCGGCGGGACAGCCCTGCTCCCGAACGTGCGGCTTCCAGCATCTCCGGAGTGATGCGGGCCAGGCTGCCTGTGGGGTACTGGGCCGCGACGTGATCCACGTGCTTCACGGAGAGGACTTCCGGCCCCAGGAAGCGGCGGGCCAGGGTCTCGAACTGCGTGGCATCACCCGTGGCTACGAATTCGTGGCTCGGCGCCTGTGCCTCCGTCCGCTGGATGCCGTGGTTGGCCAAAGCACGGTAGACATCCTTGGCCGTCTCCTCAGCGCTGGAAACCAGGGTGACGTCCTCGCCCATGACGAAAGAAATCACGCCTGTCAGCAGCGGGTAGTGGGTGCAGCCCAGGACAACAGTGTCCACGCCGGCGGACTTGAGTGGCTCCAGGTATTCATTGGCAGCAGCCAGGAGGTCGGGACCGGTGGTGATTCCCGCCTCCACGAAGTTCACGAACGCCGGGCAAGCCACGGAAGTGATGGTGAGGTCCGGCGCGGCGGCAAACGTATCCTCATAAGCTCTGGACCCCACAGTGGCCGAGGTTCCGATCACGCCGATCTTGCCGGAGCGGGTAGCAGAGACTGCACGCCGGACTGCCGGCTGGATAACCTCGATGACCGGGATGCCATAACGGGCCGTGTAGCGTTCCCTCGCATCACGGAGCACAGCGGCGGATGCCGAATTGCAGGCAATGGTCAGCAACTTCACGCCTGAATCCACCAGTTCGTCCATGACGCCCAGCGCGTTGGCACGGACTTCGGCTATGGGCAGTGGACCATAGGGGCCATTAGCGGTGTCGCCGACGTAAAGAATCGATTCGTTGGGGAGTTGATCGATGATGGAACGTGCCACCGTCAACCCGCCCACGCCTGAATCAAAAATGCCGATCGGACGTGCCCCTATGAGTTCCCCGTTGCTGGTGGGGGTGCTGCTGCCCAACGCGCCGCTTGGTGAACCCGATGCTGAAGTCATAATTATTCGAGAATAAGGCTTCCCGTGGTGTCCGGCCATTAACTGTGTTCTCCGCCTCGTGTCTGATTTGTCACAGAGCTGAAGCAGCAACCCGCCATCCGGATCAGGATTTCGCCTGCCTTGCGGCCATCATTGCCTGCACCAAGGACTCCTGGAGCCACGTCGTGAAGTTGTAGACGAGGGCCAAGTAACTCTCCACATCCTCCGCCTGGCTCCAGTCCTGCATGCTGTGGATGTGCTCTGCATCCGCTTCATCGCGGATGTCCAGGCGTTCGGCCAGGACAAGCCGGACGTCGTTCAGCGCCATCGACCACCGCTTGGCATCCTCCGGCGTCAGAACAAGCTCGTTTTTGTCCAGGCCCAAAGCTGCAGCCCTCAAGGCACCAATTTTGCTCTCCCGAACAGAGCGTTCGGTGAGCTGGCGGAACTCCAGCGAGCCCTCGTCGTCGTCCTTCATGACGTTCGGCAACAGGCGCAGCAGGGCGCGGTCGTTGGGCTTCTTGACGTCCATGTCCAGGCCGATCAGCGCCGCCAGCGGGTCTTCGTTCTCCCGAACGTCCGATTCCAACATGGAAATGACGTCGTCCAGCAACCCGCGCAGGAGGTCACGCTCCGCGGGCTCCAGGTATCCGCTGATGCCTTTGAGTCCGTATTTGAATGCCTTAGCCACGCTGGCGGCCGCCCTTTCCGGGTGTTTCGTTGCCGCTCGCGGCCTTCTCCACAGTGGCCCACAGACCGAAACCGTGCATGGCCACCGCGTGCTGCTCCACTTGTTCCTTGCTGCCATGGGCCACAATGGACCGGCCCTTCTTATGGACCTCCATCATGAGCTTGTGGGCTTTGGACTCGGAGTAGCCGAAGTAACTCTGGAACACATAGCTCACATAGCTCATCAGGTTCACGGGATCATTCCAGATCACAAGGTTCCACGGGATATCAGGGGCTGTCAGGACATCGGTGGACGACTGCTCTGCAGCTTTCGTCCTCTCATCAATGTCCGTGCCATACGCAACGCTAGGGCTCATCTGTCCATTCTATGGCGGCTCGCATTAGAGTGAATTCGTGAGTAGAGCCTCGTCGTGGGACCACCCCGCAACTTCCTTGTACACAGACCACTACGAACTGACCATGCTTCAGGCAGCCTTGCATTCGGGCGCCGCGCACCGCCGCTCGGTGTTCGAAGCATTCGCCCGGCGGCTGCCGGACGGCCGCCGCTATGGCGTAGTGGGCGGCACAGGCCGCCTCTTGGAGGGCATCGCAGACTTCCGTTTCGGCGACGCCGAGCTCGCGTTCCTTGAGCTAAACAAAGTGGTCAACCAGGAAACCCTGGACTACTTGGCCGACTACAAATTCAGCGGCGACATCTGGGGTTACGCCGAGGGTGACGCCTATTTCCCCAACTCCCCCATCCTCATCGTCGAATCAACGTTCGCCGAGGCCTGCATCCTGGAAACGTTCATCCTGTCAGTCCTCAACCACGACAGCGCCATTGCTTCCGCGGCCTCAAGGATGACCTCAGCGGCCGGCACACGCCCGTGCATCGAAATGGGCTCCCGGCGCACCCAGGAAGAATCAGCGACGGCGGCGGCCCGCGCCGCCGTGATTGCCGGCTTCGCCAGCACCTCCAACCTGGAAGCCGGCCGGCGCTACGGCATCAAAACCGTCGGCACAGCCGCACACTCCTTCACCCTCCTGCACGACACCGAACGGGAGGCCTTCGAGGCACAGATCGCAGCGTTCGGTCCAGGCACCTCGCTGCTGGTGGATACCTACGACGTCGAGACGGCGGTGCGTACCGCCGTCGAACTGGCCGGTGACAAACTCGGCGCAGTCCGGCTGGATTCGGGCGACCTCATTGCGCAGGCGCAGTGGGTACGGCAAATGCTGGATGACCTCGGCAACGTCAACACCCGCATCGTGGTCACCTCGGACCTCGACGAATTCGCCATCGCAGCGCTCCAGTCGGCGCCGGTTGACTCCTACGGTGTTGGTACGTCCCTGGTCACCGGATCCGGGGCACCCACCGCGAGCATGGTCTACAAGCTGGTCAGCCGCACCAACGACGCCGGCGAGTTCATTTCAGTTGCCAAGGCAGCCAAGAACAAGGCGAGTGTTGGTGGACGCAAATACGCCCTCCGCAAGCTCAACGAACGCGGCCGGGCCACCCAGGAGATCGTTGGCATCGGTCACCGCCCGGAAGATGACGGCAATGACCGCGTCCTGCTCCACCAATTCGTCAAGAACGGCGAGGTGCTGCCCGGATGGACCGGACCGGAAGGCGTCATCCGTGCCCGTGAACGGCACGCAGCCACCATGGCAGAGCTGCCCGCCGTCGTGAACCGCTTGCAGCGTGGCGAAGCTGCCATCCCCACCATCTACGAGGAGAACTGATGTCCAGGGCCCTGATCATCGTCGATGTACAAAATGACTTCTGCGAAGGCGGAACGCTCGCCGTCGAAGGGGGAGCCGCGGTAGCCGGTGCCATCACGGAGTATGTAGATGCCAACCAGCAACACTTCGATCACATCGTTGCCACCCAGGACTGGCACATCGAGCCCGGCGAGCACTTTTCGGATGACCCGGACATGGTTGATTCCTGGCCTCCGCACTGCAGGGCCAGGAGCAAAGGTGCCGAACTCCACGAAGACCTTGATCCCGAGTACATCCAGGCCTACTTCCGCAAAGGGCAGTTCACCGCTGCCTACTCCGGATTCGAGGGCGTCCTGGCTCCTGAGGACGATGTCCCCACCGGTGACCTCAAAGCAGGCACCACCGTAACTGAGGTCCTCGATGAAGACGCGATCGGGCTTGACGACTGGCTGCAAAGCCACGACGTCGAGGAAGTGGTGGTAGTGGGGCTCGCAACGGACTACTGCGTCAAGGCCACGGCACTGGATGCTGTGCAGGCCGGTTACACCACCACGGTCATCGCTGAACTCACGGCCGGAATCGCCGAAGACCTCACCGACGCCTACGACGAAATGGAAGCCGCCGGCGTCGAGGTTGAACGCGACTGAAGCTGAAACGGCTGGAAACACGGGAGGGGGCCGCAACCGCGGCCCCCTCCCGTGTTTACTGCTGAAATTCGAACCAGCTACTTCCTGCCGATGAACCAATCCTGGAGCTTGCGCAGGCGGGCCTGCAACTGTTCCTCGTTCGCTTGGGCAACAGCGGGACCGCCGCACACTTCACGCAGCTTGGTATGAACCACTCCATGCGGCGTGCCGGTGCGGGCGGACCAGGCCGCCACGTTCTTGGCCAGCTCGTTGCGCAGGTCCATCAGCATGCGGTGGTCGGGAACCGCGGGCGAAGCCGCAGCTGCCAAGGGCGACTGGCGCTTCTTCCGTGACTGCTGTTCGTGCTGGCGCTGACGCAAGAGCGTACCTACTTGCTCGGCGTCAAGAAGCCCCGGAATTCCCAGGAAGTCCAACTCTTCATCCGAACCGATATCCGCACCTGTGCCGAACTCCCCGCCGTCAAAAAGGACCCGGTCAAAAGAGGCCTGGGAATCCAAGGCTTCGAACTTGCCCTTGGTGAGCTCGTCCGAGGCCTTGTCCTCGCGGTTGGCCTCCGCCATGAGGTTTTCTTCCGGGTTGAAAAGGCCGTCCTCGTCTTTTTCGGGGCGGTCCAACGCGTGATCGCGTTCGGCCTCCATGGTGTTGGCGAGCACCATCAGCGGAGGTACGGAGGGCAGGAAGACCGACGCCGTCTCGCCCCTCTTGCGGGCACGCACAAAGCGCCCCACGGCCTGGGCAAAGAACAGCGGCGTTGACGTTGAGGTGGCATACACGCCCACGGAGAGACGTGGAACGTCCACGCCTTCGGACACCATGCGGACAGCCACCATCCAGCGCTGGTCCCCAGCGGAGAATTCCTCGATCTTGCTCGAAGCCTTGGAATCATCGGAAAGAATCACAGTGGGCGACTGGCCCGTAATCTTCTTCAGCTGACCGGCATAGGCGCGGGCGTCATCGTGATCCGTGGCAATCACCAGGCCACCGGCGTCCGGAACCGTCCGCCGAACCTCGCCGAGCCGTTTGTCCGCAGCTGCAAGCACGGCTGGGATCCACTCGCCGGTGGGGTTCAAAGCAGTTCGCCAAGCCTGTGAGGTGATGTCCTTCGTGACGGCAGCCTCGCCCAGCGACGCCGCCATTTCATCTCCGGCACTTGTCCGCCAGCGCATCTGGCCGGAATAGGCCATGAACAGCACAGGACGCACCACATGGTCCCGCAGGGCGTTGCCATAACCGTAGGTGTAGTCGGCCTTGGAACGGCGAATACCGTCGCGGTCCTCGGCGTACTCAACGAAAGGAATCGGCGACGTGTCCGAACGGAAGGGTGTACCTGTCAAGGACAAGCGCCGCGCAGCAGGATCAAAGGCCTCGCGCAGGCCGTCACCCCACGAGAGAGCCTCGCCGCCGTGGTGGATTTCGTCGAGGATCACCAAGGTGCGGGCAGCTTCAGTCTTCGCGCGGTGCAGCATGGGCTTGCTCGCCACCTGCGCATATGTGACCGCGACACCCACGAACCCGCGGCCGTGTTGGCCGTCTGAGTTCTTGAAGTTTGGATCAATGGCGACGCCCACTTTTGCTGCGGCGTCCGCCCACTGCCGCTTCAAGTGGTCAGTGGGCGCCACAATGGTGATGCGGTTGACCACCCCGCTGTCCAGCAGGGTGGTGGCGATGCGCAGCGCGAAAGTGGTCTTACCAGCGCCGGGCGTTGCCACAGCGAGGAAGTCCTTTGGATTGCGGGTCATGTAGAGGTCAAGCGCCTCCTGCTGCCACGCACGGAGCTTGGGCGCCGTACCCCAGGCAGCACGCTCCGGGTACGCCGGAGGCAGCGATGGTCCGCCAAAAAGTGTTTCTGTCATGCTGACTCCCCCGGCCTGATGGCAGCGACCACGATCGCCGGCTTTCCGGGCACGCCAAAGCGGACCGAAAGACGGTGATGATCAGTGTGGGCCGGTGTTCTCTTCCCACCCACTACTTGGAGTTGCCCGGGCCGCCGTTTTTTCCACCGTCGTTACCGGGGCGGAGGCCTTCGTAAATCTCCTTGCACTCCGGGCAGACCGGGAACTTCTGGGGATCGCGCCCCGGCGTCCAGACTTTGCCGCACAGGGCAATGACGGGCTCGCCGGTCAGGGCCGACTCCATGATCTTTTCCTTGCGGACGTAGTGCGAAAACCGCTCGCGGTCGCCGGGTTCCACTTCCTGACGCGTTTCCTCACGCTCAATAGTGGAAGTGGACGTTCCGGCTCCGGAAAGCTCGCGCATGGGGTCGTTTTCGAATGGATCCGGAGGAAGCGTAGTCATGCCAAACATCTTACCGTCTACAGTCCCTGCCACTCCGGCTTGTTGTCATAGGTGTGCCGATAATAGTCGGCCAATTTCAGCGACGACGCGGCCGCCTCGTCCACCAGAATCGTGGCGTGCGGGTGCATCTGAAGGATGGACGCCGCGCAAATGGCAGCTACCGGGCCCTCCACGAAATCGCGAACCGCCTGGGCTTTCTGGGCACCTGTTGCGACCAACACCACATGCCGGGCATCCATGATGGTCCCGAGGCCCTGTGTGACTACGTGATGGGGAACGTCGTCAATGCTGTCGAAGAACCGGGCGTTGTCCTTGCGGGTCTGCTCGATCAGCGTTTTGATACGTGTACGGGAGGCCAGGGAAGATCCGGGCTCATTAAAACCGATATGCCCGTCCGTGCCGACGCCCAGAATCTGGAGATCCACTCCGCCCACGGCCTTGATGGCATCTTCATAGCTTTGGCACGCTGCCTCAAGGTCCGCGGCCGCACCATCCGGTCCGTGGACATTCTCCGGCTTGATATTGACCCGATTGGTGAACTCGCGCCGAATCACCTCGCGGTAAGACTCGGGATGTCCTGCTTCGAGCCCGACATACTCATCCAAAGCGAAACCGTGTGCTTGACTGAAGTCCAATCCCCCGGCTTCGTAGCGGCTTGCCAGTTCGTCGTAGATAGGCAGCGGAGACGAGCCCGTGGCCAAGCCCAGGACCGCGTTGGGCTTACGGCGCACCAGTGCCTCGATGGCGTCGGCTGCCAGCGCACCGATTTGCTTGGTGCCAGGGAGAATGACAACTTCCATCGTCACGGCCTTTCGTAGTTATGGTCTTCGAGCTAATTCACAATGAGGTTATCCCATGTCCCACCTTAGGGCACGGTTATTACGGGGCTAGCGGTTCACGCTGAGTTGGGCGAACATTTCCGGACCCCGCGCGTCCAACCATTTTCCACCGAGGCGCACACCAACCACGAACAAGATGACGCCCAGTAAAGGACCGACGGCCAGGTTGATCCATCCGGCCTCGGGGCCGCCGCTGAACGCTTGGACAGCCACCAGTGCAAGCTCCGGAACGAGCAGGAGCGCCAAGAGGCCCATGCCAACGGCCTGGACTGCCAGCGTCTGGGCGACATTTCCCGGAGGCTTCTTGAAAGGACTGTCCCCCGGCAACGGCACGGCGATGTTGTAGCGGGCCGATATCACGGATGAGAGTCCCAACCCGGTGAAGAGCGTTCCCAGCGACAAGCCCAAAAGGTTGGGCAGCCATTGCCAATCACCAGTGACGAAGAGTGGCCCTATGGTGAACACCAGCACCACTGGAAGTGAGATCGCCAAGCATGCCAAAGCCCGTCCCAGGCGATCGTCAATGCCCCGGACTCCCGCCGCGAGGTGAAGGGCAAAAGCCGTGTTGTCATACGAGACGTCGGCGCAAATGGACCACGCCATCATGAACGCGGTCAACGGCCCCAAAAGCATCAGCAGACCATAGCTGCCACTCTGTGATCCGCTGAAGAAAAAGAGAACGGGGAACAACGGAACAATCACCAGGGATGCCGCGTACCTCGGATCCTTCATCCAATAGATTAAGGACCGGGCAGCAACTGCGCCCGCAGGCGTCCCGGGGAGTACGCCGAACAATCCGAGTTTTCCGCCCTTCCTTGCCGAGCCTCCGGAGTACGGAGGGGTCACCAGGGCTCGCTGCAGCAGAAGATGCCAGCACAGGAGGAGGCCGGCGATGGTTGCCGCCGAGATCAGAAACTTGAGCGCCGCGGCGCCCACGTTGCCGGACTCAAGGTCGCCACCCAGAGACCACGCCGCACCTAGCGGCGTCCAGGACACAGTGCGGGCCAACACGGGCAGGTAGTCGGCGCTGCCGCGAACCCCGTCCACGATTCCCACCATGATGGGCCCCAACAGCATCAGCGGAATGAAGACGATGATGCTGCTGACGTCTTTGAAGCGTCGCGAAGAGGCAAGGCCGGCCGTCGCCGTCGTAACCACCTTGGACAACACCACGCACGTAAGGGCCCCCAGGATGGCACCCAACAAAGCACCCGCTACGGCCGGAACACTGCGCCACCAGGTACCCACCGTGCCCAAGGCGGCGAGCAAGGTGGCGATACCCGGAATGCCAATGAACCCTGCCAACGCAAGCCCCGCCAGGAGCTGCCTCGGCGGAATAGCGAACGTCGTAAAACGAGCGGGATCCAAAGTCATGTCAGCCGCGGAAGCGACGAGGGGAATTATGGCCCACCCCAGCACAGTGGCTGCACCGCCCAGCACCACAGCGGTATGGGCAATCTCAGCGTCAACCCAGCGCAGCGCAATGAGTCCGCCGATCAAGAGTGACAGGACGCCCAGTGCATACAGCAAGCCGAGGGCCATGCCCACCAACTGCCACGGGCTGCGTTTGAATCCGTTAAGAAGCAGGCGCCACTTCAGGTTTAGAAGGTGCGCAACCATTCCAGCCCCTCCGTCCGGTGTCCGCCGCCCACCAACTGCACAAACCGTTCTTCCAAGGTGGAGCCGTTCCGGACCTCATCCACGGATCCTGCCGCCAGCACCCGCCCGCCCGCGACCACGGCGACGTGGCTGCACATGCGCTGCACAAGGTCCATGACATGGCTGGACACAATGACAGTGCCGCCGGAGGAGACGTAACTCTCCAAAATGCCCCTGATGTTGGCAGCCGAAACAGGATCCACCGATTCAAAAGGCTCATCCAGGACGAGGAGCCGGGGTGCATGGATAAGTGCGGACGCAAGGGCGATCTTCTTGGTCATACCTGCCGAGTAGTCAACAACCAACGTACCGGCGTCTGCTTCAAGATCAAGGGCAGCCAGCAATTCAGAAACCCTTGAGCCCACCACGTCACGGTCCATTCCGCGGAGCAACCCCGAATAGGTGACTAATTGTTCGCCCGTCAGCCTGTCGAACAAGCGCACGCCATCCGGCAGGACGCCCATGAGCTTCTTAGCCTCCAAGGGCTGCTTCCAGACGTCCACGCCGTGAACCAGGGCCGTGCCAAAATCGGGCCGCAGCAGGCCAGTAGCCATGGACAGCGTGGTGGTCTTGCCGGCACCATTGGGACCAACCATCCCGTAGAACGAACCCGCAGGTACCTCCAGGCTCACGCCATCGACGGCGATCTTCTCGCCGAATCGCTTGGCCAAGCCCCGGATGGAAAGTGCAGCCAACGGCGTACCCTCCGCAGAACCTTCGGAAGGCAACAGTAGGTTGCCAACCCCCGGCTGGTCGACGTGCTGCGTTTCGGGAGCCAGCGGCGTTGCCGGGGATTGTGGCGCAGCGGACGCTTGTGGCGGCGCGGACGCTTGTGGCGGCGCGGACGTGGGCGTGGGTTCATGGCGTGGTTCCGTCATGAACACAGCCTAACCTTTGCCAACACTAACCTGAGGAGCTCCTAGAAGCCGTGGCGGGGGACGGCCCGCTGATACTGCGGAACCCAAGGAATATCATGGCCTAGTTCGTAGGCTGCCCTGAGCCACCAGTGCGGATCCCGCAACGCGGCCCTGGCCATGAAAACGGCATCCGCCCTTCCGTTGGCCACAATGTCCTCCGCCTGCGCGACACTCGTGAGCAAACCCACCGCGCCGGTGGGAACACCGGCGTCGTTCTTCACACGGTGGGCGAAACCTGCCTGATAACCGGGCACAGCCCTGATCTGCTGATGCGCTACTGCGCCGCCGCTGGAAACGTCCACCAGATCAACGCCATGTTCGGCAGCGGCGCGGGCCAGACGAACAGAAGCGTCAGGATCCACGCCGCCCTCCGCCCAATCAGACGCGGAGATACGGAGCAGGAGGGGCATGGAGTCGGGAATGGCATCCCTGACCGCATCCACCACGGTGAGCATCAGCCGGTTCCGTCCCTCCTCGTTTCCGCCCCAGCCATCGGTCCGGGTGTTGATGAGGGGGCTTTGAAACTGGTGCAGCAGGTAGCCATGAGCTCCGTGGATCTCCACAGTGTCAAAGCCCACTGCCACGGCGCGACTGGCAGCGGCAGCGAAGTCAGCCACCACGCCGTGGATATCCTCTTCACTCATAACGTGCGGCGCAGCATAGCCATCAAACGGATCGCCGGTAGGTCCCACGGTGACCCATCCGCCGTCGGACTCCGGAACTGAGCCGGAGCGATCCGAAAACGGCCAATACGTAGAGGCCTTGCGCCCCGCGTGGGCGAGTTGCGCCCCTATCTTGCAGTCGACGGCGGCATGCCGGTGCGCGAACGCCACTATCCGTTCCCATCCGGCAGCCTGCTCATCTGAGTACAGCCCGGCGTCCAGCGGGCTGATCCGGCCTGCCGCGTTCACCGCCGCTGCCTCACTCAGGATCAACGCGGCGCCGCCGGCGGCAAAAGAGCCCAAGTGCATCAAGTGCCAGTCGTTCGGGACGCCTTCCCCGGTCTCCGGATGGCAACTGTACTGGCACATCGGCGATACCCAACCACGGTGCGGGACGCTAAGAGAGCGCAGCTGAAGCGGTGTGAACAGCGCGGATGTCACTAGAAGAGAACCCTCGCGAGCCCCTGACGGGCCTTTGCCACCCGTTGGTCCTGGGTGCCCACAACCTCAAAAAGCTCAAGAAGGCGCAGGCGGGCAGTCTCACGCTCGGGGCCGAAGTTCCTGCCAATGAACGTGATGATGCGGTTGAACGCGTCCTCGATGTGACCGCCGGAAATGTCCAGGTCGGCCACATCCAACTGGGCCTGGACGTTGTCCGGCTCTTTCGCGGCGAGGTCGCGGAGGCTTTCAGCCTCGGGTGCAGAGAGTTTTTCCAAGCGTGCCATCAGCTCCACCTGGGCAAGGCCGGCCTTGGCGTCCGTGTCTGCCGGCTGCTCGAGGAGCGCCTGCTTGTAAGCTGCGGCTGCTGCGGCATAGTCTCCGGCTTCGATCGCGTCAATGGCGGCCTGGTGAAGTGGCGGCAGTGGTGCCGGTTCGGTGTCCTCGCCCGGCGCCGCGTCACCTATGCTGCCTGTTACCCCGTTGGCTGCAGCAACCTTAAGAAGTTCCTCCACAAGGCTTCGGATCTGCTCGTCATCAGCGGGCCCTTGGAAAAGCGGAACGGGCTGTCCCTTAACCACAGCAACGGCTGTGGGGACGGCCTGGACCTGGAAAGCCTGCGCCAGCTGCGGGAAAGCGTCCACATCAGCGGCTGCAAGCACCAGACGGCCACCGTAGCCTTCAACAACGCGCTCTGCTGCGTCGAGGACGGCGGGTGACTCGGGCGCATAGCGCGACCAAAGAAGGAAGAGCACGGGGATCTGCGCAGACAGCTGCACCAGATCCTGGAAATTTGATTCGGTTGCATCCACCCGAAGTGGAGCTTGGCCGGTTTCGCCTGCTGGGGGCGTGCCGTTCTCAGGCGTTTCGCCCTGCCCCGAAACAGGAGCGGCAGGCACCGGCGGGGCGGCCGGGCGGCGCAGCGACGACAGGTCAACGGCACCGCGAAGATTGAGCTGGCTGGCAGCGGCTGGAGTGGGTCGGTATCCGGGCGAACTCATACCGTCCACTCTAGCCGCTGCCCTGCCATGGATATGCCTTACTTGAAGCTGGCCCCCACCAGCCCGCGGGTTGCGGCCACGAGCTTCATGGGATCGGCAGAACCTGCCGGCGGAATGTATACGGCCACGGATTCGGCGAAGTTCAGTACCATGCCCGTCGTGGTTTCCTTTCCACCGGCGAAGACCGCAGAATCATCCTCAAGAAGAAGCTTGTCGCCTGCCGCCTTGGGCGTACCTTCGAAGGCGAAGTCCAAACGTCCCACAACCAGGGCACCGCCATCGGCTGTCCGCAGCACCACGGTCTGATTGGTGACCGGCGTGTGCGTGAACTTGAAGTTGGCGCTGGTTCCGTTCTTCACGGTGTCCGCCTGATAGGCCAGTGCGCCCGCGATGTACGGGGAAGACTGTCCATCGGCCAGCTTGCTTCGGTTGGCCGACTCAGGGTTGGTCAGCATCTCGCTCAGGATTTCCAAGGCCTCGTTACCGCTGTAGGCCAAGCCCGTGCTGTCACTCGCCGGTACAGACTCGGTACCCTTGCGCGGAATCGGGAAGGAAGGGAAGTTGGTGCCAGGCTGAAGCGGCGCACTGCCCCACAGCTTGTAGTTTTCACGAGGAGAAAGCTGCACGAGGGTCAGGACCTGGGGCACCACGTTTCCTTCGCCCTCCGTGAGGGCGAATACCGTACGGGGCCAGTCGCGCTTGGTGCTGATAACGCTGCTCTGAAGCTTAGTGGCGCGGACCGGCATGCGCGGCTCGTAGGCGGAGACCGCGGACCGGATCTTGTAGTTCTGCGTCCGGATCTGAAGTTCCATCTTGTCTACCCGGGGAGCCAGTTTTGCTGCGTCCTTGGCGGCATCCGCTGCATCCACCGTGCTGGCTACCTGCTCGAGGATCCTCTGCAGCTGGGATTCCAGCATGACAGGGGTCCCACCGTCGGCAGTAGCTGCGGCAGAGGACGTTGAGGTGGCCTCAGGCGTCGTGGTGGCTTGGGCGGCGATGGCCGTGCCGCCCACCATGACAGCTGCCAGCGTGGCAGCGAGTGCGGTGATCCGGAGGGTCGGACCTTCGGTGCCGGCACCACGACCACGGCCTTCGTCACCCGCAGGTGACTGAACCGTTGGGGACTGTATCGTGTGCGACTGATCCTTGGGCGACTGGACAGGCAGCGTGGTGGTCTCTCCGCCGTCGCGCGGCTCGTTGTCGTCGCCTTCGTTGCGGCGGTTACTGAGCGCTTTGGCGATGAACGGCAAGGCCGCTCCCACCAGGATGATGACGATGCCCAGAACAATCAGCGGCACTGCCCATGGGGTGGTGGCGTTGTTCGGGAACGTCATGGAAATCGACGACGGCGCAGGCTGGGTACCGTCGCCGGCTACCAGCAGGGACCACTCACCATCAGCGGGAGGGTTCCATGTGTAGTCCAGCTCGCCGCTGGCGTCCTCGGTGCTGACCCACAAATCGGATCCAGCAGGGGAAGGCGCAGTGGCTTCGCCGTCCGCAGAGGAAACCTCCAGTGACTTCTGGTCCGCGGAGACACCGGTCAACGTGTTGTGGGCAGTCTCGCCAACCCAGGCTTCGACGTCGTCCGGGCGTCCCGTGGCAACGATGAAGTTGCCTTCACCCTGGATCTTGATCTTCACCGGCCCGTCGTGGAGGGCGATCAACTTTTGGTCGATCACGGTCAGCGGGGCAGCTTTGGTATCGCTGGGAACCGAGGCCGTTACGGTCTCGGAGGGGGCCCAAAAAGTCAGCTGGCCAATACCGGCCAGCATCGTCAGCAGGCCCAGCAGCACCAGCAAGGCTGCAGTCTTCAAACGCACAGGATCACCTATCATCAGCGGTCGTTGAACTTCAAGGGTAACCGTTTTGTTATCAAAGAGTCAGATCGAGGTGATCTCCCCGACATCCCGAAAAGCCCGTCACCGCGCCGATGCAGCGCCATTCCGCGCTCCTGATAGTGTGGCGATGATCATGACATAAGGGCCTTCAAACGCCTATGTCCACCCTGTACCACCACTGAAAAGGCAGCTAAACCGCGTGAAAGACCACATGGAGCCCCGTCCCGTCGATGAGCCCGGGTCAAGTGCGGTGAGTGGACCTTCCGAGGGAACTTCTGCGACCGTCCCGGTCCGGACCGGACGCCTTGCTGCCATCAGCCGCAGACTACTGCGGCCCATCCCCGGAGCACGGGACCGGCTGCGCTTCGAGATGCCCCCTGAAACTGAATCCGAAGAGGGCACCAAAGTTTTCCGGCCCGAAGACGATCACGGCTTCGGCGCCCCGGGCCCGCGGATGTCATCCCAGCACCCCGTTTATGTCGGATTCATGGGTACCGCCGGGGTCGGCATTGCCTTGGCCGTGTTCTACATTGCCAGCAACACCACCCAGCTCATTTTGTGGATCGTGGCCGCACTGTTCATCGCCCTCGGACTTGATCCCGTGGTTCGCTGGCTTGAAAGCCGCAAAGTCCCGCGGCCGGCCGGCATTCTTATTTCCGTCTCAGCGCTTGTCCTGGCAGTGGCAGGCTTCTTCGCAACACTGATACCCACCATCGTTGAACAGGTATCGGAGATCGTGCGACAAGCCCCGGAGTGGATCCGCGGCTTCCTCGACTCAGACTTCTTCCGCAACGCAGACAGCCAATTCGGCGTGCGTGACCGTATCACCACTGAACTGGACAAGTTCGTCAAGGATCCCGAGGCGATGGGTGGCATCTTCGGCGGCGTGGTCGGTTTCGGTTCCACTGTGGCCAACGGCCTGTTCGGCTCGCTGATCGTCCTGGTCCTGAGCCTGTATTTCCTGGCAGCCCTGCCGTCCATGAAAAAATGGGCTTACCGCCTCGCTCCCCGGTCCCGCCGTCCGCGTGTTGAGGCGCTCTCCGAAGCGATCACCGATTCCGTGGGCAATTACGTCATTGGCCAGGTCTGCGTAGCCCTCCTGAATGCTATTTTTGCCTTCATCCTGATGACGATCCTGGGCATACCATTCAGCGTCCTGCTTGCGTTCGTGGTTGCCCTGCTGGCGTTCATCCCCTTGGTAGGCGGCATGATCGCCGCTGTCGTGGTCATCCTGGTGGCACTGACCGCCGGCTGGCAGACAGCCGTGGTCTACGCGATCGCCTACTTCGCCTACCTGCAGTTCGAGGCGTACTTCATCTCACCCCGCATCATGCAGCGCGCTGTGGCGGTTCCGGGGGCCGTGGCCGTAATCTCGGTGATTGCCGGTGGCAGCTTGCTTGGCGTCCTTGGCGCACTGATCGCCATTCCCACAGCAGCAGCGATCATGCTGCTGATGAAGGAAGTCTTCATCGTCCGGCAAGACAGGCACTGAGCCCTCCCCTTCTCTACGAGTTTTCGAACAGATAATGCCCCTAAACGCGATGTTTAGGGGCATTATCTGTAAGCAACTCGGCGGCCGGGCCGGCACTCGCCACCGAGCTAGGCACTCGCCACCGAGCTAGGCACTCGCCACCAGGCTAGGCACTCGCCACCAGGCTAGGCACTCGCCACCAGGCTAGGCACTCGCCACCAGGCTAGGCACTCGCCACCGAGCTAGGCACTCGCCACCGACCCCGCCCACTCCCGGGGAAGGCCGGCCGCTCCGGCACCCGCCGGAGTGACGTCGTCGACTATTTCATCCAGGACGCGCGCCGCGTACTTCTCGCCAACCCAGAGGTGCTTGGCGCCGTCGACGCCGACAAGCCGGGCCTGCGGCACGAGGCTGAACCGCTGGGCCGCTTCGGCAGGTTGCAGGTAGTCGTCGTGTTCAGGCACGAGGACTGTCAAGGGCTTCCCGGAGGCTGCCCACTCCTTAAGGTGCACGTCTGTGGCGCGGTGCAATGGCGGGGACAGCAGCACAGCTCCCTCAACCTGCGCTGCGACGGGATCCACCGCCCCGTACATCAGGGCAAGTTCGGTTCCGAAGGACCACCCCACGAGCCAGCGGTTGGGCAGGCCGCGTTCTACGGCGAACCTGACTGCAGCTTCAACGTCATAGCGCTCCCCGAGGCCTTCCTCGAACTGGCCGTCGCTGGTGCCGCGCGGCGACGCTGTGCCCCGGGTATTGAAGCGGAGGACAGCAACTCCTGCCAAAGCCGGCAGCCTGTAGGAGGCCTTGCGGTAAACGTGCGAATCCATGAATCCCCCGTGCGTGGGCAGCGGGTGGAGGGTGATCAGCGTGGCGGTGATTTCTCCTGATGCCGGGAGCGCGAGCTCACCCACCAGCACCTTGCCATCCTCAGTGGTGAATTCCACATTCTCGCGCAGGGCAGGGAGGACCGTGGAAGCACGAATTTCCGAGGGCGCTTCCTGCGGGGTGAAAACGAACGAGGCGGGGTCGAAAGTCATGCAATCAAGCCTAAGGGAATCAGCGGTAGCGGTACGTCCGTGAAGTCCAGCAATTGGTGTGCCAGTGCCTGCGCTCAGCCAAGCCCGCGGCCTGGCCGAAGAGATGGCTGTCCGACCACACCACCAAGTGCGCTATTCCGGGCATGATCGCGGTAGAACAACCAGGGCAGATGTATTGCTTCTCTGCTTTCTTGGCCGTCATGGTGCGCACCATCCAGTCCCCGTCCGGCGCGCTTTCGCGCCTCGCAATTCCCCCACGCGCACGCTCAAGGTCCAGCTCCGGCGTCGGTTCCGTCCACTTGCCTCCGGTGTTGCCGGAGCGTGTGCTGGACGCGTTGCGACGAGGACGGTTGGAGCGGGGCATGCTTCCATTCTGCCCCAGCCATGCTGTTGCAGATGGTGAGACGGTAATGTGGGGCGGGTGCGACTCGTCATAGCCCGTTGTTCTGTTGATTACGTTGGCCGCCTCAAGGCCCATCTTCCCCTCGCTACCCGGCTCCTGCTGGTCAAAGCTGATGGTTCGGTGCTGGTGCATTCCGACGGCGGCTCCTACAAGCCGCTGAACTGGATGAGCCCCCCTGCGACCCTTCGGGTGACCTCACCGGAGGAGACCGAAGTGGAGGAAGGGGTGGTGGAACAGTGGACTGTTCAGTCCGCCAAAACGGATGATCGCCTCATCATCAACATCTACGAGCAACTGCACGACACCTCGCACGAGCTCGGCACCGATCCCGGCCTGATCAAGGACGGAGTCGAAGCAGATCTTCAAAGGTTGCTGGCCGAGCAAATCGAGCTTCTGGGGTCCGGCTACTCCCTCATACGCCGCGAGTACTTCACAGCCATTGGTCCTGTAGACATTCTGGCCAGGGACGCTGCCGGTGCCACCGTTGCCATTGAGCTGAAACGCCGTGGAGACATCGACGGCGTCGAGCAACTCACCCGGTATCTGGAACTGCTCAACCGCGATCCCCTGCTGGCGCCGGTGCGGGGGATCTTCGCCGCCCAACAAATCAAGCCCCAAGCGAAAGTACTGGCAAACGATCGCGGTATCGATTGCGTCACTCTGGATTATGACGCCATGCGCGGCGTGGACGACAGCGAGTCGCGGCTCTTCTGAATTCCCGTCTTCGAGAGAGTGTGCCGCAGGCCACTAGAATCAGAATCATGACTGCCGCATCCCGTTTTCCCTCCTCCGCTCCAAGCCATCAGATCATCAGAGGAACGCTTGTCAGCGACGGCGAGGTGGTGGAAGACGGCCTGGTTGCCGTGGACGGGGACCGGATCGCCTATGCGGGACCGGCCAATGGTTTTGATCCCGAAGAATTCGAAGGGTTTCAGAGCGCAATCCGTTTGGGAATTCCCAGCGGAAGCTATCTCTTCCCCGGCCTTGTGGACGTTCACTGCCACGGCGGCAACGGTGGCGATTTCCCCAGCGGCGAAGAAGCCTCGGCGCGCAAGGCTGTGGAGTTTCTGCATCGGTCCGGAACCACGACGTTCCTTGCAAGCATGGTCACCGCTCCACGGGCCGACCTCCTCCGCGGCATTGAACTCTACGTGAAGCTCGTGGACGAAGGCCTGGTGGCGGGCATTCACCTTGAAGGCCCTTTCCTTTCCCATGCCCGGTGCGGGGCCCAGAATCCTGATTACTTGCTGGAACCCGACCTCGAGTTGATGGACGAGCTCGTGGGCGCCGCGGCCGGCAAGCTCGCCACCATGACCTATGCGCCGGAGCTTCCGGGCGCATCTGCCTTGGTGGACCTGATGACATCGCATGGCGTCACACCGTCGCTGGGGCACACGGATTGCGACGACGCTACGGCTACGGCGTCGCTGGCTGCCGCCCGCGAGGGGCTCGAGTCAGCAGGGTTCGACGGCGTGAGCTCACTCCCTACGGTCACGCACCTTTTCAATGGGATGCCTCCCCTGCATCACCGCGCCCCTGGTCCCGTTGCTGCGTGTCTGCGCATGGCCCAGGAGGGAAAGGCAGTTGTTGAACTCATCGCAGACGGAACTCACCTGGACCCCAGCACGGTAGCCACCGTCTTCCAGTTGGTGGGAGCCGGGAATATTGTGTTGGTGACGGATTCCATGGCTGCAGCAGGACTAGCCGATGGAAACTACATGCTCGGCCCGTCTCCCGTCACCGTCAGTGGTGGTGTGGCCACACTGGATGCCACAGGATCCATCGCGGGAGGCACCTCCACCCTCCTGGAAGTCGTCAGCAAAACGGTGGCAGCCGGCGTCGCGCTTCCCGATGCGATTTGCTCAGCGACGGCGGTTCCGGCCGCCGTTCTGGGACTTTCCGACGAAATAGGCGGGCTTCGACGGGGCCTGCGAGCCGATGTCGTTGTAACAAACGAGGATCTGGAACTGACGGGCGTAATGCGCAATGGCCAGTGGTTGTCCTAGGTGCACCGGGAAAACGGCCCTGATGAATTCCAGAGGCCGACGTTACCTTCTTTTTACCGAAAATTTTCCTGAATTGCCCAAAACACCGTTGACCTCCGGCATAGCTCGTGAAAGTGTTGTAGCAGTCTTTGTGTAGGTGGTTTTCATGCTCGCAAGACCAGTTGCGAGCGTGAAGCTCCTGCGAATCAATCAAGCCCCGGCTTGGATGGTATTCAGGTCTTCTCGCGGAGTAACAAACCCGGTACGAGGTGTATCGGACTGATGTTCCACAATGAGGAGAAATACATGGCACTGGGAACCGTCAAGTGGTTCAACGCTGAAAAGGGCTTCGGCTTCATCACCCCGGATGACGCGGACGGAGACGTTTTCGTTCACTACTCCGAGATCCAGACCGGTGGCTTCAAGACCCTCGATGAGAACCAGCGCGTTCAGTTCGAGATCGGTCAGGGAGCTAAGGGCCCCCAGGCAACCGGCGTTACGGTGGTCTAGTCTTACCCGTTGACCTTTGCTTGTGGCAGGTCCAACAAACACGCTGACCCTGGCTTTCGAGCCGGGGTCAACGTGTCTTAACATCAGGAATGCAAGCCGGAATATGAGCTTGTCAACAAGGCTTGTTACTAAGTTTGAAGAAATACCAAAAGGGTCCTCCAAATAGGTGTTGACAATTCAACCAACCAAGCTCCGGAGCAGCCGCGCGGAATGCCGGACTGACAATCCCGGAAGGTAAGCCCTGCTGAGCGCCCGTCCTATTGCAGGAAGATGCAGCGGGTCCTGATAATACATGTACAGCGTTCTGTACTCGGGCTGGAATCTCGACTTAAAAGAAGCCAACGACCTGAATCCGTAAACAGGTTCCAAGGCCTGCCCAACCACCTCCAGTATTCCGGCCAGGCCTTTAGCCCGCTGCTCGATTTCGCTCTCTTCCCGGGCCAAGGGCGAACCGGACAAAGAAATCAGCTCCACGGAATCCCGCAGATGCAATACGGCGGAAGCGATCAGGAACTCCATGACTCCCGGGAAGGCATCGCCTCGCCGCCGCATGAAGTCCAACGTCCAACTGACAACCGCGCCATCCTCATAGACAGGAAGCCAACTGGTCACACCGTAGACAAAGCCCGTGTCATCCACAGCAACGCAGCACAGGACGTCGTCGTCATCCAACTCGTCCAAGCCGCCCATGGTGAAGCCCATTTCCGGGATCTTTTTCTGCGCTGCCCACTCCTCTGAGACCTCACTCACCTGGGCACGCACCCCATGCGGAAGGTCAGAGTACCGACCCCAGCTTGCCGTGATCCCCATTTTCGCGGCACGGTTGAGAGATGTTCTGACGTTCTGCCACTCTTTGCCCCTGAACTCCAGGCCCCTTATCCGCAGCCGTGTCTCTTGGGCAACCGAGACGCGGCGGAATCCACGTGATTGCAGCATAGGCCAGAGCTCGTCCGTGCAGGAGTAGAGGCATGGTGTCAGCGCATGCTGTGAGCAGTACTCCAGGAAGCCTTTCGCAGTGGTCGAATGGTGCTGCCGTGGTCCGAAGGGACCCGCCAACGTCAACGCCACGTGGCTGTGCTGCTGGTAGGCCACTCCCCCGGTGCCGTCGGGAGCGAACCAGTACTTATTCGGCTCCCAGAGAGCCATCCATGACAAGGAATCTCCGCCGCGCTTCACCAGGGCACGGGCCCTTTGGCGCGCCTGAAGGTCAAGTCCGCCGGTGTGATGCCCGCGGATCAGAAGCATCCACACACCAAGCAACGCGACGAGCCAAAACACCGTCCCCGAGTAAGAAAAGAGGAAGACTTCCACTACGTCACGCTCGGCGAAAACCTTCCGGTAGACACCAGGAAGCGGAACCGGGAGATACTGTCTGGCGAGCTCAGCCGCCAAACCCAGCATGCCGCCGTCGCGAACCAAGCCGCCCGATGCCAACCACACCACGGTGTAAGCCAGGCTAAGCCCTCCCCCGGTGAGGCCAACCAGCCAGAACACTTTCCGGCGGAGGTGATCCGAAGTCACCACCCGGAAATGGCCCCGGTACGCGAAAAGGAGAAGTGCCAAGGCCAAGGGGACCAGCACAAGCGGAATGATGTGAACCACAGCAGAGTTGAGCATTCCCACATGGGGGCGGCCCACCGGTCGCGGCATACCGGCGAAGAGGCCAAGGTAGATCGTGGACAAGACGACTACCACCAACTGCACGCCGATGGCAATCCCCAACGCCAGCCGGCGTCCCCGCCTCATGCCGTCGGCACAAATCAGGAGCAAGACCACCGGCACCACCGCCAGAGCCAAGCCGAACGGACCTGTGTACCCCTGGCGGGCAATCTCAAGGCAAGCGACATCGATGGTGCCCCCGCAGTTGCTTTCCAGCTGGCTCAGGGTAGGTAGGGGGTTGAGGATGACGTCCCGCAACAGAGCCAAAGGCCCGGATGGACTTTTGGCTGCAGCGGTCACGATAGGACCCACAGCGAAGATTGCCATGGTCAGTGAGAGGAGGTTCCTGACCTCACGGCTGGTTGACCGGTGAAGGTGGAGATGACCTTGGCTGCTTTGCATCCACCACCCGGTGAGCAAGCCGATCAGCGCGCCCAGGAAGCCGACCACCGTCTCTGCGTGTCCTACATAGAGCACCAGCAGCACGGAGATGGAGAGCACCACAGTGCGCAGGCGCCGCTGCCACAAAGTGGGCAGGAGGGCGCTGGCGGCCAAAGCGGTGGCCAGAACTGCGCCGTAGGGTCCAATCAGGCGGATATCAGCCATCCCGGAGAGCCACCCGTCATCGGCGTACTGCGCCACTTGGGTCACAAGGAAGAACGCCGAGATGCAAGCGAACTGGCTGCCGAAGAACACCCCCGCGGTCTTTAGCGAGCCCAGGTGTCGCTCTGCCGGGCCAAGGAGAAACACGATCATGAGAACGGCCGTGACATAAGCCAACGGATTGGTGGTGAAGAACAACGATGTCCAAATAGACCACCAATCCCCCGACCGCAGACCCTCCAGCGACACACTTGCCACCGGAAGCCAAGGCTCAGGTGGCCCCGTCAGGAAGCTCGCGGATACCAACGAGAGGCCCACAAAAAGGGCAAGAACCAGCAGAGTGAACGGTGTGGACCGCAGATGCCGGCCCGCCTGCCCCATAGCTGGCTCGATCACACCCTTCAGGGCAAGGCTCACCGCGGCAACCCCCATCGGGCAGCCAGGAAATCGAGTCCACCAGGCATTCCACGTATCACTGCGTCCCAGGAGTGCCCGGCATTGGGAATGGCATGTTCTTCGGTTTCAAAACCGGCAGTTCTTGCCGCGTCAGCAAGCTCATGCATGTAGTCGGTGAACTCGCGGTCAGCTTCACCCGAGACCAGATACACCCCGCTGCCGGCAAAGTTGCGCTGCTCCATCAGCACCAAGGGAGTCCTGGATTCGAAAGCTTCAACATCGCCGTCGAATGAGTCCGAAATGGTCTTGTTTCTATCCTTGGCGAGAGCGGGTTCCCGCTCGGCGGCGAAAGGCAGGATGGACGCGTACACATCCGGGTGTGAGGTTCCCATCTGCATGGCGCAAGTACCGCCAAAGGAGAAACCGCCAACTGCCCACTGCTTGTGATCCTTGGAGACATTCAACGTCTCAGTGATCCACGCCGGCACATCCTGTGAAAGATAGGTGTCCACGGAGGCGATGTTGCTGTCCATGCACATAGTGTTGGCGTTGGCTGAGCCGTTGGGGTCCACCACCACGGTGACAGGGGCGATCCCCTGGTGTGCTTCGGCGAACTTGTCCAGGAGCGTGCGGAGCTGGCCACCAGACAGCCAGTCCGCAGGACCGCCCGGCTGCCCAGCGAAGAGCACAAGCACAGGAAGGCTTGGACGAGGCACCGTGTGATAAGCCGGCGGCAAGTAGATATAGGCCTCCCGAGCAGTAAACCCGGAAGCAGTACCGGGAATCCCGGCTTTGCGCATGATGCCGTTGCGGGGCATGGAATCCGGAGCTTTCCATGCGGAAAGAGCAGGGCCGGGCTTCGCGTCCGCAGCGCGCTTAAGGCTTGCTTCGAGAGGCTGTATGCGCGCTACCGCCGTACCCAATAAGTCCGAGACGGTGTTGTTCAGTCCAAAATAGAGATTTATCTGAACCACGCAGAGGAGCACAACGCCAAGCACTGCGGCCACACTAAGCGAGCGGCCGGGCCAGGAACCTTGGGGGAAGCGCGCGGCGCACAGGAGCACAGCCGCGACAGCAGGAACCGCCCAGGCCAGAGTCTCAAAAGGCAGATTCTCAGAAAACGTGGCGGTAAGGTCCACAAGGACCCAATGAATCAGCGCCACAGCGCCTATGGAGACCACCAGGCTGGCCAGGACGAGCAGCAACCAGGAACGTCGTCGACGCCAGAGAAGGTAGGCCCCTCCGGCCGCACCACAGGCGATGCTGAACCAGAGGAACGGCCCATCCACCAGACTCACGTCCGAAAGAAAGTCCATGGCGCCTAACGCCAGGTTCCGACGCCGATGACCGGCCCGGCCTCGAGCCAGGAGGACAAACCAGCGTAGGCGTCAAAATTCATGGCGAGCATGAACTCTTTACCTTCGTACTGCAGTTCCACCACTACGACGCCGGGCTGTATCCTGACGAGTTCATCTTCCGTGGGCTGGCGGCGGCCAAGCAGTTCAAGCGAGCTGCGCTTGAACTTGTGCTTAGGGATGACGCTGAGGGACATCAGGCGGAACCACTCGAGCTCGTTGTCCTGATAACGACAAACCCCCATCTGCCAGCTGTTTCCAGCCATGCAAATGGAGGCGTCGACCGTGCCCAGGGCGCGCCGCAGATTGAAGCGGCGCACCCCGAAAAGGCACAGTGAAATGATCAGCAACGTAAACGCTGTTGCCAGGGCGATGAACGGAATGAGGGAATCGTCCATCAAGGTCGTGCTATCGGATCCCCGCTGTAGCCGCTTCGCCCAATTTGGCGTTGTCAGCAACAATCACCACGCGGTCGTTGTCTACGGAGAAGAATCCACCGTCAACAACCACCGCAATGCGATCACCGGAAACCGGCTGGATTGCCAGCTCGCCCGCGGCCATGATGGCCAGAAGGGGCGAGTGGCCCGGCAGGATTCCGATTTCACCATCGCTGGTGCGGGCCTTCACCATCTTGGCCGCACCGGACCACACGAAGTGGTCCGCTGCGACAATCTCAACCTCGAGCTCAGCCATACTACTTGGTCTGTTCCTGGATCTTGGCCCAGTTGCGCTCGACGTCATCCAGGCCGCCGACGTTGAAGAACGCCTGCTCTGCGATGTGGTCAAGCTCGCCGTCGCAGATGGCAGTGAAGCCTTCAACGGTGTCCTTGATGGACACGGTGGAGCCCTCGACGCCGGTGAACTGCTTGGCGGTGTAGGTGTTCTGCGAGAGGAACTGCTGGATACGACGTGCACGCGACACGACGATCTTGTCCTCTTCAGACAGTTCGTCAACACCGAGGATGGCGATGATGTCCTGGAGTTCCTTGTTCTTCTGCAAGATCTGCTTGACACGGACTGCCGTGTTGTAGTGATCCTTGCCGATGTACTGGGGATCCAGAATACGGGAGGTGGACGTCAGCGGGTCAACGGCCGGGTACAGACCACGGGATGCGATTTCACGGGAAAGTTCCGTGGTCGCGTCGAGGTGTGCGAAGGTCGTTGCCGGAGCCGGGTCGGTGTAGTCATCAGCCGGCACGTAGATAGCCTGCATCGACGTGATGGAGTGACCCTTGGTGGACGTGATGCGCTCCTGGAGCAGACCCATCTCGTCAGCAAGGTTCGGCTGGTAGCCCACAGCGGACGGCATACGGCCGAGCAGAGTGGAAACTTCCGAA
This sequence comes from Arthrobacter sp. GW822-FHT05G07, assembly GCF_058799755.1. Lineage (NCBI taxonomy): Bacteria > Bacillati > Actinomycetota > Actinomycetes > Micrococcales > Micrococcaceae > Arthrobacter > Arthrobacter sp. GW822-FHT05G07. The sequence goes on along the minus strand of NZ_JBXALT010000003.1, from coordinate 283,629 downwards.
CCTGCCTGCGTGAAGCGGAAGATGTTGTCAATGAAGAGCAACACGTCCTGGTTCTGGACATCGCGGAAGTACTCCGCCATGGTCAGGGCAGACAGGGCCACGCGCAGACGCGTTCCCGGCGGCTCATCCATCTGGCCGAATACAAGGGCGGTGTCCTTGAGAACGCCTGCCTCTTCCATTTCAACCCAGAGGTCGTTACCTTCACGGGTACGCTCGCCAACACCGGCGAATACCGAAGTACCACCGAAGTTGCGGGCAACACGAGTGATCATTTCCTGGATCAGAACGGTCTTGCCAACGCCGGCGCCGCCGAACAGGCCGATCTTTCCACCCTTGATGTACGGGGTGAGAAGGTCGATGACCTTGATGCCGGTCTCGAGCATCTCCGTAGAGCCCTCGAGGGAAGCGAAGGACGGAGCCTTGCGGTGGATCGGCCAGTAGGCGTCTGCCTTGATCTCCGACTCTTCGACGTCCAGCGGCTTGCCGAGAACGTTGAAGATGTGGCCCTTGACGCCGTCGCCAACGGGCACGGAGATGGGAGCACCGGAATCCTGCACGGTGGTACCGCGGACGAGGCCGTCGGTTGCCTGCAGGGAGATGGCGCGAACGAGGTTGTCACCCAGGTGCTGTGACGTCTCGAACGTGATGGTCTTGGTCTGGCCGTTGAGAGTGATCTCAGTGGTCAGAGCGTTGTAAATCGAGGGGATTGCGTCAGCCGGGAATTCGACGTCGACAACCGGACCAATAACACGGGCAATGCGGCCGGTGGCACCGGCCGTAGCTACGTGTTCGGTAGCAGTGGCAGTCATCTCTCTCACTTCACTCAGTAGATGGCGTGGGGTTAAGTTTATCTGTTTGGTGCAGGTGCGGCTTCGAGCCGAATCCGTTGCTGGCTAGGACGCGAGGGCGTCTGCGCCGGCCACGATTTCGGAAAGCTCCTGCGTAATCTCGGCCTGGCGGGCCGTGTTGCGAAGGCGCGTGTACTTCTTGATCAAATCCGTAGCGTTGTCACCGGCCGACTTCATAGCGCGCTGGCGGGCTGCGAGCTCGGAAGCTGCGGCCTGCAGCATGGCTGCGAAGATGCGGGACTCGATGTAACGCGGAAGCAGTGCGTCAAGCACCTGCTCTGTTTCCGGTTCAAACTCGTACAACGGCAACAGCTCGGATTCCGAGGCTGCTTCCTCTTCGACGACCTCCAGCGGGAGCAAACGGATGACCGTAGGCTCCTGCGTCACCATGGACTTGAAGCGGGTGTACACAACGTGGATCTCGTCCACGCCGCCCTCTTCGAAGTCAGTGGAGAAGTCTTCAAGAAGTGCAGCTCCGACTTCCTGCGCGGTTTCGAATTCCGGTGCGTCCGTGCCACCAGTCCATACGCGGGCGTAGGACCGGTTGCGGAAATCGAAGTACGCCTGCGCCTTGCGGCCAACCAGGTACGCCTTGACTTCCTTGCCTTCTGCGTGAAGAAGCTCGGTGAGACCTTCAGCCTGCTTGAGCACGCTCGCGGAGTAGGATCCTGCAAGGCCGCGGTCCGATGTAATGATCAGGACTGCGGCGCGGCGGATCTGCTCCGGCTCGGTGGTCAGCGGGTGGTCGATTTCGCTCTGAGTTGCGACAGCAGAAACGGCGCGGGTAATCGCGTTCGCGTAAGGCAGTGAAGCTGCTACGCGGGCGCGGGCCTTACCGATGCGCGAGGTAGCGATCAGTTCCATCGCCTTGAAGATCTTGCGCATCGACGTCGTCGAGCTGATCTTCTGACGGTAGACCCGAATCTGGGCTCCCATACTTATCCTTTCCTAAGTTCCCGATGTGCTGCCCTGCCGGGGCCCTTGCGGACCCCGGCAGAGCAGGTTATCGAAACTAGCGCTTCTGCTTGACGATCTTTTCCTGGTCGACGTCGCCGCCGGAGATCGCTGCGTGCTCTTCGTGGCCAGCGCCAACCAAGTGGTTGTCGCCTTCGCCGAAGAAGCCCTTCTTGAAGGAAACAATTGCTTCCTTCAAGGCTGCAGCGGTGTCGTCATCCAGGACGTTGGTCTGTGCCAGCGTGGTCAGGATGGAGGACTTGTGCGTGAGGTGCTCCAGGAACTCGGACTCGAAGCGGCTGATGTCCTCAACCGGAACGTCGTCCAGGTAACCGTTGGTACCGGCCCAGATGGAGACAACCTGGTTCTCAACCGGGAACGGTGAGTACTGGCCCTGCTTCAGCAGTTCCATCAGGCGTGCACCACGGGTCAGCTGCTGACGGGAAGCAGCATCCAGGTCAGAGGCGAACATAGCGAATGCCTGCATGTCGCGGTACTGAGCCAGGTCCAGCTTCAAGGTACCGGAGACCTTCTTCATGGACTTGACCTGTGCAGCGCCACCAACGCGGGACACGGACACACCAACGTCAACAGCGGGACGCTGGTTGGCGTTGAAGAGGTCCGACTGGAGGAAGATCTGGCCATCGGTAATGGAGATCACGTTGGTCGGGATGTAGGCAGAAACGTCGTTTGCCTTGGTTTCAACGATCGGCAGACCGGTCATCGAACCTGCACCGAGCTCGTCAGAGAGCTTGGCACAACGTTCCAGCAGACGGGAGTGCAAGTAGAAAACGTCACCCGGGTAGGCTTCGCGTCCCGGCGGACGACGCAGCAGCAGGGATACGGCGCGGTAGGCTTCGGCCTGCTTGGACAGGTCATCGAAGATCACCAGAACGTGCTTGCCGCCGTACATCCAGTGCTGGCCGATGGCCGAACCTGCATACGGTGCCAAGTACTTGAAGCCGGCGGGGTCAGATGCCGGGGACGCCACGATGGTGGTGTACTCCAGTGCGCCGTGATCCTCTAGTGTCTGACGAACGGCTGCGATGGTGGAAGCCTTCTGGCCAACACCGACGTAGACGCAACGTACCTGCTTGGTGACATCTCCCGAAGCCCAGTTGGCCTTCTGGTTGATGATGGTGTCCACGGCGATGGCGGTCTTGCCGGTCTGGCGGTCACCAATGATCAGCTGACGCTGGCCACGGCCGATCGGGATCATGGCGTCGATAGCCTTGAGGCCGGTCTGCATCGGTTCGTGAACCGACTTGCGTTCGGTAACGCCCGGAGCCTGAAGTTCCAGGGCACGGGTGGCTTCGGCCTTGATCTCGCCGAGGTCATCGATCGGCTGGCCCAGGGGGTCGACGACGCGACCCAGGAAGGCATCGCCAACCGGGACGGACAGGATCTCACCGGTACGGTGAACTTCCTGGCCTTCTTCAATACCGGTGAAGTCACCGAGGATAATGACACCGATCTCGCGGACGTCAAGGTTCTGGGCCAGGCCCAGCGTGCCATCTTCGAAGCGAAGCAGCTCGTTCGCCATGACCGAGGGAAGACCCTCAACACGGGCGATGCCGTCACTTGCGGTGGTCACACGACCAACCTCTACGCGCTCTGCGTTTCCGGGTTCGTAGGACGCCGCGAACTCGTTCAACGCATTACGGACGTCGTCGGCGTTGATGGTCAATTCGGCCATCTGCAGTCCCTGCTCTCCTGTTTTCGTGATCATCGTTGCTCACGATGACCGGGTTTTATATCAGTTAAGTTGTGCTTTGTCTTCGCTAGCCAGCGAGCTGGCGGCGGAGTTCGGTCAGACGGGCGATAACCGAAGCGTCGAGCACTTCGTCACCCACCTGCACGCGGATTCCACCGATCAGTGCGGGGTCAACATTGACGTTGACCTTCAGTTCGCGGCCGTACAGGGCATCCAGCCCGGCCTGCAGACGGCTGGCCTGCGTTTCCGTCAACGGACGGGTAACGCTGACAGTTGCAATCCAGCGCTGCTGACGCTTGGCTGCAAGCTTGGCGAATGAATCGACAAGCTTGCTCGGCTTGACACCGCGCGGCTGCGTAACTGCCTGGCTGATGAGAACCTTTGCTTCCTCGCTGCTGCCAGGAACAAGCTTCTCGGCCAGTGCAATCTTCGCCGCGGGAGATGCCTGCGGCTCAGACAGAGCACGTTGTACCTCGTGGCTGGAGGCGACGGCCTGATTGAAGGCAAACAGATCGTTTTCCAGCTCTTCCAGCCCCGTGATACCGGAGGCAGAAACGGCCGACTTGTTTTCAGCTACGGCAATGACAACCGTGGCAGCAAGCGTCTCGAGTGCATCGCCGATATCGCGTGCCGATGCCCAGCGCGAGCTGGCCAATCCGCCTGCAATCTCAGCAGCATCAGCGGAGACTTTTCCGCCAACCAGCTGCTTGACCAGCGCCGACTTCTCGTCACCGGAACGGGACGGGTCAGTCAGGGCGCGGCGCAAGCCAGCCGAGCTGTCCACCGTTCCCAGGATTCCGAAGAGGTCCTTAGCCAACTGCAGCGAGGCGAAGGGAAGCTTGGCTTCCAGTTGCGCCAGTGCTGTGGTCAGCGATTCGCTCGATATACCTGCCATTACTTAGCTGCACCTGCGCTCTGGGTCTCCAGATCTGCAAGGAAGCGGTCCACAACGCGTGCGGCGCGCTGGTCGTCGGTGAGTGCTTCCCCAACGATGCGGCCGGCCAGCGTAGTGGCCAAAGTGCCAACCTCGGAGCGAAGCGAGACAACAGCTGCCTGGCGCTCCGACTCGATGGCAGCGTGTGCCTGCTCAGTGATGCGCGCAGATTCTGCCGCAGCCTTTGCCTTCAGGTCCGCGAGGATCTGGGCGCCTTCGGCGCGTGCTTCTTCGCGGATGCGGTTGGCTTCGGCACGGGCATCGGTGAGCTGCTGCTTGTACTCTTCAAGAGCTGCAGAAGCTTCCGCCTGGGCCGCTTCGGCCTTTGCAATGCCACCTTCGATTGCTTCGGCGCGCTCTGCGAAGGTCTTCTCGAACATCGGGACAACAAACTTGACCACGATGTACATGAGGACCGCAAAGCCCACGAGGACTACGCCCATTTCCCAGACGTTGGGAACGAGCGGATTAGCCTCCGCAGCGCCTTCAGTGGCGGCTGAGATGATCAGCTGATTCATATTTCACCCGTCCTATCTACTCGTGCTTGGGATTCGCTTGGTTCTAAGGACTAGGAAAGAACGAAAGCGAAGACCAGGCCGAGGATGGCGAGAGCTTCAGTCAGTGCCAGACCAAGGAACGCGATCGGCTGCAGCACACGCTGAGCTTCCGGCTGACGTGCAACACCGTTGATGTACGCGGCGAACACGAGACCCACACCGATACCACCGCCGATGGCCGAGAGACCGTAGCCGATGAGGTTGAGGGAGCCGTTGATGGTGCCTTCCATTTTTTCTTCCTTTCAAGATGCCGCCCGTGCGGCAGGTTGTTTGGGTTGCTTCATCCCCGCGAGGGGAAGTTTTGGGAGCCTAGTGGCTGTCGGCGTGCAGGGCGCCTTCGATGTAGATCGCGGTCAACAGTGTGAACACGTAAGCCTGCAGGGCCATGATCAGTGCTTCGAGCATGTACATGGCCACGGCGCCTACCAGTACCAGTACCGATGCGCCCTTGAGCAGGACGTTCTCCTGCATGACAAGGAACTCGATGCCGGAACCGGCGAGCATGACGATCAAGTGGCCGGCCAGCATGGTCGCGAACAGACGGAGGCTGTGCGTGACGGGGCGGACCAGGAAGTTGGAGATGATTTCGATCGGTACCACGATCGGCAGGATGTACCACGGAACACCGGAAGGAACTGTGGCGAGCTTGAAGTACTTCAGGCCGTTCTTCTTGATACCGATGATGATCCAGGTGAAGTACACGATGCCGGCCATGACGTAGGCGCCGCCTACGTGCGAGAAGCTCGGAAGCTGGATCACCGGGATGGCGCCGTAGATGTTGTTCACCAGAATGAAGAAGAACAGGCTGAACAGCAGCGGGACGTACTTGATGAAGTCCTTGCCGCCGATGATGTCCTTGGCGATGCCGTTACGGACGAAGCCGTAGGCCATCTCACCTGCGAACTGCAGCTTGCCGGGAACCAGCTGCTGCTTACGTGCAGCGAGGATGAAGAATGTAGCGATAATGACGACCGATAGGATCACCAGCAACATCTGCTTGGAGAAGCCATCGTGCGCACCCCAAGGCAGGATTGCCGGCAGGTGCATTTCGTCGATTCCGGGTGGGGTGAATGACCCCGAATCCTGGGCGGGGAGCGCAAGCGCGATCAACGCGTTTCCTCTCTGCTGTGTCCATCATTGGGCATTGGTTGGAATCCGGACGCGTTGGACGCATCTGCATTCCTTGTGAAATTATTTGGCATTACTGTCCCCGTCCGTGGACGGACCGCTGTCTGCGTTGCTCTCGCCAGAAGAGGAGCTTTGTCTGGTGAGGCCGTGCATATGGGAAAGATAGAACCCTCCTGCGGCTCCCAGCAGAGCGCCAAGGAGCACAATCCAGCGGGTCCCCCACAGATTATCCAGACCCCAGCCTATCAAACTCCAGACAATGATCCCGCCAATGATGTAGCTGAAGACGGCAATGCCGGCGTTGTATCCGCCGTCGTTTCCGGCTTCCGCGGATTCATTGCGGTTGGCAGCTTGCTGATCAGTCACAGCCGGGCGTGAATAGCGCTTACGCGGGGACATCCGGGCCGCCTTTCTGCTCAGCAGGATCGTTGTAGATCTGCAGGCGGGCCTTGCTGAAGCCATAGATCTCGGCGGCTTGCCAGAAGACGACGGTGACCACGGCGCCGATGAGGAACCAACGGTCGTGGAGCCATTCCGGAGCGCCGAGTACAAAGAGCACAACAGCGAATCCGACCACCTTGATGAAATACGTCGCAACAAAGAGGCCGACTGCACCGGAGGGGTTGTTACGGCCAACGAAGTGGCCGATCAGGAGGCTGATCCCAAAGAAGAGCATGACCAGCACGGCACCGAACGCGGCTGAAAGCGCGCCCTGCCCGCCATTGATGAAGGCTGCGATCACACAGGTGACGGCCGTGGCCGCTACTGCTGCTGCAGCGCTAAGAAGAAGCAACCGGAGCCACAACGAGGACGGCTGACCAACAGATCCAACACCACGTTTACCGGACGGGCGTCCGGTTTCGGCGTTGGATGTCATGGGGATACCAATCCTCGTGGCACAGGTGCCATATTCTCAAAGTGGGGTTACGGGCGAGTGACTGTCCGCAGAAAGAATTCTACATGAGATAGAACTGTGACCATAACCGGCCATCACAACTACTCCCCAGGCCGCGTGGAGTTCCGGGTGAAGTAGGGCCACGCCGTCACGGCGGCCATGACCAGCGCTGCCGCTATGACCACGATGAGCACGATTTGCCATGGGAACACAGCAAAGGCGACACCGCCGAAGGCAAGAATGCACGTCCACACATAGAGCATGACGACGGCGCTGCGGTGCGAGTATCCGAGGTCCACCAACTTGTGGTGGAGGTGCCCGCGGTCAGCCGACCACGGCGATTGGCCTCTGGCTGTTCTCCGGACAACAGCCATCCCCAGGTCAAGAAGGGGAAGGGACAGTACCGCGAAAGGAAGCAAAATAGGAACGATCGTGGGGATACCGTTGGCGCGGTCGTAGAGGCCGGACCCGATCTGTCCAGTGGCCACAACACCGGCGGAAGCCATGAGCAAGCCGATAAGCATTGCCCCGGAATCTCCCATGAAGATTTTGGCGGGGAACCAATTATGCGGCAGGAACCCGATGCAACTGCCAACCAGGATGGCCATCAGGAGTGTTGCGAGATCCGAGTTGTCCGTGGATGGGTTGTTACGGTGTACCCAGTACGCGGTGAGGAAGAAGGCTCCGCCACCAATGATCGCGACTCCGGCGGCCAAACCGTCCAGTCCGTCGATGAAGTTGACGGCATTCATGGTGGTGACAATGAGGCCGGCCGTCAGCACAATCTGGACCACCTCGGACTCAAGGAAAATCGGTTCAGGGATGAAGGGCACCACAGACATCCGCACACCCCAGATAGCCACAATGAACGCTGCCGCGGCCTGGCCCAGGAGTTTGATCCACCAGCGGATGTCGAGGATATCGTCCGCGACCCCCACGGCGACGATCACTACAGCACCGGCCAGGATCCCCCAGGGGGCATCGTTGTGCCTGAAAATGTCCTTGACGAAAAAGGAATTGCTCGCGACTACCAACGCGGCGAAGAAGCCCACAAAGATGCCCAGTCCCCCAAGTTTGGAGATCAGGGCTGAGTGCATGTCACGGCTTCGGATGGGTTGGTATAACCGGAGCTTGTTTCCCACCACACGGGCACCCCATGTCCCGGCATACGCCACAACCGCAGCCGTAAGGGCCATCAGCATGTACATGATCATGCCGCGGCCCCAAAGAGCAGCCCGATGAATAACCGGGAAACCTGGATCACTGCACGCAGCCGGCGCGCACTGCCGCGAAATTGAGCGCAGCTCAGGGTGTGGAATTCTGTCTTTGGATAAATGGAACTTCTCCGTCGCCATGCCTGCACCGGCTGTGCCGAATGTTGCGGGATTTCTGTGGACTCTTGTCACGATACTAATGCCAACGGTCGTGACCACCCTGTGACGCAGCCGCCAAACCCAGCGTGTTTGGCTGAGGTTAAGCTGCGTGGCTCTTACCGAACCGGCTCTTGTCTTACCGAACCGGCTCTTGAACATTGCGCAACGCGTAGATGCCTTCGAGCACTTGGTCGTTGGAACGCGGGGCTTTCAGGCTGTGCCGCAGGCCCTTGAAAAACCCGGCCAACAGCACTTTGCGGTTGGGCGAGGCCGCGATGGTACGGGTCCAGTTGCGCAGCGAAGCACCGGTGAACAGGACTTTTTCCCACGGCGCCAAGGCATTCGATCGGGTATAGACCCAGAGCTTGTTCCGCACTTCATAGTAGAAGCGGGGGCCCGGATCTGCTCCCGCATCGCCAAAGACCTTGGTGTGGTGGCTGGCCACGGAGGCGTTGGTGGTCAAGGCGGTCCCCCGGCGGGAAATCCTGGCGGTGTACTCGAGATCATCGTTCCAGATGAAGTAGTCCGCAATAGGGAGGCCATGCTGTTTGATCTCTTCAGCACGTATCAGCACCGAAACGAACGATGCAGTCCGGATTTGGGTCGCACCCAGCCGGGCAGCTGCGCTGCGCTCGTTCTCGCTTGCTCCCATCCGCGGCCGCATGCGGTTCATCGGATGGTCGCGGCCATCAGTCCACACAACACGGCTTGCGATAAAGGCCGGGGCCTTACCTGCTGCCTGTCGGTAGGACTCCGATACGTCCAATGCTTCGCGAAGGGCATCCGGCTGCGGTTCCGTGTCGTCATCCATGATCCACACGTGGTCCGCGCGGTGGTCCAGTACGGCCCGTTCCATGCCGACAACGAACCCCCCGGCCCCGCCCACGTTCGTGTTCAAGGTAACCACATCAGTGGTCACCGTGCCTTGGTACTGCTGGAGGAACTCGGCGGTGCCGTCCGTGGAGGCGTTGTCCACGATGACGACGGCGTCCGGTACCCGGGTACCTGAAGCGATGCCTTCCAGGGTTGTCTGGAGGAGTTCACGCCGGTTATAGGTCACTACAACAGCGACCACTACAGGGTGGGACGTCATTTACTTGCCTTTGGTCTTGGATGGTTGGAAGCGGCGCCGGATCAGCAGGCCTGCCAGCTTCCAAGGTTCAAAAAAAACTCTGTAGGCCACGCGGCCCGGGTGCAGGACCAGGCGCCAAGCCCATTCGAGCCCCAAGCGTCCGAGCCAGCGTGGCGCCAGTTTTTGGATGCCTGCAACTTGTTCAATGGCACCTCCTACAGCGCAGTAGAGGGCGGGCGGCAATTCCGGGAGCCTACGGTGCAGGACAGTTTCCTGAAGGGGCATCCCGAGTCCGATCAGGACCAACTGCGGTCGGAAGTCCGTCAGCCAGTCCACCACCGCGTCTTCCAGGGCGCTGTCCCACCCCTCACCCGGCATTCCGTCCACTGTTGCACCGGGGACGATAGCGCGCAGCCGGGCGACCGCCGTCGTATTGGCCGCGCGTCCCGCGCCTACTACGGCCACGCGCTCCAGACCCTCGACCTTTCCAAGCTCCGGGATCCAATCCATGGAACCCAGCCGGTAGGCCATTGTTCCCTCACCCAAGGGCTGGAGTTGACGCTTGTGGGCGAATCCCCAGAGCATCGCAACGGGAGCACCATCCAAGAGGACGATCGGACTGCCCTCATACAAAGAACGGACATCCGGGCGCGAATGAAGCAACGTGATGCTGTGAAGGTTGTGTCCAAGCACCGTGGCGGTTGTTCCGGAGGCGATGAGCCCGCCCATGGCCTCAATAAGCTCATTGACGCGCAACGGAGTGGCGTCGACGTCAAGGACGGGGACGCGTTGGCGCTCCGGAATCATTCGGGCTTGGCTTCCCTTGAGGCCTCTGGCTTCACCGTTTCCAGCGTTGAGTCCTCGACGGCGGCGGCTTCCGTTACTTCCACAGGCGCGTCATCCGCTGTTGTGGGCTTCTCTTGGGGAACGATGGCTTCCTCAGCAGGTTCATCGACAGCCGCAGTATGCTCTGCGGCGCCGGCTGCTGTGGTTCCTTCAGGCGCCGCGTCGTCCACAGCAGGCTCCTCCGCAGGAATGGTGTCGGCGGCGCCCAGGGTCTCGCCAATGCCCAGTATCGACGGAACAATTTCGCGGAGCCGCTCCAGCTCAATGGCTCCTTGGCGCACTACCCGGAACGGAGTGGACGTGGCGTCAACAATGGTGGAGGGCAGGGCAGCAGTCCCCTTGATCGGACGGAAACCGCCTTCAAGGTAGACCTCAACGGACTCCGCCAGTTGGAGTCTCGCTTCCGAGGCTGTCTGTGCCGCTTCCTGGCCCGTCCGGTTGGCGGAGGAAACAGCCAAGGGACCCGTGAGCCCCAGGAGTTCCAGGGCAATCTGGTCATCAGGCATCCTCAGGGCAACGGTGCCCTTGGTGTCACCGAGGTCCCAGTCCAAGGACGGCTGTGCATGCAGGATCAGCGTCAACCCACCCGGCCAGAAGGCTTGAGCCAGTGCCCGGGCATCGGCGGGTACGTCGGTGGCAAGTCCATCCAAGGCGTTGACCCGGGGAATCAGGACCGGAGGAGGCATCTGCCGGCTGCGACCTTTGGAGGCCAGCAACATGGTCACGGCCAACGGCGAAAAGGCATCAGCAGCAATACCGTAGACAGTGTCCGTTGGCAGCACGATGCACTTCTTTTCGCTGATGGCGCGTTGGGCATGCTGAAGCCCTTCAGCCCGCTGGTCATCGGAAGTGCAGTTATAGGTTGTGGTCACAGCGCTATTCTTTCACTCATCAGGAGAGGGGCTTGCCAGGATCGCGCTGGTGGCACGTTCCTTGCCGTTCAGGTCGCAGTGCGTGGTGACGTTGTTCCAACGTCCGGTGCGTTCCAGCATCCCCGCGATCCATACTGCTTGGACCTCCGCGTGCTCCATCACGAAGAAACCACCGGGTTTGAGGAGGCGGGCCGCTGAGGCCGCCGCCGCCGTCGGAAGTACCATGCCGTCCGCTCCCCCACCGTACAGTGCCTCCGGCGGATCATGGAGGGCAACTTCAGGCTCTGTGGGGATGGCTTCGGACGGAATGTACGGCGGATTGGATACGACGACGTCGAACGTTCCGTTGTGCTCGGGGAGGGCATCCCGCAGGTCGCCTTGCACCAAGGTCACGCCCAGCGGTTCGAGGTTCTTCGCAGCCCAGGCGTGGGCAAAGGTACTGAACTCCACGGCGTGGACTTCAGCGCCCGGAACCTCATGGGCAATGGATCCGGCGATGGCACCGGATCCTGTCCCGAGGTCCACCACCTTGGGCGTGGGCACTCCCGCGACGTGATCAATGACCAACTGGACCACCGATTCCGTTTCAGGACGGGGAATGAAGACACCCGGCCCCACGCGCAACTCAAGATGGCGGAAATACGCGACGCCGGTGATGTGCTGGAGGGGGACCCGTCCGGCCCGCTCCTCCACCAGTTCCCCGTAGCCTTCCGGAGCGGGAGTGTCGCCGAGCAACATGGCACGCAGGCGGCCAAGGCCGACACCGAGCAGGTGTTCGGCAAGCAACTCGGCATCGACACGCGGGCTGGGCACACCGGCTTCGGCTAAGACGGCAGTAGCCTCGCGAACGGCGTCCGCGAGGCTCTGACCTTGGTAAAACGTCATGGATGAACTCTGCTGTGGTTGTTGTCCGGCAGGCAGTTATTCGCCGATGGCATCCAGGCGGGCCTGCTCGTCTGCTTCAATGGCTGACTGGATCACGGGTTCAAGATCGCCGTTCATGACGGCGTCAAGGTTGTAAGCCTTGTAGCCGGTGCGGTGGTCCGCGATACGGTTTTCCGGGAAGTTGTACGTACGGATGCGCTCTGAACGGTCCATGGTGCGGATCTGCGACTTGCGCTGTTCGGAGTTGGCGGCGTCGATTTGTTCCTGCTGGTGTGCCAAGAGACGGGCACGAAGGACGCGCATACCGGCTTCGCGGTTCTGCAGCTGCGACTTTTCGTTCTGCATGGCCACCACGATGCCCGTAGGCAAGTGAGTGATGCGGACAGCGGAGTCAGTGGTGTTCACGGACTGCCCACCCGGACCGGATGAACGGTAAACATCGATCTTGAGGTCGTTCTGGTTGATCTCGAGTTCCTCAGGCTCATCAACTTCCGGGAGCACCAGGACGCCGGCAGCCGACGTGTGGATACGACCCTGCGACTCGGTTACGGGAACACGCTGGACGCGGTGAACGCCGCCTTCAAATTTCAAACGGGCAAAAACGCCCTGTGCGGGATCGTTCGAATTGCCCTTGATGGCGACGGCAACGTCCTTGTATCCACCAAGATCGGATTCGGTTGCGGAGATCATTTCGGTCTTCCAGCCCCGCGATTCGGCGTAACGCATGTACATGCGCAGAAGATCACCGGCGAACAAAGCAGCTTCGTCGCCGCCTTCGCCGCCCTTCACTTCAAGGATCACGTTGCGGGCATCGTCCGGATCACGCGGGATCAGCAGACGGCGCAGCCGCTCTTGTGCCGCGGGGATCTGTTCCTCCAACTGCACAACCTCGGCAGCGAATTCGGGATCCTCGTCAGCCATCTCTTTGGCAGCTTCCAGATCATCGTTGAGCCCGCGCCACTTGTTGTAAGCCTCCACAATGCCCTGAAGCTGAGCGGATCGCCGCCCCAACTTCCTGGCAGCAGACTGATCGGCATAAACGGCAGGATCACTCAACTGCGCCTGAATAGCAGCATGCTCATCAAGCAATCCCTGTACGGACTCAAACATTTTCAAACCTCTTTCGACTCGCAGACAAGTCTAGTTGCGACGATTGGTGACTTAACGACCAACCGCTCAAATAAGCCGGCCAGCGAAGGTGACGGCAACGCCCAAGGTGACCTGACCGCCGTCGAGTAATTTTGCCGGCCCGGGAGTGGCATCGGGCCTGTCGTAGCGTTGCTGCCGACGTACGCAGTACGTCGGCAGCAACGCGAAGGGGCGGGGCCGGCAAAATTACTCGACGGCCCCACCCCAGATAACGCTATTTGTCGTTGTCCGACTTCGCTCCGAGCGTCGTCTTCTGAACCTGCATGAGGAACTCGACGTTGCTCTGCGTCTCCCGGATCTTGTTGGTCAGCAGCTCAAGGCTCTGCTGCTGTTCAAGGCCGGAAAGGACGCGGCGCAGCTTCCACATGATCTTGACCTCTTCAGGCGAGAGCAGGTTCTCTTCGCGGCGCGTGCCGGACGCGTTGACGTCCACGGCCGGGAAGATGCGCTTGTCTGCCAGCTGGCGGGACAGGCGGAGCTCCATGTTGCCGGTGCCCTTGAACTCTTCGAAGATGACTTCGTCCATCTTGGAGCCGGTCTCGACGAGAGCGGTTGCCAGGATGGTGAGCGAGCCACCGTTCTCGATGTTGCGGGCTGCACCGAAGAATCGCTTGGGCGGGTACAGGGCTGCTGAGTCCACGCCACCGGACAGGATACGGCCGGAGGCCGGTGCTGCCAGGTTGTAGGCACGGCCCAGGCGGGTCATGGAGTCCAGGAGAACCACCACGTCCATGCCCATTTCCACGAGGCGCTTTGCGCGTTCGATGGAGAGTTCGGCAACCGTGGTGTGGTCGTCGGCGGGACGGTCAAAGGTGGAGGCAATAACCTCACCCTTGACGGTGCGCTGCATGTCCGTGACTTCTTCGGGACGTTCGTCAACCAGCACCATCATGAGGTGAACCTCAGGGTTGTTGGTGGTGATTGCGTTCGCGATGGACTGCAGGATGAGCGTCTTGCCGGCCTTCGGCGGGGAGACGATCAGGCCACGCTGGCCCTTGCCGATCGGGGCCACGAGGTCGATAACACGCGGGCCGATCTTCTTGGGGTCCGTCTCGAGGCGCAGGCGCTCGGACGGGTACAGCGGTACGAGCTTGGCGAACTCGACGCGGTCCTTGAGTTCTTCCGGCGTCTTGCCGTTGACTGACGTGACGCGGACGAGTGCATTGAACTTCTGGCGGGCCGACTGCTGGCTGCGGTCTTCACCGTCACGAGGTGCGCGAATGGCACCGACGACGGCATCGCCCTTGCGGAGGTTGTACTTCTTTACCTGCGCCAGGGAAACGTAGACGTCGTTTGCACCGGGGAGGTATCCGGATGTACGGATGAACGCGTAGTTCTCCAGGACATCGAGGATGCCTGCTACGGGAAGCAGGACGTCGTCTTCGGTAACCTCGACGTCGTCAACGTCCGGTCCCTGCGCGCGGCCACGGCGACGCTCGTTGCGATCACGGAAGCGGTCGCTGCGGGTGTTGCCGTCACGGTTGTCCTGACCTCCCCGACGGTCACTCCGGTCGGTCTGCTCGTTGCGGTCACGACGGTTCCGGCGGTTCCTGCGGTTGCCGGTGTCGTCGCCGTCGTTGTTGTCATCACGGCGGCCGCGAGTGTTGTCGCGACGTTCGCGCTGCTGCTCGCCAGAGTCGGACTGTTCGCGCTGCTCACGCTGTTCAGTGCGGTCGGCACGCTGCTCGCGCTGCTCACTGCGATCGGCACGCTGCTCCGCACGGTCAGTACGTTGCTCAGTGCGGTCAGCGCGCTGCTCGGCGGCAGGTGCTTCGGCTGCTTCAGCAGGCGCTGCGGCAGCTTCGCCACGGCGTCGGTTACGGGTGCGCGGCTGACGACGCTCTGTAGCGGCCTCGCCGGTCTCAACGGCGGCCGGAGCTTCAGCAACCGGTGCGGTTGCGGACTCGGCAGGTGCTGCAGCGGCTTCAGCAGCTGCTACCACTCCATCACTGGTGGCGCGGCGGCTGCGGCCACGACCGCGACCACGAGGCGCTTCCTGGGCCGGGGCCTCGGCAGCTGCTTCTGCAGGTGCGCTGCTTTCCGCTGCAACCTTGGGCTCTGCGGTCCGGGCTTCCTTGGCCGCAGTTGCCTTTGCCGTCGCGGTGGCCTTGGCGGGCGCCTTGGCGGTTGAGGTTCCGGCGCGATGTGCCGAAATGGCCGTTACCAAGTCCCCCTTGCGCATACGGGATCCCCCGGAGATGCCCAGCTGACTCGCGAGAGCCTGAAGCTGGGCGAGCTTAAGGCCTGCAAGGCCGCTGCTCTTGGTGGTTGCTGCAGTTGACGAATCAGCAGCAGAAGATGTTGTGTCCACAGCTGAAGCCAGCTCAGTGGTTTCTGTCACGAAGGATCCTTCCCCCTCGACGGCGTCCAGAGCGAGAGCTGGACGCGATGATTTGTTCTGGGCTGCAGTTCAGATCTGCAGCCGGTGATTTGGGCCGTGCCTGATGGATTATGGCCAACAGGGCCGGATACTGATCGTCATCACTGGATCCAGTTGCCCGGACAGCCGGCGTAGCGTTCAGGGAACAGAGAGATTTCTGCGGCCCTGAGACAGGCCGGAAAGAGACGACACCACCAACGTTGGCACAGTTGACGAAAGGTACGGCAAAACACCGAGATCCAAAATCAGGGAACTGCCCGCGGCTTTACCGGCGGTGCACTTCCACTCTAGCACCTTGATCGTCTACAGCCAGCGTCATCACACGCCAACCGACGTCGGGTGTGTTGACCGCCGTGAATGTCTCGATGAATTCTGCAATTGTGGCGGCTTCGTCAGCGCCATTGGCCAGCACCATCACGGTGGGACCGGCGCCTGAGACAACCGCTGCATGCCCCGCAGTCCGGAGGGCCGCGATGAGATCGGCGCTGGGGCGCATGGCCTGAGCGCGGTAGCTCTGGTGGAGGTAGTCCTCTGTGCCTGGCAACAGCAACGTGGGATCAGCAGTGAGCGCGTGAATCAACAGGGCTGCACGTCCGGAATTCATTGCTGCCGCGTGATGCCCCACTGATGCCGGGAGCAGCCCGCGCGCAGTTTCCGTGGAAAGCTCGTAATCGGGGATTGCCACCACGGGAATGACCGCCGCTGCGACGTCAGCGTGTGTGCTGCTGTACTGCTCGCTGTCCTGCCATGACAGCGCCAGTCCGCCGAATATGGCGGGTGCGACGTTGTCCGGATGGCCTTCCATCTCGCTGGTCAACTGCAGGATCCAATCGCGGTCCTGCCGGGACGCTGCCGGGACCAGTGCGTTTGCCGCAGTGACGGCGGCAACCACTGCCGAGGCTGAAGACCCGAGTCCCCGGCCGTGCGGGTTGACGTTGTCCGCTGTGATTTTGAGGCCCGAGTGCCGGAAGCCAAGCCGATCCAAGGCCAGGTCAATGGCACGAACCACGAGGTGGCTGGCGTCACGCGGGAGGGAGTCAGCACCCTCGCCGGAGAGCTCGAACTCGAGCTCCCCGGTGCTGAGGGTCTCCACCGTCAAGGTGTCGTAGATGGACAGGGCCAAGCCGAGGCTGTCGTAGCCGGGGCCCAGGTTGGCACTCGTACCGGGGACCTTGACGGTCAGCCGCTGGCCTGCCGCGACGAGTGCACGATCGGTCGCGGTGGGCTGCGTTGATTCCACTCTTAGTTTTCTTCCAGTCCCAGTTCTGCGGCAACAGTGACGACGTCGTTCGGCACCTTGACGGGCTGCACGTCGCTGCCGTCTTCGGTGCGGAGGGCCCACTGCGGGTCCTTGAGTCCGTGTCCGGTAACCGTTATGACGATGGTTTTGCCCGACGGAACCTCGCCGGCGGCATGCTTCTTGATCAAGCCCGCGACACCGGCAGCGGAGCCGGGTTCAACGAAAACGCCTTCCTTTGCCGAAAGCCAGCGGTGAGCAGCCAGAATCTCGTCATCGGTGACAGCCTCGATCAGTCCACCGGATTCGTCACGGGCCGCAACTGCGGTTTCCCACGAGGCCGGGTTGCCGATGCGGATGGCGGTGGCAATCGTGTCGGGCTCGGTGATGGGGTGGCCTGCAACGAACGGCGCGGCACCGGCGGCCTGGAAGCCCCACATGACGGGCGTCTTGGTGGAAACAGCAGGAAGTGTTCCATTAGTGGTCTCGAAGGGCGCGGAGTATTCCTTGTAGCCCTTCCAGTAAGCACTGATGTTGCCGGCGTTGCCTACAGGCAGTACGTGGATGTCAGGGGCATCGCCCAAGGTGTCCACCACTTCGAAGGCACCGGTCTTCTGGCCTTGGATACGGGCCGGGTTGACCGAGTTCACCAGGAACACCGGGTAGGCCTCGCCGAGCTTCCGGGCGATGTCCAGGCAGTTATCAAAGTTGCCGTCAACCTGGAGCAGTGTGGCGCCGTGCGCGATGGCCTGGCTCAGCTTGCCCATGGAGATCTTGCCTTCGGGTACAAGCACAGCGCACTTGAGGCCTGCCGCAGTGGCGTAGGCCGCAGCCGAGGCGGAGGTGTTGCCGGTGGAAGCGCAAACAACAGCCTTTGCACCGGCTTCAACGGCAGCCGTCATGGCCATGGTCATGCCGCGGTCCTTGAAGGAACCCGTGGGGTTCATGCCTTCGACCTTCAGGTACACCTCTGAGCCGGTCAGCTCGGAAAGCTTCTGCGCGTGGACGAGCGGAGTGCCGCCCTCTCCCAGGGTGATGACCTTGGTGGCTTCCGTTACAGGCAAACGATCAGCGTATTCGCGGATTACTCCGCGCCATTGGTGAGCCACTTAGACCCCTTCTACCCGCAGAACGGATGTTACAGAATTGATGACGTCCAGGCCCTTCACGGCCTCGACGGTTGCTGCGAGTGCAGCTTCGGATGCACGGTGCGTCACGATTTTCAGCTCGGCCGACTCAACGTTGGAGGCTGAGTCGCGGTGGATCGTCTGGCGCATGATTTCGATGGAAACGCCGTTCTCCGCAAAGATGTGCGCAATCCGTGCCAGCACGCCGGCCTGGTCAGCGACATCCAAGCCGATGTAGTAGCTGGTGTTCGAGGCGTCGATGGCCAGCGCCGGAACGTGGCCCGTCGTGGTTTCCGTGCGGCCGGGGCCGCCCAACACCAAGCGCCGCGCAGCGGAGACGAGGTCGCCCAGCACGGCAGACGCCGTCGGGGTGCCGCCGGCACCCTGGCCGTAGAACATCAGTTCCCCGGCATTTTCCGCCTCGATGAAGACGGCATTGAAGGCTCCACGGACAGCGGCCAGCGGGTGTTCGCGCGGCAGGAGCGTGGGATGGACACGCACGGAAATGCCGCTGCCGTTGTCCGACGAGTCGATCTTCTCGGCAATTGCGAGCAGTTTGATGACAAAGCCGGCTTCCTTGGCGGAGGCGATGTCTGCAGCGCTGACCTTGGTGATGCCTTCGCAATAGACATCGTCCAGGGAGAAGCGGGTGTGGAACGACAACGACGCAAGGATCGCTGCCTTGGCTGCAGCGTCGTGGCCTTCCACATCGGCAGTGGGATCTGCTTCCGCGTATCCGAGGCGCTGTGCTTCGGCGAGGGCATCGGCGAACTGCGCGCCGGTGCTGTCCATCTGGTCAAGGATGAAGTTGGTGGTGCCGTTGACGATACCGAGTACGCGGGTGATGCGGTCTCCGGACAGAGAGTCACGGATGGGGCGCAGAATGGGAATGGCTCCCGCGACGGCGGCCTCGTAAGACAGCTGGACTCCGGCCTTGTCGGCCTCCTCGTAGAGAGTGGGCCCATCCTGGGCGAGCAAGGCCTTGTTGCCGGTAACGACGCATGCGCCGTTCTGGATGGCCGTCAGGATCAGTGATCGGGCAGGCTCTATGCCGCCCATGAGTTCGATGACCAGGTCTGCGTCCTTGACCAAGGTATCGGCGTCGGTGGTGAACAGTTCACGCGGCAGTTCGACGTCACGCGGCGAGTCGACATTGCGGACGGCGATGCCGGACAGTTCCAGGCGGGCGCCGCTGCGGGCAGCGAGGGCCTCGGCGTCGTCAATCAAAATCCGCGCAACCTGGGCCCCAACGTTGCCACAGCCCAGCAGGGCCACCTTCAAGGTTCGCATTTCAGACATTCGCCACTCCCATGTCGCGGTTCAAGAGATCTTCTTCGGTTTCCCCGCGGACAATCAGCCGGGCGGCTCCGTCGCGTACAGCGACAACGCCAGGCCGGGCCAGGTAGTTGTAGTTGCTGGAGAGGGCCCAGCAGTAGGCGCCGGTACCCGGTACTGCGAGCAAATCACCGGCTGCCACATCCGCGGGCAGATATACATCTCTAACAACTATGTCGCCGCTCTCGCAATGTTTGCCCACTACGCGGGACAGCTGCGGAGCCGCCGAAGAGTTCCGGGAGGCCAGAATTGCCGAATAATCCGCGTCGTACAGCACCGGACGGGCGTTGTCGCTCATTCCGCCGTCCACCGACACATAGCGGCGCGGATACGTAACGTTCTCTTGCGTTTCTTCACCCTCAGGGGCGTCAACACGGACGGTTTTGAGCGTGCCGACTTCGTAGAGAGTGAAGGTTGTGCTGCCCACAATGGCACGTCCGGGTTCAATGGAGATACGCGGTGGCGTGATGTCCAGCTCGGCGCACTTGGAGCGGACGACGTCGGCCATTGCCTGCGCGATTTCCGCTGCCGGGCGGGGGGTGTCCACGGGGGTGTAGGCG
Organism: Arthrobacter sp. GW822-FHT05G07; assembly: GCF_058799755.1. NCBI lineage: Bacteria > Bacillati > Actinomycetota > Actinomycetes > Micrococcales > Micrococcaceae > Arthrobacter > Arthrobacter sp. GW822-FHT05G07. The sequence continues at coordinate 263,763 of NZ_JBXALT010000003.1, read as the reverse complement.
ATGCCGTAACCGCCGCCGAGATCCAGTTCGGGCATGACGATGGAATACTTGGCCTGCATGGCGGCGAGGAAGCCCAGGAGCTTTTCCGCTGCAACAGCAAAGCCATCGGGCTCGAAGATCTGCGAACCGATGTGGCAGTGCAGGCCAAGCAGCTCGATGCTGGCGTAGGAGGTTGCCGCGGCCACTGCTTCTTCGGCCGCGGACAGGCCGGCTTCCTCGGTGGAGTCTTCGGCCATGGAAAGGCCGAACTTCTGGTCTTCGTGAGCCGTGGCAATGAACTCGTGGGTGTGGGCGTGCACGCCGGGGGTCAGCCTCAGCATGACCTTGGCAGTTTCGCCGCGGCTGGAAGCGATCTTGGCAACGCGCTCAAGTTCATCGAGGCTGTCCACCACGATCCGGCCAAGCAGCATGTCCAAAGCGCGGTTGATCTCGGCGTCGGACTTATTGTTGCCGTGCAGGCCAAGGTTGGGACCTTCAATTCCCGCGCGTGCCGCAACAGCCAGCTCGCCGCCCGAACAAGTGTCCAGGCGAAGGCCTTCCTCAGCCACCCAGCTGGCCACTGCAGTGCACAGGAACGACTTCCCGGCGTAGTAGACGTCCACTCCCCCGCAAATGTCGGCGAAGGCGGCATCAAAGGCGTCTTTGAATGCACGGGCACGGGCACGGAAGTCCGATTCACTCATGACGAACAGCGGGGTTCCGTACTGTTCCTTGAGCTCGCTGACGGACACGCCGTCGATGGTGACCTCGCCGGCGTCGTTCTTTTCAACCCCGGCCGCCCACATAGGTGCCTGCAAGGCGTTGAGGTCTTCAGGAACGGCCAACCACCCGGGAGCGAGCGGAGAAGCGTGTGCAGCGTCTGTGTTCATTTCCCTACATCCGTTCCGGCGCAGAAACGCCCAGCAGTTCGAGTCCGTTGGCGAGAACCTGGCTGGTGGCGTCGTTCAACCACAGACGTGTGCGGTTGACGTCGAGCACAGGTTCCTCGCCCTGCGGCGAGACGCGGCAAGCGTCGTACCAGCGGTGATAGGCCCCGGCGATGACCTCCAGGTGGCGTGCCACGCGGTGCGGTTCACGCAGTTCGGCGGCCTTTGCCACGATGGACGGATAGCTGCCCAGATAGGAGAGCAACTCGTTTTCGGTGGCGTGGTCCAGGAGTGATGCGTCAAAGACGGAGCGGTCCACGCCTGCTTCCGCAGCATTGCGGGCCGTGCCCCGCGACCGGGCATGAGCGTACTGCACGTAGAACACGGGGTTCTCGTTGCTGTGCTTCTTCAGCAGTTCGGGATCCAGCGTCAGGGGCGAGTCAGCCGGGAAACGGGCCAGCGAGTAGCGGACAGCGTCCTTCCCGAGCCATGAGATGAGGTCCTTGAGCTCGATGATGTTACCGGCACGCTTGGACAGTTTGGCGCCATTCACGGACACAAGCTGGCCGATGAGGACCTCAATGTTGACCTCGGGATCATCGCCCGCGCAGGCTGCAATGGCCTTCAGGCGATTGATGTAACCGTGGTGGTCCGCGCCGAGCAGGTAAATCTTCTCCGTGAACCCGCGGTCCTTCTTTGAAAGGTAGTACGCGGCGTCCGCTGCGAAGTAGGTGGGTTCGCCGTTGGCACGGATCATCACGCGGTCTTTGTCGTCGCCGAAGTCGGTGGTGCGCAACCAGACGGCACCGCCGTCGTCGAATACGTGGCCCTGTTCGCGAAGGCGGGCGACGGCGGATTCGATCGCGCCGGCGTCGTGCAGTTCCTTCTCCGAGAAGAAGACGTCGAACTCTACGCCGAACTCAGCCAGCGTGGTCTTGATGTCTGACATCTGTGCCTCGTAGGCTGCGGCGCGGATGACGGGCAGGGCTGCCTCGTCTGTCAGTTCGCGGATGCCTGGGTGGGCTTTCAGCACTTCGTCGCCAAGTTCACGGATGTACTCGCCCGGGTAGCCACCCTCCGGTACACCACGGCCATGAAGGCGGGAAAGGACCGAGTTTGCGAACACGTTCATCTGCGAGCCGGCGTCGTTGATGTAATACTCGGCGGTGACATCAGCACCCGAGGCACGCAGGACGCGGGCAATGGCGTCGCCAAGAGCGGCCCAGCGCGTATGTCCGATGTGCAGTGGACCAGTGGGGTTCGCAGAAACGAACTCCATATTGACGACTCGGCCTGCGAGCGCCTGGTTGGTGCCGTAGCTGGCTCCTGCTTCAACAATGGTCTTGGCGAGGGCGCCTGCTGTGGCAGCGTCCACTGTGATGTTCAGGAAGCCCGGACCGGCGATTTCCACTCCGGTAACGCCGGGAATGCCCTGCAGATGGTTGCTGAGGATTCCTGCGAATTCACGGGGGTTCATGCCGGCCTGCTTGGAGAGTTGCAGGGCGATGTTGGTGGCCCAGTCTCCATGATCCCGGTTCTTGGGTCGCTCCACTCGCACGGCGTCGGGCACGGCAGATTCCGTCAAGGCGATTTCGCCGGTAGAGACGGCGTCCTTTAGGCAGGCGGATATGGCAGCAGAGAGTTCTTCGGGAGTCACGCTTCTAGCCTACCGGGGGCCTGCAAAGTCGCGGAATTGAGGCTCCCGTATGTGGCTAGTTGGACACAGCCCGCTCACAGGAATGGCTCTCTGGCAGCACAGACTGAACCATTACGCTGAATCCAACGTTGTGAACACGTAGGAGGTGGCCTTGTTGGTCATCCCGTTACACGCAGTATCCATTGATGAAAATGACCCCTGACGAATTCTTGTCCAGTTGAAACGAGCAGAACCATGACTACGCCACTCCGCAAGAGCCTCTACGTTGGTTTCGCCGGCCTCTCCATCATCGGAACCGCCGCGGCATGTGCCCCTACGACCCAAGCCCCCGCAACTCAGACTCCGGCTACCCAGGATGGCGGCCAGGCCGCAACCAACAGCCCGTCATCGGCAGGCACTTCATCGTCTGCTGCCGTCGCTTCCACCGGCGCGGCCACATACAAGGACGGGACGTACAGTTCCGACGGTACGTACACCTCGCCCAATGGGCTGGAAACGGTGGGTGTGGAGCTGACCTTGGCCGCGGACAAGGTTTCTGCCGTCAACATCACGGTCCACCCGTCCAATCCGAATACCAAGAAGTTCCAGGGGGAGTTCGCCAGCGGTATCGCAGCCCAGATCGTCGGCAAGGACATCGACGAACTCAACGTTTCCAAGGTGGCCGGCTCTTCCCTGACGTCCGGCGGCTTCAACGAAGCCGTGGAACAGATCAAGGCCCAGGCCAAGTAGCAGCCATGCCGCACCCTGGCTGGAGCACCTTCAGCTTCGAAGGGATCGGTACGCAGTGGGAGATTTCGACGCCGGACAGTTTGGTACCCGCCGTCCGGCGCGAGGTGCTTGAAACAGTCGCGGCATACGACAAGACGTGGTCGCGGTTCAGGCCGGATTCCTTGGTGTCCGGCCTGTCCCGCGGTCCGGGCATCATCACGCTGCCGGAGCATGCAGTCGCCCTCCAGAAGCTATATTCGGTGCTGTATCGCCTCAGCGATGGTGCCATGACCCCACTCATCGGCAGCAGCTTGGAGCGTCTGGGTTACGACGCCGGCTACGCTCTTGTTCCGTCAGGAAATCCCCTCGCCCCGCCGCGGTGGGAAGACGTCCTCGATTGGACAGGCACGGACCTGGCCGCGAAAGAGCCGTTAGTTTTGGACGTCGGAGCAGCCGGGAAGGGCCAGCTGGTTGACCTGTTGGGCGAAATCCTGTTGGCAACGGATCACACTGACTTCCTGGTGGATGGCAGCGGCGACATGCTGCACGCGGGAAGCCACCCGGTCACCGTTGCGTTGGAGCATCCCTATAACCCCCGGCAGGCCATAGGAACGGTGGAGCTGAACAACTCCGCACTGTGTGCCTCTGCTTCAAACCGACGCACGTGGGGTGACGGTCTCCACCATGTCCTGGATGGAACGACGGGCGAGCCTATTCACACCACGGTGGCTACATGGGCCATGGCTGCGAGCGCCTTGGTTGCGGACGGACTTGCCACGGCATTGTTCATGCTTGAACCGGCTCGGCTGGAGGAGGAATTTGATTTCTCATGGCTTTCGGTGTCGTCGAGTGGTGTTGCCGCGTTTTCGACCGGTTTTGAGGGGAGACTGTTCACATGATTGCCGCTAAGTCGCGTCTGGACACTTGGTTGGGCCGCTTCACCATGTACCGCTTGATTCTCTGGGTGCTGGGCGTGCTGGTTGTCTACAGCATGGTCCTGAACATCCTGGGGTGGTTGACCTTCGGGCTCCCGGAGATGGCGGTACACCTTGTGCTTTGCTTGGGTGTGACCTATGCCTCCAGCCGGCTGCTCGCGCTGCTCTTCGGCGTGAAGCCGCACACGGAGTCGTCACTTATTACCGGGCTGCTGATCTACTTCCTGTTCTGGCCGGCCTTTGGCGTGATGGACATGGCGGGGGTTGCTTTGGCATGCGTGCTGGCCAGCGTGTCCAAGTATGCTCTGGCCTTCCGTGGGCGGCATATTTTCAACCCGGCCGCGGCCGGTGCGTTCATCACGGGCCTGACGGGGCTCAACATCGCCACGTGGTGGGCTGCCACGCCGGCCATGCTCTGGCTCTTGGTTCCCGGGGTGCTGCTTGTCCTGTACCGCACTCGGAAAATGCTGATGGCCGCCGTTTTCCTCGCGGCTGCCACCAGCATCATCACGGTAGAGCTCCTCAGCCGCAGCATGACATTGGGCCAGGCCTTGTGGCAGTCCTTGGCACAGCGCCCGTTGCTGTTCTTCGTGGGATTCATGCTCTCGGAGCCCCTCACCCTGCCTCCCCGTCGCTGGCAGCAGCTGGCGCTTGCCGCCGTCGTGGGTGTTGTCTTCGCCGTTCCCTACAACTTTGGTTTCATTGCCAACTCCCCGGAACTCGCGCTGTTGCTGGGCAATCTTTTGGCGTTCTTCCTGGGACAGCGCGGTGGCGTCCATCTGACGTTCAAGGGCTCGCGCCCCCTCACCCCCGCCAGTACTGAATTCAGGTTCGAGCCACAGCGGCCCGTGCGCTTTGCCGCCGGACAATTCATGGAGCTGAACCTGCCGCATGCCGGATCCGACGGCAAGGGGCGCCGACGGGTTTTCAGCATCACCAGCCCGCCCGGCGCGGCCGAGGTTACGTTCGGCGTGGGTACGGCCGAGCCCCTGTCTACGGCCAAGAAGGCACTGTTTGCGCTTCAGCCCGGGGACAGCGTTTCTGCAACGGCCGTGGGCGGAGACTTTGTTTTACCGCGCGACGCCGGGAAGCCGGTCCTGCTGATCGCCGCGGGTATCGGCATTACGCCTTTCGTGTCGCAGCTGGCGGCCGACGACGCCGCCCGCGACACCGTGGTTGTGTACCTCGCAAAGGGTCGCGATGAACTTGCGTGCGTGGAACAGCTGGAAGCCTCCGGCGCCAAAGTGTTGGCCCGGCTGGCGGACGGTTCCACTCCCCCGGAGTTCATGGTGGACGCCGGTACGTCCAGGATCGATGCCGCACGCCTCAAGGAGCTGGTTCCGGATATCGGGGATCGGGAAGTTTTCGTCTCGGGCTCCCCGGCGAGCGTGGACTCCCTGCGCGCTGCAGCACGTGGTGCAGGAGCGCGCCGGGTACATGTCGACTCATTCGCGGGCTACTGATCCGCGGGGTTCCGGACCGGGCTCGCCGGAGGGGCGCCGGGTTTTCATTTGCGGCTCCGTGGCTGCTAAGCTCTAGGACGTCCCACCGGCAACGGAGGGAACCCTGGATGCCCTCGTAGCTCAGGGGATAGAGCGTCTGCCTCCGGAGCAGAAGGCCGTAGGTTCGAATCCTATCGAGGGCACAACGAATACCCCGCCAGTCCTGCTGGCGGGGTATTTTTTTGCGTGCCGGTTACCGACTATCAGTTGGAGGCTTGCCGGGCCTGAACCGCAATATTGTCCGTCCCTGATCCTAGGCTGATTCCAGTTGGTCATACCGATAGCCAAAGGGGTTTCACCGTGATGTGTTCAATTGTCCCGCCGTATATGCTGCGCAGGATTGCTGCCCGGAATGAACCACGGCTTCGGGCGGTTGCCCGGGCCGCCAAGGAGTCCTTGCTGCACATCAAGGACCTGCAGGCCATCCGTACAGCCCCTATCCCCGCGGCACCGCCAAGCGCACGCCAAGCCAAACCGGGTCCGCCCAAGCGGACCATTTTCGACGCCGGCTCATCGGAAACCCTGCCCGGCCGCATTGTCCGCAAGGAGGGTGCCCCACCCGTCGGAGATGTCGCTGCGGACGAGGCCTACGACGGCCTCGGGAGCACGCACCGGCTGTACGGCGAGATTTTCGGCAGGGATTCCATTGACGATGCCGGGCTCTCCCTGGATGCAACGGTCCACTATGGGAAGCTCTACGACAACGCCTTTTGGGACGGCAGCCAGATGGTCTTCGGCGACGGTGACGGCCAGATTTTCCAGCGCTTCACCAAGTCCGTGAGCGTCATTGGCCATGAACTCGCCCACGGGGTTACGCAGTACACAGCCAATCTGGCGTATCGGAACCAAGCCGGAGCACTCAACGAGTCCATGTCGGACGTCTTCGGGGTCCTCGTCGAGCAGTATCTCAAGCAGGAGTCCGCAGGGGACGCCAGTTGGCTCATTGGGGAGGGCCTTTTCACCGGGCAGGTCCAAGGTGCCGCCCTGCGCTCCATGAAAGCACCGGGGACAGCTTATGACGACGACGTTTTGGGAAAGGACCCCCAGCCGGACTCCATGGATACGTACGTGCGGACGAGCGCTGACAATGGCGGAGTGCACATCAACTCCGGCATCCCCAACAAGGCTTTCTATGTTGTGGCCTCGGAACTCGGCGGCAAGGCTTGGGAGGCACCCGGCCAGATCTGGTACGGCACCTTGACCAGTGGATCCCTGCCGGCAACCTGTACTTTTGGAAAGTTTGCCAAGACCACTCTTGCGACCGCTGAGGAACTTTTCGGTTCCGGGTCAGCTGAGCATGACGCCGTCCTGAAGGCGTGGGAGACTGTGAAGGTCAAGGTTTAGTCAGGTGGCGGGACCGGACAGTTTGCTCCGGTCCCTGCCGGTTGGCTGACTACAGAACGTCGAACGAGAAGCAGCCGGCCATGAAGATCACCGTCCAACGCAGTGGGGGAATCGCCGCGATGACACGCGTCTGGAGCGTGGATGCTGTGTCCCCCGATGAGAAGGAACGATGGGTTCCGATCGTGGAGGCCTGCCCGTGGGACGAAGCCAAAAGTCAAGCCCGGACACCCAACGAACCTGACCGGTTCATGTACTCCATCCGCGCAGGGCAACGCCGCGCCACTCTCCCCGACCGCGCCGTAACCGGGCCTTGGCAGGAACTGGTGGAATGCGCCCAAGCCGAAGGTTCGGAGTCACGGGGACGGCTCGGCAGCCGACGCTAAGAGCAGCCGCCTTCGTCGGGCAGCAGCCGCTGGGTTTCAGATGGCTTCTGCCAACTGTCCCCGGAATGCCCGCCTGTAGCTCTGTGGACTCGTGTCCAGCACTTTTGTGAAGTGGTGGCGCAGCAGGACAGAATGCCCGAACCCTGCAACACGAGCGATCTCGTCGATGTTCAGCTCAGTGGTTTCCAACAGTTCCTGCGCACGCAGCACGCGTTGCGAGTTCAGCCAGGCAGCGGGCGTAGCTCCGGTTTCCGCGCGGAAGCGCCGGGCGAACGTCCTTGGCGACATGTGGAGCCGTGCAGCCAACTCGTTCACGCTGTGTTCTTCGTCGAGGTGTTCAACCATCCAGCGAAGCAGTTCCTCCATGGGTGCGGAACCGCAACGGGGCATGGGCCTGTCAATGAACTGGGCCTGGCCACCGTCGCGATGCGGCGGTACCACCATGTCGCGTGCGATTGCAGCAGCCACGTTCGCCCCCAATTCCTCACGGACAAGATGGAGGCATGCGTCGATTCCCGCGGCCGTACCGGCGCTGGTGATGATGGTTCCGTCCTGCACGTAGAGGACGTTCTCGTCCACGATCGCGGACGGGTACCGGCTGGCCAGATCCTGCGAATAGTGCCAGTGCGTGGTGCAACGCCGTCCGTCCAACAAACCGGCGCGGGCCAGGGCATAGGCCCCGGAGCAAATGGACATCACCCACGCACCCCTGGCATGTGCTGCCCGCAACGCATCCATGACGGACTCGGGGACGTCCTGGTCCCGGCCGAACGGCGCCATGATGACGAGGTCTGCATCTGCCGCTGCTTCGAGGCCGAGGTTCACATGAAGCGACAGACCGGACTTCATGCGGACGTCACCCGGTTCCGGTGTTACCACCCGGAAATCGAAGGCCGGTACCCCGGCACCACGGTCAGATCGGTCGATGCCGAAGACCTCGAAGGCCGTACCGAATTCGAAGACCGAGAAGTTGGGTACAACAATCACCGCCACTGATTTCAACATACCTCCAGTGTGGCAGAAAATTATCTAAATGGGGCATTTCTGCCACTGTTTCTTGGAGTCCCACAAGAGCAGGCTTGAGACATGGAAATCTTCGGAATCATCCTCTTCATCGTCCTCATCACCGCCGTCGCAGCTACCGTTTCAGCCCTGTTGAAGGATGGACGCGGGCACAACCCGCCCATCAATTCCAAGGAACCCTGGAGCGCCTTCGACGCTCCGAGCAGCCCGTACTGGAACCCCCGCATCTACTAGGGGCATGCCAGGCGACTGCAAGGTCCACCACGCCAATCCAACCGACGCCCGTACGTTCACGGAATTCTGCAGGATTCCCCTGAACGGCGGGCGTCCCTATGTCTGCCCGACGCCCACCCGGGACGCCCATGGGCTAGATTCACTTGCATGATTCAAACGTCTGCCCGGCTCCTCCAGCTGCTGTCACTGTTGCAGGTGCGACGCGAATGGACGGGCCCGGCACTCGCTGATCGGATGGGCGTGACCGAGCGGACCGTCCGACGCGACATCGACAAGCTACGGAACCTTGGCTACCCCATCCACGCCTCCCCCGGGATCGCGGGCGGTTACCAGCTTGGTGCCGGCGCGCAGCTTCCCCCGCTGCTGCTGGATGACAATGAGGCCTTGGCTGTCGCCCTCGGTTTGAGTTCGGTAGCCGCCGGCCCGGTGGCAGGCATCGGCGAGGCATCCGTCCGCGCCCTGGCAAAGCTGGAGCAGGTCCTGCCGTCCCGGCTGCGCCCGAAGTTCGCCATGCTGAAAGCGGCCGTCACTACCCTTCCCAGCAATGCGGCCACCGTAGATCCTGAACAACTGACCGTCGTCTCGGCCGCGATATCGGACCGGCGCCAAATCACCTTTGACTACGTCAAGTCCGACGGCGAGTCAGCACGGCGGCTGGTGGAGCCCTACCGATTGGTGGACACGGGGCGTCGCTGGTACTTGGTGGCGTGGGATGTTGATCGGGAGGACTGGCGGACGTTCCGGGCCGACCGCCTCGCTTCCCTGCCGTCAGAACGAAAAAGATACACGCCCAGGCCCCTGCCCGCGGAAGACCTGGCAGCGTACGTCCAACAGTCGATCACCCGTTCGCCTTACAGATTCGACGTCGTGGTGCGGCTTCACGCGCCGCTGGGCGAGGTGGCCGCCGTCGTCAATTCCCAGTACGCGACGCTGACAGCCGACGGGCCGGAAGCCACCATCCTGCGGTCCGGATGGGATAACCTGGCTGCCCCGGCCGCCTATCTGGCCGCGCTGGACATGGACTTCGAGATCCTCGAGCCTGTTGAATTCACGACCTACGCCATGGAACTCGCGCACCGGCTGAGTGCGGCAGCCGGGACTGTGACGGACACAGCGGACGCCGAACCCCAGCCACAGTAGACTGACAGCAGCCATGACACTTCATATTTCCTACCCCGCAGAGCTGCCCGTATCCGAGCGCCGCGAGGATCTGATGGCGGCCATCGCCGCAAACCAGGTGACCATCATTGCCGGTGAGACCGGTTCGGGTAAGACCACGCAGATCCCCAAGATGTGCCTCGAACTTGGCCTTGGAGACAAAGGCCTGATCGGGCATACCCAGCCACGCCGGTTGGCGGCCCGCACAGTAGCCGAACGCATCGCGTCTGAACTCGATGTAGAGATCGGACAGGAGGTGGGCTTCCAGGTCCGCTTCACCGGTGAGGTCAGCGCTTCCACCAAGATCAAGCTGATGACCGACGGCATCCTCCTCGCGGAGATCCAGCGGGACAAACTGCTCCGGAAATACAGCACCATCATCATCGACGAGGCCCACGAGCGCAGCCTCAACATCGACTTCATCCTGGGCTACCTCAAACGCATCCTCCCCCAGCGCCCGGACCTCAAGGTCATCATCACCTCGGCCACCATCGATCCCCAACGCTTCGCCAAGCACTTCGGCAGCGAGGAAGATCCAGCGCCGATCATCGAGGTCTCCGGACGAACTTACCCGGTAGAGATCCGGTACAGGCCGTTGTCCCAACCCGCCGGCGGGGAGGAAGATACCTCGGACGACGAACTTGAAGAGGACCGCGATCCCCTGGACGCCGTATGCGATGCCGTGGACGAGCTCGCCAAGGAAGCACCCGGCGACATCCTCGTCTTCTTTTCCGGTGAGCGTGAAATCAGGGATGCTGCCGAGGCCATCAACGGCCGCATCCAAACGAACCGGCGCCTTGCCGGGACGGAAGTCCTGCCCCTTTTTGCCCGATTGAGCCTGCAAGAGCAGCACAGGGTGTTCAACCCCGGCGGAAAACGACGCATCATCCTTGCCACCAACGTCGCCGAAACGTCGCTGACCGTGCCGGGTATCAAGTACGTGATCGATACCGGCACCGCCCGCATCTCGCGGTACTCGCACCGGACCAAAGTCCAGCGGCTGCCCATCGAGCGAGTTTCCCAGGCCTCGGCCAACCAGCGCTCGGGCCGCTGTGGGCGCGTGTCCGAGGGCATCGCCATCCGTTTGTACTCGGAAGAGGACTTCGAGTCGCGTCCGCAGTTCACGGATCCGGAGATCCTCCGGACCAATCTCGCTGCGGTCATCCTGCAGATGACCGCCATGGGCGTTGCGCGCGGCCCCAAGGATGTAGAGAACTTCCCCTTCGTGGAACCGCCGGACTCGCGTGCTATCAACGACGGCGTCACGCTCCTGCGCGAACTCGGCGCTTTGAGTTCGCCCAAGGCCGGTGACGCGCAGGGTAACGGTCGCAGTGGCAGTGGCCTGACCGCCGTCGGGCAGAAACTTGCCCAGCTGCCGGTGGATCCGCGGCTGGGCCGGATGATCGTGGAGGCCGGCAAACGCGGCTGCGTACGCGAAGTCATGATCCTGGCCGCAGCACTGACCATCCAGGACCCCCGCGAACGGCCCACGGACAAGCAGCAGCTTGCCGCGGAAAAGCATGCACGCTTCCGGGATGAGTTGTCGGACTTCACCGGCTTCCTTAACCTGTGGAACTACATCCAGGAAAAGCAGCGCGAACTCTCCTCAACCCAGTTCCGCAAGCTGTGCCGCAACGAATTCATCAACTACCTGCGTGTTCGTGAGTGGCAGGACCTTTTCACCCAGCTTCGGCAGATGGCCAAACCTCTTGGCATTGTGTTGGACAACAAACGCGAAGCTGATCCCGTCGGCAACTACGAGGGCATCCATATCAGCCTGCTCTCCGGATTGCTGAGCCACATCGGTCTCCTGGATGAGCGCAAGCGCGAATACGCCGGTGCACGCGGCAGCCGCTTCGCGATCTTCCCCGGCTCGGCGCTGTTCAAGAAATCCCCGGCGTTCGTGATGGCGGCCGAGCTCGTGGAAACCAGCCGGTTGTGGGCGCGTGTTGCTGCCAAGTTCGATCCTTTGTGGGCCGAGCAAGTCGCCCCGGACCTGGTGAAGAGGTCGTACAGCGAACCTCATTGGTCTTCGCGGCAAGGCGCCGTCATGGCCCATGAGAAGGTGACGCTGTACGGCGTGCCGATTATTCCTAACCGCCGGGTCAACTACGGGCGCATCGATCCCGAACTCTCCCGGGAAATGTTCATTCGCCATGCCTTGGTGGAGGGCGAGTGGAAAACACACCATAAGTTCTTCCATCGCAACCGTGCCCTGCTCCAGGAAATCGAAGAACTCGAAACCCGCATGAGGCGGCGGGACATCCTGGTGGACGACCAGACGCTGTTCGACTTCTATGACGCACGCGTGGGCAAAGAAGTGGTCTCCGAGAGGCACTTTGATAAGTGGTGGAAGGATGCCCGCCACACGGATCCCGCTCTCCTGGACTTCGACCAATCGTTGTTGATGAGCGAAGACGCCGAGGCGCTGGACGACTCCGCATACCCGAAGAGCTGGCTGCACAAGGGATTCGAACTCCCGTTGAGCTACGAGTTCCATCCCGTGGCGCCCGGTTCGGCCCCTAATCCATCCGACGGTGTTACCGCTGAAGTCCCGGTGCTGTTCCTGAACCAACTGGACGATGCCCCGTTCCGCTGGCAAATTCCGGGGCAACGTGTAGAGCTGGTGACGGCGCTGATCAAGTCGCTACCCAAGCAAATACGGAAGAACTTTGTGCCTGCCCCGGACGTTGCACGGCAAGCAACCGCAGCGCTGGAAGCCGATTTCGACCCCGCCACCGATGAACTGGAGCCGTCCTTGGAACTGGTCCTTCGCCGGCTCCGCGGACACGTCATTCCTCCGGGCTCGTGGAACTGGGACGCGGTACCGCCTCACTTGCGCGTGAGCTTCAAGGTGGTGGACAGCAAGGGCAAGGTGCTTGACGAAGGAAAGGACCTCGCTGAACTCCAGGAGAAGCTGGCGCCGGCAACGCGCCGCGCCATCGCCGAATCGCTCGGCGCCACACCCGCGACGACGTCACGCGCCAAGGGCGGCAAGGGAACCGGCACATCGGGCCCACCCAACGGTCAAACGCCAGCCCCGGGCGCAACGCCCGCAGGCGATGGAATTGTTGCCGAACGCGGCGGCATCACCACGTGGGACTTCGGCACCGTGGAGCGCCAGGTTACCCGGACGGTCAAGGGCCACGCCGTCACCGGGTTCCCGGCGATCGTGGACGAAGGAAAGTCCGTGGCACTCCGGGTATTTCAGACCCGCCCGGAGCAGGAGGCCGCCATGCGTGGCGGCGTCATACGATTGCTTGCCCTGCGGATCCCGCCACCCGACCGTTACGTGCTGGAGCACCTCAGTAACACGGAGAAGCTGACGTTTAGCCAGAACCCGCACGGATCCGTGAGCGCACTCATCGCGGACTGCGCACTGGCAGCCATCGACAAACTGGTTCCGCAGGATCTGCCATGGGACAAGGAGGCGTTCGATGCGTTGTACGAGGTAGTCCGCGCAGAACTGATCGATACCGTGTTCACAGTGACGGCCGTCGTCGAACGTGTCCTGGCCAGCACCCGCAGGATCCAGAAAGAGCTCAAGTCCATTGCAAGCCTGCCGCTGATCAGTGCCCTCAACGATATGAAGAGCCAGCTGGAGCAGTTGGTCTTTCCTGGCTTTGTGGCACAGACGGGCTACGCGCAGCTCAGCCAACTGCCGCGGTACCTTCAGGGCATCGAGAAACGGCTGCAAAAGCTCCCTGGCAACGTCCAACGAGACAGCTTGAACATGGCGATCATTCAGGCGCTGGAGGATGACTACGATGACGCTGTTTCTGCTCTCCTTCCGGGGCGCAGGGCGGGCACCGAGTTAACCCGTGTGCGCTGGATGATCGAAGAACTGCGGGTGAGCCTCTTTGCGGTGGAGCTCGGCACGGCCTACTCGGTGTCGGAGAAGCGGATCCGCACGGTGCTGAACCAGGCCCTGGCACCCGCATAACCGCACCCGCATTGCCATGAAAAACCCGGCGGTGCTTATTAGCACCGCCGGGTTAAGTCGTGTAGGAGTCAGTCCTCGGGGACAGCGTCCCCGTGGCCCGCTTCCCGGAGCGCCGCACGGAGCTTCACTGCCGTGGCCTCCATGACCGCGGGATCCGGGTTGTGGTCCACGTTGTGAATTTCAAAGTCTGCCGTGGAGTAGGCAGGCCACACGTGAACATGCAGGTGGTCCACCTCGAAGCCTTCCATCAGGACGCCCACACGCTTGGCATCAAACAAATCCTCCTGCACCTTGCCGATGCGCTGGGCCACGTCCATGACCTTGGCCAGCAATTCGGGACTAGCATGCGTCCATGAGTCAACCTCATCACGCGGCACCACCAGGGTGTGCCCTTGGGTGATGGGCGAAATGGTCAGGAAAGCAACCACGTCCTGGTCCTTCCACACAAAGCGGCCCGGGATTTCCCCATTGATGATCTTGGTGAACAGTGTGCTCATGCGTCTGCCCTTTCGGATGGTTCCTGAAGAGTTGCTGTGTCCAGTACGAAACGGTACTTCACGTCGCCGGCCACCATGCGGTCGTAGGCTTCATTGAGTTGCTCCGCAGCGACAACCTCGATGTCGCTCACCACTCCGTGTTCCGCACAGAAGTCCAGCATTTCCTGCGTCTCCTCGATGCCACCAATCAACGAACCCGCATAGGCGAGTCGACGGCGGATGAGCAACCCGGGGCTGACCGGCGGCATGTCGTCAGCGGGAAGTCCCAACTGGAAGAGGGCCCCGTCCAGGCGAAGGGTCCGGAAGTAGGGGTTGAGATCGTGGGGCGCCGCCACTGTGTCGATAATGACGTCAATGCTCCGGTTGGCGGCCTCCATGGCGTCCGCATCCTTGGACAGGACCACGTGGTCGGCGCCGAGTGCCCGGGCAGCGTCGAACTTGGACTCGGAGGTGGTGAAAACGGTGACGTCGGCGCCCATGGCCTTGGCGATCTTGACAGCCATATGCCCCAGACCACCCAAGCCCACCACTCCCACGGAGTCGCCTTCTTCCACATCGAAATACCGGAGCGGCGAATAGGTGGTGATGCCGGCGCACAGCAACGGTGCGGCCGCCGCGGCGTCCAAAGCATCCGGGACGCGCAGTACGAAGCGCCTGTCCACCACCACCGACGTCGAATACCCGCCTTGGGTGACCGAGTCGCCGTTTCGCGGATCTACAGCACCGTACGTGCCGATGTTGCCCCGCTCGCAGTACTGTTCCAATCCATCAAGACAGCTTTCGCATTCGCGGCATGAGTCCACCAAGCAGCCGACACCTACGCGGTCGCCGGGAGCGAAGTCCTGCACCGCGCCGCCTACACGGGTGACGCGACCTACGATCTCATGGCCGGGGACCAGCGGGTAGGGAGGAACCCGCCATTCACCGCGCGTTGCGTGCACATCCGAGTGGCACAGTCCGCAGAACTCAATGGCAATCTCCACGTCATCCTCTTTAGGTGCGCGGCGGGCCACCGTCAGGGGTACCAAACCACTGTCCGGAGACGTCGCGCCGTAGGCGGCCGCCAGCGTGCTTCCGGTCCTGGATTCACTGGTGTCCAAAGTAATGGGCTTGGCAAGGGGCGGGGGCACAGGGCGTCCGGGAGTCATGCTCCGACGCTACTCCCGGCAGCCGTGCTTGTGCCACTTGGGTGGCCACCGGCTCCTTCAAAAGGCTCGCTGCCCACAGCGACGTCGTTGGCATCATTGTTGGACCATTGCGAGAACGATCCCGGGAACAGCGCCGCACGGTAACCGGCGATCTCCAAGGCGGCGATCTCATGGGAGGCCGTCACTCCGGAACCGCAATACACCGCAACGTTGGACGAGGTGCCCAGACCCAACTCCTCAAAGCGCCGCCGCAACTCCTCCACCGGCAGGAACATGCCCTCGGCCGTGACGTTCCCTGTGGTCGGCGCGCTCAGTGCGCCCGGGATATGCCCGGCCTTGGGGTCAATCGGCTCCACTTCACCGCGGTACCGCTCCCCCGCCCGGGCATCCAGCAACACGCCCCTGCGGTGCCACTGTGCCGCCTCACTCTCGGAAATGACCGGCATGCGGCCCTCGCCCAACGTGACATTCCCGACGGCGGGACTCACCTCGCCGGTCTCCACCGCGTAACCGTTCGCGCGCCAGGCTGCCAAGCCGCCGTCGAGCAGGTAGACAGCGTCAACGCCGGCGTTCCGCAGCATCCACCAAACACGTGCTGCGGCCATGTTGCCGCTGTTGTCGTACGCGACGATCGTGTCGCCGTCGTTGATCCCCCACCTTCGCGCGGAGTCCTGAAAGTGGTCGCGGGTTGGCAGTGGGTGGCGGCCCAGCCCGGGCTGCGCGTGGTCGGCCAGCTCTGTGGGGAGGTCCACGAAAACGGCGCCTGGAAGGTGGGCCGTCAGATAGTCAAGGTGACCGTCAGTACGGCCCAGGACCCAGCGGACATCCAGGAGTACGGTCCGCTCCCCGGTTTCGAGTCGCTGGTGCAGTGCTGACGCACTTATCAACGTGGCCATGGTTCTCCTTCGTTCTTGCCGCGACGGTCAGGCATCCGGTCTTCCTGCACAGGCTCTGTTGCTGCCGGTGCCCGAATTCCAGCCTAGGCTTATCCGGTGAGCAATTCGTGTATTCAGGACAGGGCATGGGCCAGTGAGGCCATCCGCAAGATCGAGGCAGAGAACAACCGCTCGGCCGACACCCATCTTTACGCGGTTCCACTCCCGGAGCACTGGGGCGTCCAGCTGTACCTGAAAGACGAGTCAACGCATAGATCCGGCAGCCTCAAGCACCGCCTGGCACGATCTTTGTTCCTGTACGGCCTGGTCAACGGCTGGATCACGGAAGGCACCACCATTGTGGAAGCCTCCAGCGGCAGCACGGCCGTTTCCGAGGCCTATTTCGCCCGGCTCATTGGATTGCCTTTCATCGCGGTGATGACAAAGACCACCAGCCCCGAGAAGATCGCCCTGATCGAGGAGTTCGGCGGCGCTTGCCTGCTGGTCGACCACGCGTCCGAGGTCTATGCCGTGGCCGAAGAGACTGCCAGGACGTCCGGTGGTTACTACATGGACCAGTTCACCTACGCCGAGCGGGCGACGGACTGGCGCGGCAACAACAACATCGCGGAATCGATCTTCGAACAACTCTCTTTGGAAGAACACCCGGTTCCGGACTGGATCGTGGTGGGTGCAGGCACCGGCGGTACCAGCGCCACCATTGGCCGCTACCTGCGGTACAACCGCTACAACACCCGCCTGGCCGTGGTGGATCCCGAAAACTCGGCCTTCTACCCGGCGTGGCGCGACGGAGACGCGGCTGCGGCCACGGGCCTGCCCTCCAGGATCGAGGGCATCGGCCGGCCTCGCTCTGAGCCCAGCTTCGTGCCGGCGGTCATCGACCATATGATCCAAGTGCCCGACGCCGCATCCGTTGCCGCCATGCGGCACCTCCGGAAACTCACCGGCCTCCATGCGGGCCCCTCAACCGGCACCAACCTGTGGGGCGTCTGGCAGTTGGTGGCCGGGATGGTGGCTGAGGGCCGCAAAGGCAGCATCGTTTCACTCATGTGCGACGCCGGCGACCGCTATGCGGGCAGCTACAACGACGCCGGGTGGCTGGCCGCGCACGGCCTGGATCCCGCACCGCACGAAGCAGTTCTGGAGCGCTTTCACAACACCGGGGTGTGGACCGCCTAGACCTCCACGGACTCCATGGGCGCCAGTCGCACGTAGGCGGTGCCATAGCGGGCCCCGATCCGGGTGACATGCCCCTCCACGATGCCGCGTCCCAATTCGTTGAGCAGCCCGTCGTGGACCGGGAAAGCCTTGGGTGCACGGACGGAAATCACGAAGTCCACCACTTCACCCACTTTGGACCACGGTGCATGGATGGGGACCAAGAGGGTCTGGACGTTGATCCCGTCAGGGACAACGAACGAATCCCCCGGGTGGAATACGTTGTCATCCACCAGATAGCCGATGTTCGCTACCACCGGGATCTGTGCGTGGATGACGGCATGTTGTCCACCGAAGGTCCGGATACTGAACCCTGCCGCGTCAAAGGCGGAGTTGGGCTCTACGGTATGCACGCGGTCGGAGACATCGCCGTTTTCCTTCAGCGCAGCAGCCACCCCGGCCGGGGCGTGGACCTCAAGCGCGGTGTTGCTCCGCAGGGCTGCTGTCACCGCGGGACGGTCGATGTGGTCGTTATGCTCGTGCGTCACAAGTACAGCGTGGGCCCCGCTCAGCGCTTCCTCTGCTTCAGAGAAAGTCCCGGGATCGATCACCAGGACCTTTCCCTCTTTCTCCAACCGGACACAGGCATGGGTGTACTTGGTGAGCTTCATGGAGACAGCCTAGGGGCGCCCGCTGACAGTTTCCAAGCTTCCCGTACTGGTAAAATTGGGCTTTGCCAGCATCCCCAGGGAAGTGAGTCTTTCAATGCCACAAGGCACCAGTTCCGCCACGACCGGCAATGAAGCGCCGGCCACCAGCGGCGTCAAGGAGCAGCGCGTCACCAAGCAACGCTTGGCCGTCAGCGCAGCCTTGGATGAATTGGATGACTTCGTCAGCACCCAGGAGCTGTACCGGCTTTTGCAGAACAAAGGCATCTCCGTGTCGTTGGCCACTGCGTACCGCATCCTGCAGTCCTTGGCTGACGACGGACTCATTGATGTCCTCCGGAACGGTGATGGTGAAGCCGTCTACCGCCGGTGTGCAGTCACCGGACACCACCACCACCTGCTCTGCCGCAACTGCGGCAAGGCAGAAGAAGTGGAGGCACCCGCCGTCGAGACCTGGGCCGCCCGCACGGCAACTGAACACGGCTTCACCGAGGTTGCCCACACAGTGGAAATCTTCGGGCTATGCCCCGAATGCACGGCCAAAAAAGCAGCCGGCAAGCTCTAGAGCGCACCGGCCGGCTGGTCCCGTGACACCCGGCCGTTGAGGCCCCTGTTGGCGCGGACCCTGCCGATGATCCGGCACACCACGTAAATCAGGAAGGACAGCGTGGTGACGTAAGGGCTGATGGGGATGCGACTGCCCAAAGCCAAGAGAATTCCGCCCACTGTGGCCGTCATCGCGAAAAGCACACTCAACAACACCACCAAACGCGGCGATGTAGTCACCCTCAGCGCAGCAGCTGCAGGGGTGATCAGTAAGGCGAGGACCAAGAGTGCACCAACAATCTGGATGGACAGGGCCACGCTGACCCCCAAAAGCACCATGAAGCCGATGGCCAGTCCCCGGACAGGAACGCCTCTGGCCTCAGCCATCTCCGGGTCTACGCTGGCAAAGCTCAGTGGCCGCCATATTGCCGCCAGCGCTGCCATCACTACCACGGCGGTGCCGGCCAAAACTTGCAGCTGAACCGAGTCCACGGACACAATCTGACCGGTCAGCAAGCCGAACTTGTTCGCTGCGCGCCCCTCATACAGAGCAAGGAACAAGATCCCCAGGCCCAGGCCGAATGGCATGATCACACCGATGATCGAGTTCTTGTCCCGCGCCCGGACTCCCATGAAACCAAGAAGCACAGCGGCAGCCACCGAGCCGATCAAGGAACCGAAAATGATGTCGGCACCGATCAACAGGGCAAACGCTGCGCCGGCGAAGGACAGCTCGGAGATGCCGTGAACAGCGAATGCAAGGTCCCGCTTCATGACGAACGTACCAACCAGTCCGCCCAGCAAGCCGAGAACAGCTCCCGCCCAGATGGAATTCTGGACAAGGACCAGCAACTCACCATAGTTCTCGAAGTTGAAAATGGTCTGCAGGATGCTCTCAAGATCCATCTAGAACTCCTCCCCTGCGGTGGCGTGGGCATCGTCATGGAAGTGCGTGGTTGCGTCGGGAAGACCGACGACGACGATCCTTCCGTTGGTGTGGATGACCTCCACATGGCTGTCGTACAACTCGGAAAGAACTTCCGTGGTCATCACTTCCTGGGGCGTCCCTACCCGGAACTGGCCGCCGGCAAGGTAGAGGACCCGGTCCACGTAGTCGATCACAGGGTTGATCTCGTGGGTCACGAAGACCACAGCGCTGTTCCGCTCGTGGCATTGCTTGTTGATCAGCGCACTGACCCCCTGCTGATGGTGCAAATCGAGGGACAGCAATGGTTCATCGCAGAGGAGAACCTGAGGTTCGGTGGCCAGCGCCTGTGCAACCCTGAGCCGTTGTTGCTCGCCCCCGGACAATTGCCCTACCGGCACCTTGGCATAGTCTGAGGCACCCACCTGCTCCAACAGTGCGTCGATCCGCTGGTTGACGTTGCCGGATGCGAATCGCATTCCCCAGCGGTGACCGTCAATACCCAGACCCACCAGGTCGCGGGCCCTAAGAGGGGTGTCCGGCGCAAACGACTTTTGCTGCGGTATGTAGCCAATCCGCTTGCTGCCGCGTTCCACCGGGTGGCCACCCAACGACACGGTCCCGGAGTGGAGTTCCTGCAATCCGAGAAGGACTTTCAGGAAGCTCGTCTTGCCACTCCCGTTGGGTCCCAGCACAGCAAAGAACTCGCCCGGGTTGATGTCGAGGTCGAGATCCCGCCAGAGTGTCCTCTTGCCGAACTGCAGGCGGGCTCCGCGGAGGCTCACTACCGGTGTCAAAAGTTGTCCTCGATCCGTGCGCTCCGTGGAACGCAGTTGTTGTGCCGCTGGTGTTGGCGGGTGTGGTGGTGGCAGGCAAAAGGCCCCGCAGCCATCCTGAATATCTTAGGACGCCTACGGGGCCCTTCACCGCAATTGGGTTCCGGGAACGCTACTTCTTGAGTGCTGTCGAAATGGATTCCACGTTGTCCGTCATCCACTGGAGGTAGTCTTTCCCGTCAGGCAGCGTCTCAGTGAAGTTCACTACCGGCACGCCGGCGGTGTCCGCGGCCCGTTTGACGGCCTCGGTCTGGGGCCCTTCCGTCTGCTGGTTGTAGGCCAGGAACCGGACAGACTTGGCACTGACAAGGTCAGTGGTTTCCTTCAACACAGCTGCCGGGACATCGGTTTCCTCTTCGATGGCGGCACTGTAAGCCTCAGGGGTCTTGTTTTCCAGGCCGGCTGCTTCCAGCAGGTACAGGGGAACAGGCTCAGTGACCGCCACCGGGGCGTGATCGTTGGCCGCCTTGACGGCAGCGAGTTGTCCGTTGAGTTCAGCGAGCTTCGCTTTAAAGGTGTCCGCATTGGCCGTGAAAGTGGATGCGGACCCCGCGTCCAAGGTGCCCAACTTTACGGCCACTGCATCGGCGAGCTTGCCCATCGCGTCCAGGCTGTACCAGACGTGCTCGTTGAAGTCACCGTGGTCGTGCGCGTGCTCGTCTTCGCTGTGGGCCTCGGCGCTCTTGGAGTCCGTGCCATGGCCTTCCTCTTCGGGCGCAAGCCCTGAGATCTCCACAGCACTGATCATGTTCTCGTGTCCGACCTTGGTCTCGTCGGCAATTTTGTGAAGGAACTCGTCGTAGCCTCCGCCGTTCTCCACCACGAGCTTCGCCTTGGAGATCACCAACTTGTCCTGGGCGCTTGCCTCGTACGAGTGCGGGTCCTGGCTTGTCTTGGTGATGATGGCACTCACGTTGACTTTATCCCCGCCAATGGCCTTCACAACGTCTCCGTAGACGTTCGTGGAGGTGACTACCTCAATAGCACCGGATGACGATGCATTGTTGGCTCCAGCCGTACCGGCGCAGGAAGAAAGCATGAGGGCGGCAAGAGCTGCTGAAGCTGCCACGGACAGGCGGGCGGCGGAACGACGCACGAGGACCTCGGATCTACTCAAAATGAGAATCAAACACAATTACTGGCAGATTCCAGTGTAACCCCTAGTTTGGAATGATTCCTATTTAGACAAGTCTGGCGCCGACCTCGGGGGTCGACGCCAGCCTGATTCATTGCTTGCTACTGCACTTGGTGACCACCGTAGCGGCGAATGCCGGTTGCCTGGGTGGCATCCCGGATCTCACCGACCAACTGTTCGATGACGTCCTCCAGGAACAGGACACCCTGAGTTTCGCCGGCTGCGCCGACAACACGGGCAAGGTGCGAACCCGTACGTTGCATGACGGACATTGCCTGCTCGATCTCGTCATCAGGCGCAAGGTTGGCCAACGACCGGATGCGGCCCTCGGCGATGGGATGCCGCCGGCCCTCGTCCGGAATGGACAGGATGTCCTTCACGTGCAGGTATCCGGCGAGTTCGCCGTCGTCGTCCACCATCGGGAACCGGGAGAAACCGGTGCGGCTGACCGCCTTTTCCAAGTCCACCGGAGTGGAAGCAGTCTTCAGCACCACCAGCCTGTCCAAAGGAACCATGATGTGCGAGGCCGTATGCTCCGAGAACTCCAAAGCGCCGCTCAGCAGGCCCGTTTCGTCATCCACCAAACCGTGGCGCGTGGATTCCTGAACAATCGACTGCACCTCCTCAAGCGTGAACGAAGAGGACACTTCATCCTTGGGCTCGATCTTCATCAGCCGCAGGATGTGGTTGGCCAACCAGTTCAGGGTCCAGATAATCGGGTTCACCACACGGGCGATGAACATCAGCGGCGGGGCCAACAGCAGGGCGGCTT
Organism: Arthrobacter sp. GW822-FHT05G07; assembly: GCF_058799755.1. Lineage (NCBI taxonomy): Bacteria > Bacillati > Actinomycetota > Actinomycetes > Micrococcales > Micrococcaceae > Arthrobacter > Arthrobacter sp. GW822-FHT05G07. The sequence goes on along the minus strand of NZ_JBXALT010000003.1, from coordinate 241,429 downwards.
TGTCCGCAACGGAAACCGAGATGTTCTTGGGGACCATCTCGCCAAAGGTGACGTGCAGGAACGTGACGAACAGCAGCGCGATGGCAAAAGCGATGATGTCTGCCAGTTCAACCGGAACACCAACCAGCTCCAATGGCTCAGCCAACAGATGGTGGATCGCGGGCTCGGCAACTTGGAGGATCAAGAGGGAGCAAACAGTGATACCCAGCTGGGCGCAAGCGAGCATCAGCGAGACGTTTTCCATGGCGCGCAGTGTTGTTTGCGCGCGCTTGGACCCGGCTTCGGCAAGTGGCTCAATCTGGCTGCGACGCGCCGACATGACCGCGAACTCGGCACCCACAAAGAAGGCGTTGCCAATCAGGAGCACCACGAGCCAGACAATTCCTACCCAGTCACTCATACGGCACCTGCTTCGCGACGCGTGCTTCCGGTATCCACGGGTGATGATTCGTCCGTCTCCACGTGATGGAAACAGATCCTGTCGATCCTTCGGCCGTCCATCCGGGTGACGGTCAGCGTCCCGCCGACGGTATCCACCACATCACCTGTCCTGGCAATACGGCCAAGCTGGCTCATGACGTACCCGCCCACGGTCTCGTAGGCAGATTCATCAGGAACGGTCAGGTTGGGAATCTGCTCAGACACTTCGTCCGGCCTCAACAAGCCCGGGAAGTACCAGTCCCCGGACGCGCTCTGCAGCACTCCCGGCCGGACCTTGTCATGCTCATCGGCGACTTCGCCGACGATCTCTTCCACGAGGTCCTCAAGGGTGGTGATGCCCGCGGTGCCGCCGTATTCATCCAGCACGACGGCGAGTTGGAGGTTGCCCTCGCGCAATTCAGCAAGGAGTGCGTCCAAATGAATAGTCTCTGGAACCTTCAGGACGTCCGTCATGATCGCGCCTGCCTCAAGCTTGGCCCGACGCTCCGCGGGAACAGCTACCGCCTTCTTGATGTGAACCACGCCGCGGATATCGTCCGTGGAATCCCCAATGACAGGGAACCGGGAATATCCGGTTCTGCGCGCGGCATCCAGGACGTCGGAGACGGGCTGGTCGGCGTCGATCGTTTCCATGCGGATGCGGGGCGTCATGACGTCCGCCGCCGTGCGCCCGGAAAAGTTCAGGGTACGGGCAACGAAGTTGGCCGTACCGGCATCCAACGTCCCCAGCTCCGCCGAGCGCCGCACCAAAGATGCAAGCTCCGCAGGGGTCCTCGCCCCCGAGATCTCTTCCTTGGCTTCGAGGCCGAACAGGTTCAGCACCTTGTTCGAGAATCCATTCAGCACCACGATGGCCGGCTTGAAAACAGCCGTAAACATCAGCTGGGGGCGCGCCAGGCGTTTGCCCAAAGGAAAAGCGAGGGCAATGGCCATGTTCTTGGGGACCAACTCGCCCAGAAGCATCGAAAGGAGCGTGGCGAACGCCATGGCAACAATCAACGCGACCGAATGCGCCACCTCAGGGGCGAGGCCCAGCAGGCCGAGGGGCCCAACAAGCAGCTGCCCGACAGAGGGCTCCATCACAAAACCTGTCAACAAAGTGGTCAGCGTGATGCCCAACTGGCAACTGGAGAGCTGTGTGGAGAGCGACTTAAGGCACTTCAGCAGCGGGGCGGCAGCGTGGTCGCCGTTGTCGACTGCACGCTGAACGCTTGCTTGGTCCAAGGCAACAAGGGAAAACTCAACTGCTACAAAAAAGCCGGTGCCAAGAATCAAAGCAAAGCCGGCAAGGAGAAGAATCCATTCCACCTAGTGCATCACTCCAAGAGTGGGCGCGTGCAAGGGTGAAGAAGCCTTTGGCTCGGGGATTCTCCCCGGCGGAGGCTGGTCGGGTCCCGCGGACGCATGGTCTGCGGCACCACCGGCTGTGAGCGCCGGCGCGTGATGGGCATGTGAACGGGTATTGCCGGCTCGACGGGCACGCTGTGCGGGTTTGCCAGATTGGCTCCCCCGACAGTTCCCAGGCCGGCACCTAGATTTACTGTCCATAAGAACTTCAGTCTACAGTCCGCCCGGCCACGGGCGCTTCGCCGGCGTCACGTACGCTTCAAGAAGAAGGCCATGCCCAATACGTCAGCCGCAACATGATTTAGGTCACCACTATTGGCAGTTAACCAACGATCCTAACTAGACTGACATGGGTCTGAGTTCGCGGGACCCGGACCCTGGCCCACCGTTGTGGAGAGCATCTGTGGCCAGCGGGAAAACAACACTCATGGAAGAGGCGTATTTCAAGTGCCAGAGCAGCCCAGCCACCGTCTACCAGAGGAATTTGGCGGAAACGAGTGGCTCGTTGACGAACTGTACGAGCGGTACCAACAGGACAAGAATTCGGTCGACGCCAAATGGTGGCCACTCTTCGAGTCCTTTGCTTCCGGTGACGGCACTTCTTCCAACGGATCCTCCGCAGCCGCATCGGCTGCCAATCCCCCTACCCAAGTACTTCCCGTGGTAGCTCCGGCAGCACCGGCACCGACGCCGGCCGCTCCCGCCGCTGCCCCGGAGGCTGCACCGGCGGCGCCCGCCCCGGCGAAAAAGGCACCCGCCACGGTTGCCCGGGACGGAGCAAAGAAGCCCGCCGCCGGCACCACGGCCCAGCCCATCCCGGCACAGCTGCCCAAGAGCACCAAGGCTCCTACAGCACCTGAGGAAGACGTCGTTTCAGTCCTCCGCGGTCCTGCCAAGGCTATTGCCACCAACATGGTGACCAGCCTTGAAGTGCCCACTGCCACGAGCGTCCGGGCAGTTCCTGCCAAGCTGCTCATCGATAACCGAGTGGTCATCAACTCCAACCTTGCCCGCGCCCGCGGTGGCAAGGTGTCGTTCACGCACCTCATCGGATATGCGGTTGTCCGCGCGCTCTCCCAGTTCCCGTCGATGAACGTCTACTACGACGAGATCGACGGAAAGCCGAGCGCCGTTCAGCCCGCCCACGTCAACTTCGGCATCGCCATTGACATGCCCAAGCCCGATGGCACCCGCCTCCTGATGGTTCCGAACATCAAGAAGGCCGAGACCATGGACTTCGCCGAGTTCTGGCACACCTACGAGGACCTCATCAAGCGCGCCCGCAACGGCAAGCTGACCGCTGACGACCACGCAGGTACTACGGTCTCCCTCACCAACCCCGGTGGAATCGGTACGGTCCACTCGGTACCGCGCCTTTCCAAGGGCCAGGCGGCCATCATCGGCGTCGGCGCCCTTGACTACCCTGCTGAGTTCCAGGGCGCGAGCGAGAAGATCATCGCCCAGAACGCCATCAGCAAGATCCTCACCCTGACCTCCACCTATGACCACCGCGTCATCCAGGGCGCAGGCAGCGGCGAGTTCCTCAAGCTTGTCCACCAGCTCCTCCTCGGTGCGCAGAACTTCTACGACGAAATCTTCGAAGCCCTGCGCATTCCGTACGAGCCCGTGCGCTGGAGCCCGGACCTCCAGGTTGATCCTGCAGACGAGATCAACAAGGTAGCCCGCATCCAGCAGCTGATCCACTCCTACCGCGTGCGTGGCCACCTCATGGCCGACACCGATCCTTTGGAGTACGTACAGCGCAAGCACCCTGACCTGGACGTCCTCACCTATGGCCTGACCCTCTGGGACCTGGACCGCGAATGGCCCACCGGCGGGTTCGGTGGCAAGCCGCAGCTCAAGTTCCGAGACATCCTCGGCGTGCTCCGCGACGCCTACTGCCGCACCACGGGCATCGAGTACATGCACATCCAGGAGCCGGCAGAACGCAAGTGGTTCCAGGACCAGTTGGAGCACCCGTACTCCAAGCCGAGCCGTGAAGAGCAGTTGCGCATCGTCTCCAAGCTCAACGCTGCAGAGGCTTTCGAAACCTTCCTGCAGACCAAGTTCGTTGGCCAGAAGCGCTTCTCCCTTGAGGGTGGCGAGTCGCTGATTCCGCTGCTCGACGCCGTCATTTCCGACGCAGCCGACGACGGCTTGGACGAAGTTGCCATCGGCATGGCCCACCGTGGCCGCCTTAACGTGCTGACCAACATCGCAGGCAAGACCTACGCACAGGTCTTCCGCGAATTCGAGGGCACCCAGGACCCCCGCTCGGTCCAGGGCTCCGGTGACGTCAAGTACCACCTCGGCACGGAGGGTACTTTCACCTCGGACAACGGCAAGCAGACCAAGGTCTACCTCGCCGCCAACCCGTCCCACTTGGAAGCTGTTGACTCCGTCCTCGAAGGCATCGTCCGCGCCAAGCAGGACCGTCTGGACCAGGGCGAGTCCTTCCCCGTCCTGCCCATCATGGTCCACGGTGATGCAGCCTTCGCAGGCCAGGGTGTTGTGGCTGAAACCCTCAACCTCTCCCAGCTGCGCGGCTACCGCACCGGCGGTACCATCCACGTGATCGTCAACAACCAGGTTGGCTTCACCACCGCGCCGTCGTCATCGCGCTCGTCCACGTACTCCACGGACGTTGCCAAGATGATCCAGGCACCGGTGTTCCACGTGAACGGCGACGACCCCGAAGCCGTGGTGCGCGTTGCGCAGCTCGCCTACGAGTTCCGTCAGCGTTTCCACAAGGACGTTGTCATCGACATGGTCTGCTACCGCCGTCGCGGCCACAACGAAGGCGACGACCCCTCGATGACCCAGCCGCTCATGTACAACCTGATCGAAGCCAAACGCTCCGTTCGCAAGTTGTACACCGAGTCGCTCATCGGCCGCGGAGACATTACCGAGGAAGAAGCTGAGCAGCTGCTCCGCGACTACCAGGAGCGCCTTGAGCGCGTCTTCGCTGAGACGCACGCTGCACAGACTTCACCGATCCCGATCATCACGGCGGACTCCGCTGCTGTCTCGGACATCGAGCGTCCCATTGCGCAGCAGGCTGACTTCGGGACCAACTCCCCTGCCTCCACTGCGATTTCCGCCGAAACCCTTGCCCGCATCGGCAAGGCGCACCTGGAAATTCCGGATGGCTTCACCGTTCACTCCAAGCTCAAGCAGCTCCTTGAGAAGCGTGAGCAGATGTCCCGTGAAGGCGGCATCGACTGGGGCTTCGGCGAGATCGCAGCCTTTGGCTCCCTGATCATGGAAGGCGTACCCGTACGCCTGGCTGGCCAGGACTCCCGCCGCGGAACGTTTGTCCAGCGTCACGCCGTGTTCCACGACCGCGCCAACGGCAACGAATGGCTGCCACTGGGCAACCTTTCCGACGACCAAGCCAAGTTGTGGATCTACGACTCCCTGTTGTCCGAATACGCGGCCATGGGCTTCGAATACGGCTACTCGGTGGAGCGTCCGGATGCCTTGGTCCTCTGGGAGGCCCAGTTCGGTGACTTCGTCAACGGCGCCCAAACCATCATTGACGAGTTCATTTCCTCGGCTGAACAGAAGTGGGGCCAGCGCTCCTCGCTGGTTCTCATGCTGCCGCACGGTTACGAAGGCCAGGGTCCGGACCACTCGTCGGCACGCATCGAGCGCTTCCTGCAGATGTGCGCCGAGGACAACATGATCGTGGCCAACCCCACCACGGCCGCCTCGCACTTCCACCTGTTGCGCCGCCAGGCTTACAGCCGTCCGCGGAAGCCGTTGATCATCTTCACACCCAAGCAGCTGCTCCGCCTCAAGGGTGCGGCTTCGGCCGTGGAAGACTTCACCACCGGCGGCTTCAAGCCGGTCATTGCTGATCCGGAAGTACAGCCTGCCAATGTGGACCGCGTCATCCTGGTCTCAGGCCGTTTGTACTACGACCTCCTGTCCAACCGTCAGAAGTCCGGCGACACTTCGACTGCGATCATCCGCGTAGAGCAGCTGTACCCGCTGCCCAAGGCTGAGATTGACGCCGAACTCGCCAAGTACCCGAACGCTGACATCGTTTGGGCACAGGACGAGCCCGCCAACCAGGGTCCGTGGCCGTTCATGGGCCTGAACCTGGCACCGGAGCTTGATCGCAAGCTTCGTCTCGTGTCGCGCCCGGCTTCGGCATCCACCGCTGCCGGTTCCATGAAGCGCCACGCTGCTGAACAGGACGCCCTGATCAAGCAGGCGTTCGAACGCAAGTAAACGAAACTGCCCGGCCTGAGGAGCGATGAGCGCGCCTCAGGCCGGGCAGTTCTGTTTAATGGGACAGGTACCCGGTTCCCAAACCGGCCGATGATTCGGAAACCGTGCAAGGACCGTAACGAGTGTGAAGAGGTAACCGTGGAAGACAGGAAGCTGCGCATCGCAGCTGTAGGAGATGAACTGCTCGCGGGTCTGGGGGATCCCCGCGCATTGGGTTGGCTCGGAAGAGTGCTGGCCCGCACGCCCCAGGACTCCGTTGTGGTGGAAAGTTTCCCGCTCCCCTGCCCCATGGAAGGCACTGAGGGCCTCGCCGCCCGCTGGCAGGACGAGGCCGGCAGGCGCTTCAGCGACACGCATGAGAATCGATTGGTGATCGGTCTTTCGGGGCGCGACCTCGAGTTTGGTCTGTCCACGGCGCGCAGCCGTTTGAATCTTGCCAACATCCTGGACGGCGCTTCACACAGCAGCGTGGAAGTCTTTGTGGTGGGCCCGCCCCCCACGCTTGATCCCGCCCGCAACAAACGGCTTGCTGAACTGAACACTGCCTTCGCTGATGTCACCACGCGACGAAACCACCACTACGTTGACACGTTCTCCCCCTTGCTCAATCATGAGCAGTGGAGGACGGACCTCGCAGCCAATGGGGGAACACCGGGCCAGGCCGGCTACGGATTAATTGCGTGGCTTGTCCTGCACCGCGGCTGGTTCCAGTGGCTTAATATCGCACAACCGGAGTAGCCATGACACGGATCGTGAAGGTTTCTGTCAGAGCACCATTCACCGCGGCCATTGTTGCCGCAGTGGTAGCCACAGTTTCCTGCAGTTCCGGTCCGCCCTCTCCTTCAGCGACGTCGCCAACAGCCACGCCCACGGCTTCGTCATCAACGATTTCGTCATCAACATCCTCGCCATCAACGGCCACAGCTGCGTTGCAGCCATTCGACGCCGGAACCCTGCGCGCCGACTTCGAGCGGACCGCGAAGGAAGTCCTTGTCCCCGGAGCGGTGATGTTGTTGGTGACCCCCGAAGGGACACTCACGGCTTCTTACGGCACTGGTGTCCGCGACGCCCAGCGCGCAGTATCCACAGAGGACCATATCCGGGTGGGCTCCGTCACCAAGACCTGGACCACAACAGCCATTCTGCAGATGGTCCAGGAGGGCAAGCTTTCCTTGGACGATCCGGTGTCCCGGCACCGGCCCGACGTTCCCAACGGGGACAACATCACTATCGATCAGCTGCTGACCATGCGGAGCGGGCTGTTCAACTACACGGAAACCCTCGAGCTCAATTCGGCCATGGACACGGACCCGCAAAGGGCTTGGCAACCGGACGAACTTCTAGCCCTGGCCTACAAACACCCACCGTACTTTGCGCCTGGCCAGGGTTTCCATTACTCCAACACCAACACGGTCCTGCTGGGCCTCATCGCCGAAAAGATCGCCGGGAAACCGTTGGGGCAACTGTTCAAGGAACGCATCTTCGAGCCGCTGGGCATGAAGGGAACAGTGTTCCCCGACATCGCGTCGAACAGTATTCCCGAACCCCATCCCCAGGGCTACTTCTTCGGGGACAACGTCCTGACCATGACGAATCCCGCACTCCCGGAGGCCATGCAGCAGGAAGCCAACGCCGGCACGCTCGCACCCAACGACGTCACTGACGTCAATCCATCGTGGGCTTGGGCAGCGGGTTCGGGGATCTCCACGGCCACTGATCTGAAGACTCTTGGGGAGGCCCTTGTCAACGGAAAGCTCCTGAACGCCGAACTGCAACAAAAGCGGCTTGAGACCGTCACGCCCACGAACCCGGACGACCCGCGCAGTGCCTCGTATGGTTTGGGGATCGCGAAGTTCGGTAATCTCTACGGCCACACCGGAGAACTTCCAGGCTTCAACACCTTCATGGGCAGCGATCCTGCGAATTCCGTCACGTTGGTGGTGTGGACCAATTTGGCGCCCGCTGCCGACGGCCGCGATCCCGCGGTAATCATCGCCCGCTCGCTCATCGGCAAGATTTACAGGTCATAGCCCTGACCTGCCGTCCGGCATTAGTCAACAAACCATTGCCTCCTGGCTAGACGCGATATATCGTGTTTTCTATCAACGCGATATATCGCAACTTGGAGGGATCATGTCTGACGAACTATGGACCGTGACGGGCCCGCAAACCATTGATGTGGAGAATGTCCGCTCTCTCAAACTGGGCATTGTCAAAGGCCGCTTTGACGTGGTGACGCACGACGAGCCGTTTGTCCGCATCGAGATCAGCGAGATCACGGGCGACCCTCTGACGGTCACGCTTGTTGACGGAAGGCTGGAAGTACGCCACCAACTCCAAGGACCGCAGGGCTGGTTCCGCAACCTGATGGGTACCGTCAACAACACCAGCAGCAACTCGGTGATCGTCGGCATTGCGCTACCATCCGGCGTCGACGTTGAGGCGGGTACCGTGAGCGGTGACGGCATGGTCTCGGGAATCAGCGGCCGCACTCGTCTGAACACGGTCTCCGGTTCGGTCCTTGCCGACAGCACCAGCGGCGAATTGCACGTCAATACAGTCAGTGGCGAGGTCATCGCCAGAAACCACGACGGCGTCCTGACCGCCAAGAGCGTCTCAGGCGAAGTCACCGCTTCGGGCAAGTTCAAGAACGTCCGTGCGAGCACCGTGAGCGGCGACCTCAGCTTTGACCTGCAGGACTACACCAACGACCTCGGGGCCAATTCCGTCTCCGGAGACCTGACTATCCGGCTGCCACATGATGTCGGCCTGGACATCGTGGCGAAGTCGGCCAGCGGTACCGTGGTGATCGACGACCAGATGTACGCCCAGCCCGGCAGCAACGTTCACACCATTGTGGGCCCGGACGAAAAACTGATGCTGGTTCGGACCAACACGATGTCCGGGAAGACCTACATCATGCACGGATCGGCGCCCACACCGGAAAACGGCCACCCGGCCCCCGGGGAATCGGGCCTCTGATGCCCCCGGTTTTTGCGCACGGCGCCCTGCGACTGTACCTGCTTGCCTTGCTCGAGACAGGTCCGAAGCACGGCTATGAGCTGATCAAGGAGTTGGGCGAGCGATTCGGCGGCACCTACTCCCCCAGCGCCGGAACCATCTACCCGCGTTTGGGAAAGCTGGAGGAGGAAGGCCTCGTTGCCACGGAGGCCGAAGGGCGTCGCACCAAGTACCTCATCACTGATGCCGGCCGCGCTGAGCTGGACAGCCGCCGGCAGGAGCTTGCCGATGTAGAGGACACAATTTCGGCCTCCGTCAGGCGGCTCGCCGACAATCTGCGGGAGGACATCCGAACCAATATGCGCGGCTTGCGGGCAGATCTCGCAGCCACCGCCGAGGCCGCCCGCACCAGCGCTTCTTCGGCTGCTTTTCGGAGCAGGACAGCGGGCTACACTCCTGAAGGTCAGCGCATCCTCAAGGAAGCGGAACTATTGGTCCAGTCCTTCAGGGACGACATTCGTGTCGAATTGCGCCAGCACGGCGCCGCTCATCCGCTGACTCCCATTGCGCTTGAAACCGTGCGCACTGTATTGGACCAGGCCCGCATCTCGATCAGGAACTCGCTGCGAAACTGACTAACGGGCTGCTCCGAGGGAGCACGACACCCGCCCGGTTCGCGGCGCAGCGCTCTGATGTGCGAAACTGGAGGGCAGCTTTATTGAGTATCAATCCTTGAAGGAGGCCAGCTATGAGCAAGCGTGCACGTAAGCGTCGTGACCGTAAGCGCGGCGGCGCGAACCACGGCAAGCGTCCCAACACCTAAGCCATCGGCTTAGCGTCACAGGCTTAAAAGCGAAGGACCCGGAAACCATGCGGTTTCCGGGTCCTTCGCAGTTAAGAGCTGGAGAAGTTGCCCCCCTGTGAAGGGATCAGCTCTGGAGCGCCGGAGTTGTATCAGGCGTCCACGGCTTTGATGGAGTGAATCCTGTCAAGAATCGAGTTCTTGAGGTTTTCCGGCGCAGATTCAGTGCATGAGCGCTTGACCATGGTGCGGATGAGGCACTCAAGGTCGTACTGCTCGGCACATTCCTCGCAGGTGTCCAGGTGCTGCTTGATCTCAGTGAGGTCCTCGCGGGTCAACGCACCGTCGAGGTACTCGTAGATCCGCTGCATTCGCGTATCGTCGCAATCGCCCAATCCCTGGCAGTCGCTCATTTCTCTTTCTCCTGATTGTTGCTTCCGGCCGCGGCCTGATCATCGGTTTGGGCCCTGAAGCCCCGTTCGGCGGCATAGTCCGCCAGCATGTCCCGCAGCATCTTCCTGCCGCGGTGCAACCGTGACATGACCGTGCCGATCGGGGTGTTCATGATTTCTGAAATTTGCTTGTAGGCGTACCCTTCAACATCCGCGAAGTAGACCGCCAGCCGGAATTCCTCAGGAATTGACTGCAAAGCGTTCTTCACGTCGGAGTCAGGGAGGTGGTCCAGAGCCTCAGTCTCAGCGGACCGTAAGCCCGCGGAGGTATGCGACTCCGCCTTGGCCAACTGCCAATCCTCGATCGTGTCCGAGTTGGACTGCAGAGGCTCACGCTGCCGCTTCCGATAGAGATTGATGTACGTGTTGGTCAGGATGCGGTACAGCCAGGCCTTAAGGTTGGTACCCGGCTTGTACTGGTGAAAGGCCGAAAACGCCTTGGTGTAAGCCTCTTGGACCAGATCTTCGGCATCGGAGGGGTTGCGCGCCATCCGCATGGCTGCCGAATACAGTTGGTCCACGTACTGCATCGCGTCGCGCTCAAAGCGTTCCCGCCGCTGTTCAGGAGTCTCCGTAGCAGGATCGACGTCGGGTGCAACAGCTGCGTCGTCGTCCGCGTCGGCTGCCTGGTACATGGCCGCTGCGGCCGGTTCAATGGTGCTCATCGTTGCCAAGTCTACTGTCAGCGTGGGCGAATCCGGCTGCGCACCAAACCCAACCTCCGGTAGAACCATGCGGTCCTTCACCAAAGTCAAAAAACCAACTCCGTTCAGCGAGGCGGCATCACCATGCCGCGGTCCGGTCTCCGCCGCACCTGAAACTCACAACGGCTGCCGCTGGGTAAATATTCCGCAAAAGTGCAAGACTAGAGCAGACTGCACCCCTTGAGCACAACACTCATCGAACTAATGTGGCAAGCCATCCAGGAGGCAAGACATGTCTGTTATCCGTTTTCTCGCACGTCCCATGCTCGCGTCCAGCTTCGTCGTCGCAGGGCTGGACAAGCTCAGGAACGCGGACGACACTGCGAAGCAACTCTCACCCGTCCTTCGCCGCGCCTCGGAATCCCTGCCCTTCAAAACTGACGAAAAGACACTCGCGCGCGTCATCGGCGGTGCACAGCTGGGCGCCGGAGCATTGCTCGGACTCGGCAAACTCTCCCGCTTCGCCGCCACGGTCCTCGCTATCACGTCGGCCTTGAACTCCTATGTCGAGTGGCGTTCGGCCGATATCAGCACGAAGGAAGGCCGGAGCGCCCGCAAGGCCCAGTTGCTGAAGAACATTTCCCTCACGGGCGGCGTGCTTCTTGCCTCAGTTGATACAGAAGGCCGTCCGAGCATTGCCTGGCGGGCAGAACACTTGGCGGCCGATGCCAAAAAAGTGACAGGCAAGCAGATCAAGCGCGCAGACAAAGCAGTTCGCAAAGCCGTAGACAACGCAGTTGGAGCATAAGGAAGCATGACAGGCACCACCCCTGCTAACACCGAATCAACAAAAGCCGCCACCACGCTCCCCTTGTGGCCGGCCCCTCATGCCAAGGGGCCCGTGGACGCGACGGTGACGGTCCCCGGTTCAAAGTCCCTGACAAACCGGTTCCTAGTGTTAGCGGCTTTGGCGGATGGTCCCTCACGGTTGAGGGCTCCCCTTCATTCCCGCGACTCCGCACTGATGATCCAAGCCCTCCGGCAGTTGGGTGCAACCGTCACCGAAGTACCCGGTGACGGCCACTTCGGACCGGACTTGGAAATTACACCCATGGATCCGGCCGCGTCGGGCGCGGAGACGGCAATCGACTGCGGACTGGCCGGAACCGTCATGCGGTTCGTTCCACCGTTGGCGGCACTGCGTAACGGCGTTACAGTCTTCGACGGCGACCCCCACGCACGCAACAGACCCATGGGAACCATCATCGAAGCCTTGATCGCCCTCGGCGTTCCGGTGGCAGCGGACGGCGGCAGGACGCCGTCGTCCCTTCCCTTCGCTGTGGACGGTACCGGCGAGGTCCGGGGCGGCCATCTGGTGATTGACGCCAGCGCATCGTCCCAGTTCGTTTCCGCGTTGCTGCTGGTGGGTGCCCGCTTCGTTGAGGGCCTGCATCTGGAGCACGTGGGCAAGCCCGTTCCCAGCTTGGACCACATCACCATGACCGTGGAGGTCCTCCGCAGCGTGGGCGTGGTCGTGGACGATTCCGTACCCAACCACTGGCGGGTCTCCCCTGGCCGCATCCGGGCTTTTGACCAGCGTATCGAACAAGACCTCTCCAACGCAGGGCCTTTCCTCGCCGCCGCGCTGGCCACGCGTGGCACCGTCCGCATTCCCAATTGGCCTGCCGGCACCACACAAGTGGGCGACCAGTGGCGCACCATCCTGACCGCCTTGGGAGCAGAGGTGACCTTCCAGGACGGAACGCTGACAGTGACTGGCGGCGCCGAAATTAAGGGAGCCGACTTCGACGAAACCAGCGAGCTGGCACCTACTGTTGCCGCGCTGTGCGCGTTGGCCACCGGGACCTCCCGGTTAACCGGCATTGCCCACCTCCGCGGGCACGAAACTGACCGGCTTGCCGCCCTTGTAGCCGAGATCAACGGCCTCGGAGGCGACGCGGAAGAGACCGCCGATGGCTTGGTGATCCGGCCGGCGACCCTTCACGGGGGCGTGGTCCACAGCTATGCCGACCACCGCATGGCTACTGCCGGCGCGATCCTTGGTCTCGCCGTCGAAGGCGTACAGGTTGAGGACATCGCCACGACGTCCAAGACCATGCCGGAATTCCCACAGATGTGGGCGGCCATGCTGCAGCCAACCGATGCCGATGAGGCCAGTAACTGATCATGGGCCGTGACGCACGTTCCTGGGACGAATCCGACGTCCGGATCCGTCCCAGCAAAAAAGGATCCAGGCCCCGCACCAAGGATCGCCCCAGCCACGATGACGCCGTGATAGGCAGGATCATCACCGTGGACCGCGGGCGCTACAGGGCTATTGTGGGCGAAGATTCCGCACATGAGCGCATCGTGATTGCAGCCCGCGCCCGTGAACTGCGGCGCAATCCCGTTGTCCCTGGCGACTTCGTCGCTTTGGTGGGTGACGTCTCCGGGTCCCCCGACACTCTGGCGCGCCTGGTGCGGGTGGAAGAGCGGAAGACGCTCCTTCGCCGCAGCGCGGATGATACGGACCCCATCGAACGAGTGGTTGTAGCCAATGCCGATCAGCTCGTTGTGGTTGTTGCGGCGGCCAACCCGGAACCACGTACTGGATTTATTGACCGTGCTTTGGTTGCAGCATACGACGCCGGCATCGAGCCGTTGCTGCTTATCACCAAGGCGGACGTCAAGGATCCGGCGGAGCTCCTTGCCAATTACCTGAGCTTGGACTTTCCCGTGATCATCAGCCGTACGGCTGACTCCGAGGCCGGCGGCATCGATGCCCGCTCGGATGATGGACTCTCAGCCCGGCTGGACAAGGACGCCGTCTCCCAGCTCCGCTCACATCTGGGTGGCAAAGTCACCGTCATGCTCGGCCACTCAGGTGTAGGCAAATCCACCATGGTCAATGCACTGACGGGGGCAGAGCGCGCCACTGGCGGCGTCAACGCGGTGACGGGCCGTGGCCGGCACACGTCATCCTCGGCTTTGGCGCTGAAGCTGGACGATGCCCCGTCCGGCAGCTGGATCATCGATACTCCCGGCATACGCTCCTTCGGCTTGGCGCATGTGGACCCGGACCGGATCCTCCATTCCTTCCCGGACCTTGAGCCCGGCACGGAAACCTGCGACCGCGGCTGCAAGCACGGTGCCACCGCCACCAATTGCGGGCTTGATGCATGGGTGAACGATGGCCATGCAGGCCCATCAGGAGTGGCGCGGCTGGCCTCCCTGCGCCGCTTGCTGGGTGCAGACCCACGACTCGAAGCGAAAGAGACCAAGGAACTGGGCACCGTCAACTGATCGTTACCGGCTTCACGTCCCCAATGAGGCGAACGATTCAGGATAGTTTGGTGGCATGACCCATCCCGTTTCCACGTACAACGATGACCTGCGCCTTGCCCATGTCCTCGCTGACTCAGTCGATGCCCAGACCATGGATCGCTTCAAAGCGCTGGACCTCAAGATCGAAACCAAGCCCGACCTCACGCCTGTCACTGACGCTGACAAGGCCGCTGAGGAAGCAATCCGCGGTCAGCTGTCCCGCTCGCGCCCACGTGATGCGGTCCTGGGCGAGGAGTTCGGCAGCAGCGGCCACGGCTCGCGCCGCTGGATCATCGACCCCATCGACGGAACCAAGAACTTCGTCCGGGGTGTTCCGGTGTGGGCAACGTTGATCGCCCTCGTGGACGAAGGCGAACCCGTCGTGGGCGTCGTGAGCGCCCCCGCGTTGGGCAAACGCTGGTGGGCTGCCAAGGACATGGGTGCCTACATGGGGCGGTCCCTCGCCTCGGCCACCCGCCTCAAAGTTTCCAACGTCTCCAGCCTGGCAGACGCCTCCATGTCCTACTCAAGCCTTTCGGGCTGGAAGGAACGGGGCAACCTTGACGAGTTCCTGGACCTCACCGAAGACGTCTGGCGCACGCGTGCCTATGGTGACTTCTGGTCGTACTGTCTCGTGGCCGAGGGCGCAGTGGACATCGCCTGCGAGCCTGAGCTGAACCTTTATGACATGGCAGCACTCGTCCCCATCGTCACTGAGGCCGGCGGCCGTTTCACGTCCCTGGAAGGCGAAGACGGTCCTTTCGGCGGCAATGCACTGGCTACCAACTCGATCCTTCACTCCGAGGTCCTCAAGCGGCTCAACCCCGGCCTGGACGACCTTCTCTAAACATTTCATCGCCTTGTCCAACCAGTAGGCGACGGAATTTTCGACGGCGGCAGCCCCCTTTTGGGGGTCTCCGCCGTTTTTTATTCGACGAAGCAGGCATTTTGCCTTCCGCGTAACAAAAGGCTTAACAATCGGCAGCGGCTTTGGATGGGCCCCCGGACGTGCTCTAGCCTTTTTACAGGTCACGAGTGCCAGCGCTAAACCCCGGTTTGCTGGCCGGCAACCCTCCATTCGCGGTGGGGTGCCCCGGGTGACGACCCGGCCGGTCCGGAACGGATGCGGCAAGCGCGGATCCCCTCCGGGGGTCCCTCTTGAGTGAGGTCCCATGAGCACTGTCACGTTCGACTCAAACATCATTCCGTCCTTCGCCGCAGAAACCACAGCAGAAACAGCCCCTGCTGCACGGCCGCTGGCCGCTGTTACCGGCGCCGAGTTGCAGGCGCCCCTGATTCAGGGCGGACATGTTCGCTACGCAAACCTCGACTACGGGGCATCGGCTCCGGCGTTGACCATCGTCTCGGCGTACCTCAACGAAGTCCTTCCCTACTACGCGAGTGTCCACCGCGGCGCAGGCTACGCCTCCCAAATCAGCACGTCGGTGTACGAGAACTCCAGGAACATCGTCCGTGACTTCGTCGGTGGGCGGCCGGATGATTCTGTCATCTTCACCCGGAACACCACGGACTCCTTGAACCTGCTGGCCGGGTGCCTTCCGCAGATCGACGGCAAGCCCGCAGGCGAGGTCCTGTACCTGGATATCGAGCACCACGCCAACCTGCTTCCATGGCAGGGTGTACCGCACCGCAGCGTCGTAGCGGCCCCCACCCTGTCCGCCACACTGGACAAACTCCGCGGAGAGTTGGCTCAGGGCGGTGTCAGCCTGCTTGCGGTGACCGGAGCCTCCAACGTCACCGGCGAAATTCTTCCCATCGCAGAACTTGCTTCCCTGGCCCACGAATACGGTGCGCGGATCGTGGTGGATGCCGCCCAGCTCGCTCCGCACCGCCGGATCAATATCACCGAAGCAGACGTCGACTACATTGTCTTCTCCGGACACAAGCTCTACGCTCCCTTCGGCGCCGGCGTCGTGGTGGGCCGTCCCGACTGGCTCGACGCCGGCACTCCGCATCTGGCCGGTGGCGGCGCGGTCCGTGAAGCCCGTTTGGACTCCGTCAACTGGGCGGCCGGCCCCGCACGGCACGAGGGCGGCTCCCCCAACGTGCTGGGAGCGGCAACGCTCGCTCGCGCCACCCAGGTGCTCGCAGGCCTGGACCAGGACGCGTGGCACGCCCACGAGGCTGCCATCCGCTCGTACTTGGTGGAAGGCCTGGAGGCCATCGACGGCGTGACAGTCCACAAGATCTTCACTGACTCCTTGGACACCATCGGTGTGGTCAATTTCTCCGTCGAAGGATTCGACGCCGGATTGGTGGCCGCTTACCTGGCAGCGGAGCACGGCGTGGGCCTGCGAGATGGCCGCTTTTGCGCCCACCCGCTCCTCAAGCGCCTCGGGCTTCCCTCAGGCTCTTTGCGCGCCAGCTTCGGCGTCGGCTCCCGGTTGGAGGACGCCACCAGGCTGCTAGCAGGCATCCAAGGGCTCAAGCGCGACGGACTGGGCTGGGACTACGTGGTGGACGAGGGCCGCTGGGTTCCCGCCAATGACCACCGCAGCTACCCCGAGTGGGCGCCAAACACTCCGGGCACTGCGGGCGCAGCTCCCTGCACTGTCGACTAAGAACACAGTGAACCGGGCGTCCCGGCCGCTGCGGTAAATTCGTAGGGTACCTTTTGGCCACCCTGTGAAGGAGTTCTGCGTGTCCCTGCGTTCCCCGGGCGCCGCAAACGATGCGGCCGGCATTCCCGGACCCGCTGGCCCGCGAGGTCCCAAGCTCCACGCTGCCCGTCGGCGGGAACTCGGCCAGAGCTTCCAGGACGGCGGAGAACACTATGACCGCGTGCGCCCCGGCTATCCACTGGACTCTCTGGATTGGCTCGTTCCTCCCGGGGCGCGGTCCGCGGCCGACCTCGGTGCGGGCACAGGCAAGTTCACGGCACTCCTCATCGAACGCGGACTGGCCGTCACCGCCGTCGATCCTTCCACGGACATGCTGGAGCAATTGCGAAAGAGCTACCCCCACGTCAACGCGTTGGAGGGAACGGCAGAGGCAACCGGACTGACGGACTCAGCATTCGACGTCGTCAGCGTTGCCCAGGCCTGGCACTGGTGCGAGCCCCTCGCAGCGAGCACGGAGATCGCCCGGATCCTGCAGCCCCACGGGGTCCTGGGGTTGATCTGGAATCAATTGGACACTTCGGTTCCCTGGGTTCACCGCCTTTCACGCATCATGCATGCAGGCGATGTCCACAAGCCCGGTTTCCGGCCAGTCGTCGGTCCGGAGTTCGAAGGCCTGGAATCCCACCTGACCAGGTGGGAGGATTCCCTGACGCCGGAGGACATCATGGAATTGACCAAGTCCCGCAGCTACTATCTCCGTGCCAACGATGCCACCCGGGCGAAGGTCATGCACAACCTGGAGTGGTACCTCCACGAGCACCTCGGTCATGCCCCGGGTGAAAGCATCGGGTTGCCCTACATGACGCAAACCTGGCGGGCATTCAAAATTCAGGGCACGACGCCACGGTAGGCTTAGGGTGTGAAGACCAGTACGCCCTCCTCCTCGATTGAGGACTACGTCAAGGTCATCTACTCCTACACGGAGTGGCAGGACAAACCAATTACGTCCTCCCAGCTCGCCCAGCGCTTGGGGGTGGCCAATTCCTCGGTGTCCGAGATGGTACGCAAGCTCAAGGACCAGGGCTTGGTTGATCACCAACCCTATAGCGCCATCAGGCTGACCCCTCAAGGTATGCGGCTCGCCCTCTCCATGGTTCGCCGGCACCGGCTCATTGAGACGTACCTGGTGGAGGAACTCG
Source organism: Arthrobacter sp. GW822-FHT05G07 (assembly GCF_058799755.1). Classification (NCBI taxonomy): domain Bacteria; kingdom Bacillati; phylum Actinomycetota; class Actinomycetes; order Micrococcales; family Micrococcaceae; genus Arthrobacter; species Arthrobacter sp. GW822-FHT05G07. The sequence continues at coordinate 223,441 of NZ_JBXALT010000003.1, read as the reverse complement.
GCTACAGCTGGGACGAAGTCCATGACGAAGCCGAAATGTTGGAACATGCGGTGTCCGATACGTTCATAGAGCGTATGTCTGCCAAGCTTGGCCATCCTGTCCGGGACCCGCACGGCGACCCTATTCCGTCGTCCGATGGTTCAGTCGAGTTGCCGCACGCCTACCGGATGATCGAACTGGACCAGGGCCACTCGGGCCGCATCACACGAATCAGCGACGAAAATCCGGACCTCCTGCGCTACCTTGCCTCGGAGGAGATATCCCTGGACGCACCGATCGAAGTCGTGGGCCGTAAACCCTTCGGCGGAGCCTTGGTAGTGCGCATCGGCAGCGGCGCAAAAGGCCGCGAGTTCGACCTCGCGGACGAAGTCACCTCGGCCCTCTGGGTCCAGAGCTCCGAGACGCACGAAGGGTGCGTTCTTCCGGCCCGTTAAGCCGGGGCGCCTCAGAGGTCAGCCGCGCTGCCCGGCCGCACCGCCGTCGTCGGAGGCTGTATCAGGTTCGCTGAGAGTGGTGGTCGCGACTTCCTGTACCGGGTTCCGGATTCCGACGGCGGACGCCACCGCCCCGAACAGGAACAGGCCTGCTGTCACCAGCAAGGCGTTGTAGAGACCGTCCCTGGTGAAAACCGGCCCCACAATCACCCCGGCAAAGGCGATGGAGATCAGGCCCGCAATACGGGCCACGGCGTTGTTCACGGCCGAACCAATCCCGGCTTCCTCCGAAGGGACAGCGCCCAGGATGGCGGCCGTCAGGGGCGCCACCAACGTCGCCAGGCCAAGGCCAAAGACAATCTGCCCCGGGAGCACCTGCGTCCAGTAGTTGAGCGGGTCCTGAACAGACAGCGACATCAGGAACCCCGCCCCGCACAATAAGGGGCCGATCGTCATGAACCATCTTGCCCCGTACTTGCCAGCGAGGCCGCCAAAGTACGATGCACCCAGCATCAGGATGACTGTGCCGGGAAGCAGCGCCATACCCGCCACCGTGGCGCCCATGCCGCCCACTTGCTGCAGATAGATGCCCAACACGAAGAAGCCCAGGGAAATGGCGGCATAGATGGCCAGCGTGGCGAGATTACCCCAGGCAAAGTTGCGGATACTGAAAAGTCTCAGCGGCAACATGGGTTCAGCAGTCCTGGACTCGTGAACCAGGAACAGAACCATGGCAACTACACCCACCAGAAGCGGAGCCCACACCTGGGCACTGCTCCATCCCATCCTCCCCTGTTCGATGAAGGCATACACCGGTCCTCCCAGGCCCACCATGGCCAGGAAAGCCCCCAGGTAGTCGATGCTCTTGCTCTTGTCCCTCGTGGCATCGGACGCCCGGAGACCGGCAAGCATGGGCCAAATGGCAACCGCGGGTATGACGTTGATGAAGAAGATGACCCGCCAGGACAGAAGATCCACGGCCACACCACCGATGAGCGGACCCACAATGGCCGCGGCGCTTGTCCAGCCGGACCATTGCCCAATGGCCTTCGACTGCGCCGGGCCTGAGAACGACGAGATGATCATGGCAAGCGAACTCGGAACCAGGAGGGCGCCAGCGATCCCTTGGAGCGCCCGCGAAACCACCAGCACTTCTCCGGTCCATGCCAGCCCGCACATGACCGAGGTCAGCGCGAAACCGGCGAGGCCCCATTCAAGAATCCTTGCCCTGCCGAAATGGTCGGATAATGAGCCGGCCACCAGGATCAACGCCCCCAAGGTGAGCAAGTACGCGTCCACCACCCATTGCTGAATGACCAGGCCGCCACCCAGTTCACGCCCGATCGCCGGAAGTGCGAGATTCACCACAAATCCATCAAGGATCGCGATGAACGAAGCCACAATCGCCACCACAAGTACGCGCTTTTGGAGCGGAGTTCTCGGCAGGAGGGCCGCTGCGTCAGTCATGTGCACAGCCTACGCCGGGGAAGTCCCGTATCGTTGAATGGTGATTAGCAGACGTGATACCGCCTTGGCCCTTGATATTTCGATGGAAATGGCCCAACGCCACGGCATTCCGTCCCGCCTCTCAGAGGCCGAGCTCAGGGAGATGCAGGACAACCCCCCGGCGTGGCTGGTACAGTCCCGGGCCAACCGCACCGGCAAGCGACCCGTCTGGGTCCATCTGACATGCGCTGTGTGCGGCTACTCCGAAGCCGTTCGCCCCAAGAAATGGTGGCCGGACTTCTCCTTCGTCTTTTGCGGCACCCACCGAAACAACGAACTTCCCGAACTCTTCCTCGGCGACGTACGCAGCGAATACGAGGGCGTCGGAAGCCGTTTCATCGGCGTGGTGGACGTTCGTGAGGACCAAGGCTAGACAGGGAGCCTCAGCCGGCAAACACCTAGGCCGGCTGACTCATTTCGGATGGCACGGCTGTGATCTTCAGGGCCTTGCCTTCGCGGAGCACCGTCAAGGGGAAAGGCTCGCCGATAGCCTCGGCAAACAGCAACTTCTGCAGGCTTTCAGCGCTGGAAACCGCACGGTCCTGCGCACGCAACACCACGTCCCCCGGTTGAAGTCCGGACAACTCCGCAGGCGAGCCCGGAATGACCTCCACCACCCGCAGACCCTCCTTCTGGCCGGTCCGAACCACCGCACTCGCGTCGAGGGGTATCGGAGTGCTGACCAAGCCAAGGTAAGCGCGGCGAACGCGGCCGTCCCTCAGCAACGACGCGATGATCCGTTGTGTCGTGGTGTTGATTGGTACTGCCAGTCCCAGCCCGAGGCCGGCAACGGCGGTGTTGATGCCCACGATGCGTCCCCTTGTGTCGGCCAATGCACCCCCGGAGTTTCCCGGATTCAGGGCGGCGTCGGTTTGGATGACATCCTCGATCACACGCCTGTGCTCCCCCGCCCTCACGGGAATGGACCGCCCCAATCCGCTCACTACGCCAGCGGTCACCGAACCGGCCAGGCCCAGCGGATTCCCCACGGCAATCACCAATTGGCCTACCCGCAACGTGTCGGCATTGCCCAGCAATGCCGGCGGCGGGGTGGGCTTCAGGCCACGGACCACTGCGAGGTCGGAGAGTGGATCTGCTCCCACCAGCTCCACATCAGTGTGCTTGCCATCAGCGAATACGGCCCGGCCGGACTGGATGCCCGCCACTACATGCGCGTTGGTCAGCATATATCCGTCGGCGGTGAAGACCACCGCGGAGCCGCTTCCCCCACGGACCCGGCCACGGCGGTCAGTACTTGTCATCTCGATCGCGGCAACGTGGGGCGTCACTGATTCAGCAACGCGTATGACGATCCGGGAGTACGCATCCAAGGCTTCATGGTCGTCTGCGGATTGCTCTTCGAATGCCGGATTTGTGCTCATCACGTGCCTCCTGCCAACGCCCAGCCACGCTTAACCGCGATCCTTCGGCAAAGCGCCCAACCAGTACAACTGCCAAGCAGGTGCCGGTAGTCCTGAACACGCTACGCCGTAGGTGAACGCACGGTGCATTCGGCAAAAGAAAACCCCCGGATCACGAGGATCCGAGGGCTTTCCGGGGTGGAGATGGGGGGAATTGAACCCCCGTCCGATGTCGTTTTGTCAGGGCTTCTCCGGGCGCAGTTCGCGTCGGATTTTCTCGGCCCCAGCCATCCTGCGAACAGGTGGCTGATCCGGGCCCAGTCATCTAAGAGTCCCGTTTACCTCAATGACGAAGGCAAACAGCAGTGGCTATCTAAATGACGCCAGGAACCGGGGCGATAGCAACCCCGGGCTGACGGACTGTCTTACTGCTTAGGCAGCGAGAGCGAAGTCAGTGCGCTTAGATTCGGCACTTATTGGTTTGCAGACAGCGTTTACGAGATAATTCTGCATCCTCGGCCCGCTTCACCTGTCGCGACTAACATCGTCGAAACCGATCATCCCCGTATTTTGTTACCAAACCCGGCAAGAGTTCTTAAACTCCTGTCGGACTACTCATCATAACGCATTCAACCGGCGGATCATTCCCGGACACGCGCTGCCTAGCGTCGGTTGCGTTCCCGCAACTCGCGCAGGGACTCACGCTTGTCCTGCTGCTCACGGAGTGTCTGGCGCTTGTCGTAATCCTTCTTACCGCGGGCGATGGCGATTTCCACCTTGGCCCGGCCATCCAGGAAGTAGAGCTGGAGAGGCACCACGGTGAATCCGGACTCGCGAATTTTCTGCGAGATCTTGTCCAGTTCATCGCGGTGCAGCAGGAGTTTACGACGGCGCCGCGCGGCATGGTTGGTCCAGCTCCCCTGATGATATTCAGGGATGTGGATGCCCTCCATCCAGAGTTCGTCGTTGTAGAAGGTACAGAAGCCATCAACCATGGAGGCATGACCTTCACGGAGGGACTTCACCTCTGTTCCCATGAGGGCAATGCCTGCCTCATAGGTGTCCAGGACATGGTAGTTGTGCCGGGCCTTCCGATTGGTGGCCACTACCTTACGGCCACTTTCCTTGGGCACGGTAGAACTCCTTGTTAGATGCGGATTTCAACTAGTGTACGCCAGCGCGGCGGAGCCTCCGCGCGCCAACCGCACGCTAGAGGAGGGTCATGGGGTCCACTGCGGCACTGTTGAGCCAGGTTTCGAAGTGCGCGTGGCAACCTGTCGAGTTACCCGTGCTGCCCGAGTATGCGATGAGTTGCCCCGCCGATACTTGCTGGCCGTTGGCTACGACAATGCTGCTGTTGTGGTAATAGATGGTGGTCAGCGAGTTGCCTTGCACCACACCATGGGACAGTTTTACCCGCCATCCGCCGCCGTCGGCCGAGTTCCAGCCCGAGTTGAAGACCTCGCCCGCCGCCGCTGCGTAGACGGGCGTGCCACACGCCGCACCGAAGTCGATGCCGGTGTGCATGTAACCACCGGTGCCATAGAAATCAATGGTGCCTGGTGGCGTTGCACGCCAGCCAAATCCGGAGGTGATGGGGACAGCACTTGCGAAGGGGTGCCGAAGGCCGAACGCCGACGGCGAACCAGCCGGCGGAGGGGAATATGGCGGTTCCGGAGGTGCAGGCCTACCTTGCGCTGCTGCTGCAGCAGCAGCCGCGGCCGCAGCCTCTTCAGCAACCCGGCGCTGTTCCGCTTCCCATGCTTCCCTCAGCTTCCGGTCACGCTCCACGATCTCGGCGGCCACCGTATTTTGTTCGGCCTTCACGCGGGCGAGATTGGCTTCGATGCCCGGTTTGGCTGCCTGAAGTTGTCCGTTGAGGCGGGTGGTGTCCTCGATCAACTTGTCTACTTCGGCCTTCTTGCTCGCCGCCTCGTCCCTTGCCGACTTTTCCCGGTCAAGTGCAGCGTCCGCCTTGGCCTTCAGGTCTTGGATTTCTTCCTCGACGGCAACGAGCCTCGCCTGGGAGTTCACGTTGGTGGCGTTCTGCTGGGTGAGTTTGGTCATCGCCGCGTTTTGGCTGCGCATGGCTTGGTCAGCCAAATCCATGGACTCGGTCAGGCTGCCGGATTCGCTGGACCCGAATAAAAGCGCGATATTCGTGGGGACGCCTCCGGATTTGTACGCCTGGGAGGCAATCTGCCCGATCAACTTCTTGGTGTCAGTGATCTTCTGCTTATCACTCTCCAACTGCTCCGTAATCTTGGCCTTGTTCTGCTGGGCAAGCTCAACCCTGGCAGCAAGTGCCTCGACTTCCTTGACCGCACTCGCCACCCGGCCCTGTGCCTCAAGCAGGGCCTGCTGTGCGCCGGGAAGGCGACCCTGGTAGATCACCAGGTCACCGGCAGCCTTTGCGATGTTTGAGTCAACAAATTCGAGTGAAGCCTGGACACGGGCCGCTTCAGCTTCCAACGCAGCCTGCTGGTCCTCGAGGCTGTCCGCCTGAGCAGTTGGAGCGCCGGACAGGAGGCTGACAGCCAGGCCCACAGCAAGAACCGCTCCCACAAACCGAGCATGACCCGACGCAAGGCGTCGGCGCAGGGGGTTCGGGTCCAACGTGGTCATCAGGAGTCCTTTTCGCTTGTCAGCATTGTTGATTGTTGAGTCAGGGCGTTCACGGCTAGACCTTCAGGTAACGCCGGAGCGTCAAAAGGGAAGATATGCCGGCCAAGCCCGCGCCAAGCGCAATGAGCACCGGCGCGATCACCAGGACCTGGGTGGAGGAGATGAACGGGGTATTGAGGAACTGCCTCGACAGGTCGCCGTTGAGCCAGAAGTGCGCCATGAGCCAGAGCGTGATGGAAGCCAGCAGTGCTCCTACTACGGCAGCAATGACACCTTCCAGGATGAACGGCAATTGGATGACCGTCTTTGACGCGCCCACGAGTCGCATGATCCCTGTCTCCCGCCGTCGGCTGAACGCCGACAGCCGGATGGTGGTGGTGATCAACAAGACCGCGCAGAAAATCATCACCGCCGCCACGCCCATGGCAGCAACCGATGCCCCGTTCATCCAGGAAAAGATGCGTTCGAGCACCTGCCGTTGGTCACTGACTGTCTCAACACCCGGTTGAGAGGAAAACGTTTCGCTGATGATTTCGTACTTTTCGGGGTTCTTCATGTTGATCCGGAAGGAGGCCGGCAACTGGTCTTCAGATACCGAATCCACTATCGGTGAGTTGGAGAACTGCTCTTTGAAGTGGGTGTACGCCTCAGCTTGCGACTCGAACTGGAAATCGTTGATGTACGGCTTGATTGCCGGGGACTCGAGCATGGCCTGAAGGTTCGCCTGCTGTTCCTTGGTGGCCGACCCCGAAGCGCACCCCACCGCCGTCGAACCGTCATTGCAGAGGAAGACCGCTACCTGGACTTTGTCGTACCAGTAGCCCTTCATCTGGTTGATCTGCATCTGCAGCATTCCTGCCGCACCCACGAACGTCAGCGAAACAAAGGTCACCAGGACCACAGAGATCACCATGGAGAGGTTCCGGCGCAGGCCGCTGCCGATCTCCCCCAGGATAAACAAAAGCCTCACAGCTGTGCCCCCTGCGCACGGTTGAGTTCCTCGCCGCTGGCATCCCTCAGCCGGCGCGATTCGCCAACCACGGGGATCATCGATGTGTAAAGCGCCTTGGCTTCGTCGCGAATGACCTTGCCGTTCTTGAGTTCCACCACGCGGCGGCGCATTTCATTGACAATGTCGTCGTCGTGGGTTGCCATGACTACCGTGGTGCCGTTCTGATTGATTTTGTCCAGGACTCCCATGATTCCCATCGAGGTGATGGGGTCCAGGTTTCCGGTCGGTTCGTCCGCCAGCAGAATGCCGGGGCGGTTTACGACGGCGCGGGCGATCGCCACGCGCTGCTGCTCGCCACCGGAAAGTTCATGGGGCATGCGACGTTCCTTGCCCTCCAGGCCGACCGTCTTCAGAACTTCCGGCACTGTCTCCCGGATAATCGAGCGACTCTTGCCGATCACCTGCATAGCGAAAGCAACGTTAGCGAAGACGTTCTTCTGCGGGAGCAACCGGAAGTCCTGGAAGACAACGCCAATTCCGCGCCGCAGCTTAGGGACGCGCCAGCTCGAAATGTTCGCAACGTTCTGGCCGGCGACGTACACGGACCCGGACGAGGCTTTGTCCTCTTTAAGGATCAACCGCAGGAACGTGGACTTGCCTGACCCTGAAGCGCCCACCAAGAAGGTGAACTCGCCGCGGTTGATCTCAAGGCTCACAGAATCGAGCGCCGGTCGGGCATTCTGCTCATAGACCTTGGTGACATTCTCAAATCTGATCATGGCCCTTAGAACCCCGCCGGACATGACATAGTCGCCCAGTCCAACAGCCGGAGCGCGGGCTTTCGATGGGGGAAGTGAGAGCACCGGCCACTCGACTATACGCACGGGCCAGCCGCTACTCCGCGGCTTTCAGGGGCGTGTCGCGGAATCCGAACTCTCACGTGACCCGGGCCACAATGCCCGGGTGCTAGTTGGCCGCTGCGTTGCGGTTGCCGGTACGCCAGCGAATGCCGGCGTCGATGAAGTCATCGATATCCCCGTCAAGCACTGCCGAAGTGTTGCCCACTTCGTGTTCCGTCCGCAGGTCCTTGACCATTTGGTATGGATTGAGGACGTAGGAACGCATCTGGTCACCCCAGGACGCCTTAACGTCTCCGGCCAACGCCTTCTTTTCCGCGTCTTGCTGTTCCTTCTTCACCAGAAGCAACCGGGACTGGAGCACACGCATGGCGGCTGCACGGTTCTGAAGCTGCGATTTCTCATTCTGCATCGAAACCACAATGCCCGTAGGGATGTGCGTCAGCCTCACAGCGGAGTCTGTGGTGTTGACGGACTGGCCGCCCGGACCCGAGGAACGGAAGACGTCAACGCGGATTTCGTTGTCCGGGATCTCAATGGAGTCCGTCTGCTCGATCAAAGGGATGACCTCCACCGCGGCGAAGGATGTCTGACGGCGCCCCTGGTTATCGAAAGGACTGATGCGGACCAGCCGGTGCGTTCCGGCTTCAACACTCAACGTGCCGAAGGCGTAGGGTGCCTTGACTTCGAAGGTGGCGGATTTCAGGCCGGCTTCCTCGGCATAGGATGTGTCCATCACCGTGGTCGGGTAGCCATGGCGTTCAGCCCAACGCAAATACATCCTCATCAGCATCTCCGCGAAATCGGCAGCGTCCACGCCACCGGCTCCTGCCCTGATGGTAACTACGGCTTCGCGTTCGTCGTACTCGCCCGACAACAGCGTTGTTATCTCCAGCTCCGCAAGCGCCTTGCGAATGGACGAAAGTTCTTTGGCCGCTTCCGCCATCGAGTCCTCATCGCCCTCATCCTGGCCCAGTTCAACCAGAACTTCGAGGTCGTCAATCCGGGATGCGAGCTTGGAAAGGCGCTCAACTTCGGACTGCCGGTGCGACAACCTTGAAGTGATCACCTGGGCAGAAGCAGGATCATCCCAGAGGTCCGGAGCCCCGGCCTGCTCGCTCAGTTCAGCGATCTCAGTCTTGAGTGCATCAACATCGGTGACGTTCTCGATTGAGCTGTACGTTGCTCGAAGTGCGCGGATTTCCGCGGGAAAATCAATTTCAGCCATGATCATCCCAGCGTACGCTATCCGTTGCACTCCCCGGTGGCTCCCCCACTCTGTGCCCGTGCCCGCGCGACATCTCATGACCGGGACCTCTCATTACCGGGTCCGCCTATTACTGAGTCAGCCGGGATCGGGCCGTTGACCTCGCTTCAATGAGAATCCCCTCCGGCAGTAGAAAGCTGATCACGGGCGGATGCGCCACTGCGGTGAGTACTACTACCGCCGTACCGCCCGGCTCGCTGCCCGTACCCGCTCCAACAGCCAGGTGGTCATGCCTGGAAAAGGCGTTACTTGCATCAAGGTAGGAGCCGGCTGAGGCGATCACTGTCGCATCCACCAGCGATGTGGAAGGAACGTAGCTTCCGCCGATATGCGCCACCGTGTAGGAGTCCGCGGCCGCGAGCGCCGCTCCGTCAGCCAAAGACAGCAACTTCTTGTGCTCCAGGTAGACAGCTGACGCTGCCATGACCACCGAAGCCAGGAGGAGTAATAACAGCACGAACCCGACGATGAGAACCGTTATCTGGCCTTCTTCCCGCCTTCTCGATGAAACTACTGTCATTGGTAACGCCCTACAACCTGCGATGCCGACGCACTGAGTCGGCTTGCGTTCAACTGCAGGGAGTCCCCGAAGGGCATCAAGGGTAAGGGAACATCCAAGCGCACAGTGACAGTCACCGTTGCGCCTGCTGACAAGCAACTCCCGCGATCACATTCGATGGCGATGCTGGCCTGCTCCGGCGAATAACCGTGATCCTTGAGAGCGACAAGCACGCTGCGCTCCGCTGCTGTCCTTGCAATGACCGGGTCCCGTTGGGTCACAAAGACTTTAGCTGCTTGATCGGCAGCGCCCACCACGGCAAACGACCCGCCCTGAATCTGGCCAACGGTCACTACGAAATAGACCACCGGGACCATGAGGAGCAAAGCCAGGAAGGTAAATTCCACCACGGCGCTGCCCTTTTGTGCTTCGTGGGGTGGAAGGCAATCCCCTACCTTCCCAGCCCATCCCGCTGGCAAGCACAGGGCATCGCGCAGCCTGCTTTTTAACACATTTTTCACCGCGGCGAGTGGTGGCATTCGCGCGTCACCTTGGGAGATCAGCATGTCCCGTCACCTCCAACAATTTACCGGGGCCGATCAGACCAAAAACCGGCAGAGGGGCCTTTACTGTCACTTCCAAGGTTCGGACCCCCTCAATGGTGACTTCCGTTGAAGTGACATCGCGGGCAAAATCACCGTTCAACGCAGCGCCAATCAACTCCGCGGTCCTGGCACGGGCATCCATAGACGTGCGATCCGACAAGGCCCCGTATCGCGCTCCGGAAGCGGCGGCATCGACGAGTGTGTTCCGAACGTGCAGCACCAGCGTGAGTTGAACTATCGAGATAAAAAACAAGGTCAGCAGGGCACCAACCAAGACGAAGTCCACCGCAGCAGACCCGCGCTCATGTGCGGCATTCGTGGGCACTGAGTGAGAAGAGTCATCGACGACGCCGTCGTAGTCCATCCCGCGTCCTACTTGCCCACCTTGCTCATCGCTTGATTGAAAAGGTCGCCCAATGCCGGTGTCGCGATGGCAAGAAGTCCTGCCACGAGGATCGCGGACATCAGTGTGATCATCACCCACCCAGGTACGTCACCGCGCTCGTGGTCTTCCCTGGGGTGTGTCGTCCTGTGGGCAATCGCCACGAACAACCACCATGAGCAGAGGAGCAGGATTGAGATAACGGACAGTTTGCTTGCACTTCGTTTCATGGTCTTCCTCAGTGTATTTCGAGACGTTGCTGACTTAGCGTGGTTAGTTGAGTGGATAGCTGGGGCGGATCATGGGTGGCGCTCTATAGGCTCATCTCCAAAGCCGCAATGGCAGGAAAAGCAGCGAAGATTACGGTCAGCGGGAGCACGCCGAAGACAAGCGGGACCATCATGGCAATTTCTTTTCGGCCTGCTGACTCCATGAGGTCCCGCTTTGCGGCGTCACGGACGTCCGCTGCTTGCGCCCGGAGGACGTCTGCCAACGGTGTCCCGCGTTCAACAGCAACCATCAGGCCGTCGATGAACCTGACCAAGGGCGGAAGTTCCGACCTCGATGAGAATGCCTGAAGCGCTTCCGTCAGCGGCTTCCCAGACCTGGTATCCGCCAAGATCGTGGCAAACTCCGCGGAGAGCTCGCCATTCGAGCTGCGGCTCACCCTGTCCATGGCGCCCATGGCACTCTCACCTGCTGCGACCGCGAGCGCCATCAACTCCGCGAGGCTGGGAAACTCGGACAACATCCGTGACTCCCTCCGCTTTATCCGCAGACCCAACGCATAGTCCCGAAGCAGGTAGCCGCCCAGCGCGCTGGCGATCACTGAGCTACATGAGACGGCCGGACTGAACCGGCCGGCGCTTGCCCCGGCGACCACCACGACGATAGAGAGCACGAAAGCGGCCCCGGCCCACAGAAGCTGTTCGGCCCGGAAATCCAACGTTGATTTTTTCGAACCCGCACGGGCAAGCTTCTTCGCCAAGGCCGTGTTGCCTACGTTGAAGCGGGACATGGAAGTAAGGGCGTCGCGGATGATGGGGCGAAGAATTCGTTCGAAGGGCCCAAACGGAGTGAGATTGTGTGTTGGCGTGCGGAGCAGGCGCGATTCAAGATTCTGCGACTTCAGTTGAGGTTCGATCCGATCAGCGAATCTGGTTCCCCGCATGAACGGGAGGCGCACCACGATCAACCAGCACCCGGCTCCTAGAAGCAGGCCGCACAGCAAGGCGAAGGCTGTTGATGTGGTCATCGAAGAACCCGCTCATCCTCCGGCAAGGCGCCGACGCGGAGCATCACGGAGTAGCAGAAAACTGAAATCAACAGGCCTCCGAGCAAAACCAAGGCGCCCATGCCTGAGTTGAATGCCAGCATGGCTTCAGGCCTGCTTGCCATGACCACCAAAACTATCCAGGGCGCAGCTACAGCGAGCCGGGCAGCATTGACGGTCCAGGACTGCCGGGCCTCAAGCTCACTGCGCGTCCTTGCGCTGTCGCGCAGGAACCCTGACAGGGTCCCCAGCATTCGTCCGAGGTCGGAGCCACCCACTTCACGAGTCATTCGCAGGGCCTCAATGATTCGGTCGGCCACCGGATCAGCCAGGCGTTCCTTGAGTTTGTCCGCTGCAGCCTCAAAATTGCCGGCGGCTCTATAGTCGGCCCCGAAGTCCAAGAACAACTCCCTTAATTCTTCCGGGCCATTGTGTCCCAGCTGGATCAGCGCCTCTGGCAGTGCAAGGCCTGCACGAATAGCTGAACGCAAGTGGTCCACGATGTCCGGCCACAGCTGCCGTAGTGAGTTCCTACGCTTCCGTGCCCGCCAGCGCACAATTGCAAAGGGAATCCATGAACCGAAGATTGCGAAACACAGGGCCACCGGCGGCGATCCTGTCAGAACATAGAAAACCAGCAGTGCGAACAGTCCAAGTCCGGCGCACGTGGCAAGGAGTCCGGTGCCGGTGACTTTCTCAATCCCTGCTGCCATCAGGAGAAGATCCAAGCGTCGGGGCTTTTTTCTTTTGGGCTCAGCCGGTGGTTGGACCCATGTGGACCACCACATGAGAAACACCCCTAAGCCACACACGATCCCGAGCAGTGCCGCCATCAGTTCAACTCCAAGAGGGCAGCCACATCGAAGCCTGCGCGGGCAAACTTTTCCGGTGCCGGCATGGAGTTGACCCTGGGATGCAACTGCCCTGCAACCATGCCGAAGACACCCGAGGATTCAATGATCCCGTTTTCCACCCTGCGTCCCAGCGACAGGATCTCGGTCACCTGCCTGCGCCCGGTTGAATGGCGACCGCAGTGCACCACGAGGTCGATGCACGACGCCACTGTGGGTACTACGAAAGCACTCGATATATTGGCCCCTGCCAAGAGCGGGAGGGTGCAGATCTTGGTGACGGCGTCGTGGGCAGAGTTGGCGTGCACGGTACACATCCCGGGTAACCCGGAGTTCAGCGCAATGAGCATGTCGAGGCTTTCCGCTTCGCGAACTTCTCCCACTATCAAGCGATCGGGACGCATTCGAAGCGCTTCCTTGACAAGCCTTCGCAAAGGAATGTCGCCTTCACCCTCGAGATTCGGTTGACGGCACTGCAATCCCACCACGTCGCGCAGCGGAAGCTTCAGTTCAAAGATCTCCTCCACCGTGATGACCCGTTCACGGGAACCGATGCTGGCGGCCAAGCAATTCAACATTGTGGTCTTTCCCGCTTGGGTGGCTCCGGACACCAGAATGTTGAGCCCGCTGGCTACCGCCGCACCGAGGAACCTGGCAGCCTGGGGCGTCAGGCTTCCAAGCTCGACGAGGTGCTCAAGGCGGCTTGCCTTCGCGATGAATTTCCTGATGTTGACAGCCCAGTGCTTGCGGGTGATGTCAGGAATTGCTACGTGCAACCTGGATCCGTCCGGAAGGGCAGCATCCACGAAAGGGGATGAGAGATCCACCCGGCGTCCCGAGCTCTTGAGCATTCTTTCAACCAGATCGCGTACCTGCTGCTCGCTGAGACTTATGGCCGTCAGCTCGGATTCCCCGTTGCGCGCCACGTAGATCTCGTGCGGCGCATTGATCCATATCTCTTCGATTCCGGGATCATCCAGGAGCGGCTGCAGGGGCCCAAATCCTGCGACGGCATCAAAGATGTGTTGTCGCGCGGTCTCGAGGTGTCCGAGAGAGGGAAGGGGACCCAGAAGTGCCCGTTCGTCGTAATCGTTGACCGCCGCCTCTACCAGAAGCCGGACATCCCCGGCTTGTTCCAGCGGATCCAGCCCGCGGCGCCGAATGAGTTCCCGGACTTCTCCCTCGACGATTTTTACAGCATCCACAACTCTCCCCTGATCACGAGCCTGTAAACGAGAGGCGTATCTCGAGTCATTCACGCTAGGCGAGCGAATTCGGACCCTCAAGTCACTCCGAACGCTATGTGGATAACTTCCCATCATCAGTCACGCCAGCACCCTGAATCCCACTAGTCACTCCAGTTTCGGAATGTTAGGGTAAAGCCCGTTAGGAGCTGGCCTAAGGTCTCATGCGCAAGCGCCCGCCCCGGAGCTTGTCCACAAGCCACACCATGCGCCGCTAAGCCGCGGCACAGGGCCGGATGTGAAAATGAAAACTACTTCGATGGACCCGGTCCGCCGCATCCCACTGGCACGTGTAGGCCTGGCGCTTACTATCGCCCTGATCGGAAGTTCAAGCCTGGGAGCACCTGCATGGGCGCAGACGTCCGGACCGCAACCGGCACCGCAGTCGGAGATCCGGGAACCAACGCCGTCACAGGGTCCGCGACCAGCCGGAGACGGCTCGGGTTCGGCGCCCTCCGGCAGCGATTTGCCGACCATCGAACCGGTTCCCGGTCAGCAAGAGCCGCCGCCCGCCGTCGAACCTTCACCATTAGAGGCGCCGTTGCCAACATCAACGGCCTCAGGACAACCCGAAGCGCAGCGCGCAACACCCCAGGCAATGCCTGGCAGCGCCAATAACGCCGACGCCATGAAAGCGGCCATGCGCGCCGCTATTCCGGCCGGTGGCGCCGAAATGGGGCAGCGATCGCCAAGGGTCATGGCGACGAAGCAGCAGAGTGCGGTTTCGCCCCCGTCGGGAGCCCGTTCAATCGGCGGAGCAGTGAATTCAGTGGTTCCCATGGCGGCTGACCCGGGACACTGGCGCCCGACTATCGGCATCGCGGGTCAGGATGTCAGCGCCCACCAAGGCAACGTCAACTGGCAAACCCAATGGAACCAAGGTTCCCGATGGGCCTACGTCAAGGCGTCCGAAGGCAACTACTACCTCAATGAAAACTACACACAGCAGTACAACGGCTCCCGTGACGTAGGAATGGTCCGGGGCGCCTACCACTTCGCTATCCCCAACTGGTCATCGGGTGCGGACCAGGCCAGGTATTTCGTGGCAAACGGTGGCGGATGGACTGCCGACGGTTACACGCTCCCGCCCGTCCTGGACATCGAATACAACCCCTACGCCGGACGCACCATCAACGGGTTCTACTTCGGCAACACATGCTATGACATGTCCAAGGCGCAGCTCGGACAATGGGCGGCCGACTTCGGCAATACTGTCAAGGCACTGACGGGTCGATTCCCGGTGATCTACAGCACCACCGACTGGTGGAACACCTGCGTAGGGAACTCCACCTTCGGAAACTACCCGCTGTGGATCGCGTCCTATTGGAACAACCCAACCAACTCGCCCGGGGCCATGCCTCTCAGTTGGGGCAATTACACCATGTGGCAGTACAGCAGCACGGGCCCCTTTGAAGGCGACTCGAATATTTTCAACGGCACTTATGACCAGCTTCGGACATTCGCTAGAGGAGTCCCCCGCCCCTCCAGCCCCTCCATCCGGTCCGGGGCGGACGTGCTCGCTGCCATGCCCTCCGGACGTCTGGACAATTTCCCGGCAGACGGACAGGGCCGCATCACAGGACCGGTAGGCATTGGTTCCGGTTGGGGAACTGCACAGTCCGTCCACGTCGTTGACTGGAACCAGGACGGAGTCCAGGACATCCTCGCCCAGTGGCAGGACGGCTCGCTCCAGGTTTTCCGGGGCGCTTCCGGTGGCGGTTTCCTTGCGCCCATTCTGGTGGGAACGGGGTGGCAGGAGATGTCGCTCACCGCGGGGTGGTGGAACTCCAGGGACGCGTATCCGGGTGTTATCGGCCAGGACGGCAAAGGAAATCTGTACCGGTACGTGAATGCGGCCGGAGGCGCCCTCGGTGGAGGAGTGCTGATCGGGACCGGATTCGGAGGGCACCAGTTCAACCAACTGGACTTCGACGGGGACGGCAACCAGGACATCGTCTCCCGGACAAATGACGGCATCATGCGTCTGTACCGCTCCAACGGGGTGGGATCGTTCCTCTCCGAACCGAGCCGGGTAATCGGAAACGGCTGGTCCGCCATGACGTCGGTGAGCTCATCGGCCGGGTTCAATGGCGCTGGTTCGCAGGGGCTCCAAGCCCGGACCGCCAACGGTGACCTGTACTACTACCCGGCAGTGTCCGGGTCGTGGGGCAACCGCTTCCTCATCGGAGTGGGATGGAATGATGCGAACGTGATCAGCGGCGCTCCGGTCAACGTTGAGGCCACGCTCGGCGTGGACGCTCAAGATGTGGTGGCCACGCGTCAAGACGGCAACATGTATCGCTACCCCGGGTCAGGTTCAACCTCCTTGTTGCCTGCTGAACTTATCGGCACGCAGTGGACCGGGCTGAAGGCCGGCTTCCTCGCCGACTGGAACAACGACGGCACCTTGGACATCCTGGCTCAGTGGACCGATGGGCGGCTCAGCATGTATCCGGGATTCAAAGGCCGAGGCTACGGGGCGCCCATCAGCCTCGGTACCGGTTGGAAAGACTGGACGCTCACTGTCGGTTCGTGGAAGAAGTCCGACGCCCGTCCGAGCATCGTTGGATACGACCCCTCAGGCCGCTTGTTCCACATCAGTAACCCGTCCGGCACGGGATTGGGCGCGCGTGTTCAGATTGGCGTCGGTTGGGCCGGATTGGCCATCCTCCAGATGGACTTCGACAAGGACACCAACATGGATCTCCTGGCGAAGAATGCCGCCGGCGATTTGGTGCTCTACCGGTCAACCGGCAGCGGAACACTGATTCAGGAAGCGCCCGACACCGTAGGTGTCGGTTGGAACGTGATCAACAGCTTCGGAGCCATCCGTGGATTCGCTGGAGCCGGCTCAAGCGGGATCCTGGCGCGGACGACCGGTGGCGATCTGCGTTATTACCCGGTTGGACAGAATCGAAGCTGGGGCACACCCACCAGAATCGGCATCGACTGGGGCGGGCTAAGAATCCTCGCCCCCGCCGCAAGTTAGACCAAGCGGGCGCCGGCTCCCGAAAATAGGGCCTGCACACTCTGAAAAGGAGGGTGCGGGCCCTTTTCGTATTCGGCAAAATTACGTAAAGGAAACAAACAATGTTTAGGCCGGAGACAGGTCTAAATCGCGGGATTGCGTGATCTAATGAAGGTGGTCTCACGTATTGGCTGTTCAGCGCATTCGGGAAACGGGCTTTGTTTGGGGGCAAGCGAAGGTCACCAATGCGCACAATCAAGGAGTGATCTTTCATGGCGTTTACCGTTTCAACGGCCAAGGTCAGCATTTCGCCGCCCCTGGATGTCAATCCCTATATGGCGGGGTACGGGACCCTCGACGGCGGCCGGGAGGCTACAAGCAGTGCACCCTACGAATCGCTGTGGGTCAGGGCCATCGTGCTGTGGGAAAATGGCTCACCCAATCTGATCATGAGCGTGGACATTCTTGCCCTGCCCCGGTCAATACACCAGCGTGCCCGGGAGCGGATATTGGCGCTGGCGGGATGGTCCAACGGCGACATTCTGATCCAGTCCACGCACACGCACAATGGGCCGGCCGTCGTCGACACCCTCCACCCGTTCATGTGCTACGGGTTGTCGGACTTGTCCATGGTGGAGACCTACAGCCAGCACTTGGAGAACGACCTCGTGGATGCTGCAAGCGAAGCGCTCAACGCATCGCAGACAGCTGTCACGTTGGATTACAAGGTCACAACGGCCAGCATCGCGTACAACAGGGTGGGCCTTCCTTACCTTGAGAACACCGTGCCGGTCATTGTGGCGCGCAAGCCAAACGGGAACGCCGCAGCGGTGATATTCAACTACGCATGCCACCCGGTCGCGGCCGGCATGCGCACACTTTTCGACGGCGATTTTCCCGCCGGAGCCTGTAACTACATCGAAAACACCAACCCCGAATGTTTCGCCTTGTTCCTTCAAGGAGCAGCCGGAGACCAGAACCCCATGGGAGTGCCCAGCTGGGAGTTGAGGGACGAGTACGCCACTAAGCTCGGCGCTGCTGTTGACGTTGCCATGCAGACACCCGGAAGGTCCATCGGCAGCCCCCTCCAGACCAGCTACCAGGAGGTCCAGATCCCCCTGGACATCACTCCCACTGCCGGGAACATGGCAGCTGTCCGCGCCGCCTACGTGTCACGGCTCCCCAACCTGGACGGTAATCCCGCCTGGTACGGACGCCACGCCCAAGTCATGATCGGTCGAATTGACAGCGGCAGTTACGAAACCTCGGTCGCTTGTCCCTTCCAAGTGTGGAAGTTCGGGGGCAGCCCGCAACTGAGGATTGGAATCGTCGGTGGCGAGTTGGTAAGCGGTTACGCCGCATACTTCCGGGCAAGGTTCGGCGGCGCAAACGGAGTGATCGTTGGTGGGTACGGAAACGAGTCGTGCTACTACGTACCCAGTGCGCAGTTCCTGCCGCCTTATTCTTCCGGGGGCAGCTATGAGGGAGGCTGGGACCCGGACCATCCGGGGATCGCGGGTGGCTCGATGACCGTTTACGGACACATCGGTCACTTCCGGGGCGGAACAACGGGCGTAGAAGCCACTGTTATCAACACCCTGAACTCCATGTTCGCCTGACAACCACCAAACGTCGAAGGCCTTGGTCTCCGGAGCAAGGCCTTCGACGTTTGTATCACCATTTTGTAGCGGTATCGATACCCGATTCACGGGCAAATTCATTGACCGGCATGCGGGTTCTGACAACCATGGAGGTGGAGGTCATCATGCGAACCCTGTACCCGGCCGCTGCGGCGATGCTACTGCTCATTGCCGGTTGCTCCAGCCCACCGACACCTTCCACCACGGCAACGCCCGTTCCCTCCGTATCGGCGACTCCTTCATCATCGGCAACGCCTGCTCCCGAACCGACAGAGCCGGGCAATGGCAGCGGACAAGGCGCCGGCGCACCTGATGATTCGGGCCGGTTCTCGTACCTCTGTTCAAGCCTTAACGAGGCAGTTCCGGACGTGACGTACACAAGCCTTGCGGAGGTTTGGGCTTCCACCGGATATGTCCGTATGGATTCCTGCACTGCGAGCTATGAAGGACCCGCTCCGTTCGAGCCCACCGAAGATGAAGCCCGGATCATCTCCCTAGCTGAGCCCGGTGTCACACCATCCGAGGGCCTCGACGCCTATTTGACCGCATTGGCACTCTGTACACGCGTCAGCGACGAAGCCGCTTCGGAGCTCTTCGGCCGAAGCAGCCGTCAAATGCTGCGGGCCGCAAGCGAGCTATGCCCCAGGGCACCGCAGGGGCGAATCATCGAACTCTGGGCGTCGGGGGAAAGAGCCGGGGACGGCGAGTCTTCGGTGACGAGCGAGGGCCTGGTTCCCGGAAAGTTCCACCTCCGGAAGACCCCGCCGGAAGGCTGCACATGGTCGGTGTCGGCCTCTGACGGCAGCACGAAGGCCAACGGCGGGGCAGCCGAAGGTCAATCAGGAATAATCCTTGAAGAAAAAGACGTACTAGCTAGTGACAAATGCGGAATTTGGGAGAAGATAGAGTAATGCAGCCGGCAACGGCTGGGGCGAAAATCCAACTGCATGCGGAGCTGGGGAGCATCCGAATGAAGTGGGGATCCCTCGGTGGACATGCCAAGACGCGCTATCGTCCAGCTTGGCCTAGCCGGTCTCGTTCTTACAGGCTGCTCGGTCAAGGTCGTTGAAAATGTTGAGCCATTCAGGCTGGGCGTGACGAATGCCGGCGATGCCGACAAACCACGCGTCGAAAGACCCGAACCAGTCAAGCGATATCAATTCGAATGTCGCGGAGCCAATGGAAATCCGCTCATCATTTTGTCGAGCCTTGAAGAGGTTTGGGCAAACACTCAATACAAGAAATTCGCAGATGTCGTAGTGACATATGTGGGCCTTCAGCCCCAGGTTTTGGCGGCGGAAGAAAATGCCGCGGTTAATGTCGCTGTTGAAGCGGGCGCCGTTGGAACAAGGAATGACATTTGCCTTGCCATTGTCAAAGCCTGCACCAGAAACAATCCCCCAACCATCAGTACGGCGCTCTATGGGCTTGGCGGCGTTCCGATCGTTAAGGGAGCACTCACGCTGGCGCCCATGGCACCGCAGGCCGCAGTCCTGACCAAGTGGTTGAAGGAAGTGGCGTGATGGGACAGCAGATGAGGCGCGACGCCGGATGGCGGCTTCGCGGACAAAAGGTCACCACGGCATTGGCCGCCGTACTTCTG
Organism: Arthrobacter sp. GW822-FHT05G07; assembly: GCF_058799755.1. NCBI lineage: Bacteria > Bacillati > Actinomycetota > Actinomycetes > Micrococcales > Micrococcaceae > Arthrobacter > Arthrobacter sp. GW822-FHT05G07. Next base: position 203,374 of record NZ_JBXALT010000003.1, on the reverse strand, counting down.
ACGGTTGCAGGCATGACCGCGGTGGTTTCCAGCACCCCGGCACATGCGGACCAACAGAAACAGATCATTGGTATTGGGCTCACCAAGCCTGCGGGGACTGTTCTTGACCCCATCGGCCGCATGTGGGTTTCAGATAGCGTGGCCGGTTTCTGCCGCATGTCCGAACCCATTAACGGAAACGCGGGCACCATCGAGGAAGACACGTGCTTGGGCGGCAGCCTGCCTGGAGCCGGCCCCGGACCGAAAGTCCCCGGGGTCTCCATCGTGCTTGACCCCACCCCCGGCTCCATCGGCAATGGCGACGAAACAGTCTTCATTCCGGATTCAGCGGTTGGAAGTTCGCATCTTGTACGGGCCGTGTGGAATCCACCGCTGGACCTCTTCGAGTACAGCAGCACACTGACGGTCCTCGATGGCGACGTCCGCCCGAACGCCGTTTCTGACGGACCGGATGGCAACATCTATCTGTCATTCGCCAATGCCCGCTCAATCATCAAGATCGTTGATCCGACCATCATGCACCCAAGCATCGAATCCATTGCGTCGGTCACCACCCGCGCACTGGGCCTGGTGGCGGCGGGCTACGACAGCAACGGATACGTCAGTGTCTACGTACTGGAAACCACCGGCCTCCGGGCGTTTTCCGCCCCTGGCAACGGCGAAATGACAGACTACGTGCCATTGACTTCGTACAACGTCGGCGTCGCGGCGTCGATCTACTACGACTACAACGCCCACGTTATTTACACGGGCACCAGCAGCGGCACCACGGCGGGCACAGACAAGGTCTCACGGCTCGACCTCACGAACGGCACCGTAGACAACCAATGGGCCTTGGGATTCAGCAAGATCGGCGGCCTTGGAATGCGGGGCGGTCAACTTCTGGTGCTCGATGATCCCGGGCAGCTGGCCTCTTCTCCGGGCGAAGGCCGGGGCAGCATCAGCATCCTTGGCGGCGCAGTGGCGAAAATTACTTCCGGCCCCACACTGGCCAGCGGTGCACAAGCTCCCAATCCCGAATTCACCAATGACACCACTCCCACGTTCGGCGTCAGCGCGGATCCGGCCGGCAGTGCGTTGGAGTGTTCCATGGGTGGAGCCTGGGTGAACTGCACCGGCGGCACCTACACGTCAACTGCGTTGACGAACGGGCAGCAGACCTTCTCCGTGAGGCCTGCACCCGGTGGCGTACCGGTTTCACGGACATTCACAGTGGACACAGTCGCACCTGCTGCGCCGGTCTTTACAGCTCCAAACAGTGGTCAAGTAGTCAACGGCAAACCGGTTCTGGGCGCCACTTTTGAGCCAGGAACAACACTCACATGTTCCGTTGACTCCACTGCCGACGCTGCCTTCCAGGCATGTGTACCGGGTGACACATTCACGCTCACAACTGCGGGTGCCCATACCTTGAGGATCCGAAGCACGGACTCGGCAGGGAACGTCAGCCCTGCTGCTGCGCAGACCGTAACGGCTGATCTGACGGCCCCCCAGGTTGCCATCACGGCTCCGGCCAGCGGGGCCACAGTGGGAGCCGGGTACCAGTTCCAGTTCGCCTCCGGCTCCTCGGATGTAGCTGGGTTCCGCTGCCGGTTGGGAACCGATGCTTTCACCGCTTGCACATCACCGAAGGTCTATGCGGACATCGCCAACGGACCAAACAGGTTTGAAGTAGAGGCCCGGGACGTTGCAGGCAACACCACCGTTGCAGGCGTCAACTTCACGGTCTTCATAGCTGACACGACTCCTCCCACAGTGACAGCCAGTCCTGTAGGCGGAACGTACGGTCCTGCAAGCAAAGTCACGCTGACAGCGAGTGAAGCAGACGCCAAGATCTACTACACAGAGAACGGCACCACTCCCACCACGGCCAGCACGCCCTACACCGGCCCCATCACCATGGGAAGCAAAACCCTCAAGTACATTGCAGTCGACGCAGCCAACAATGCCTCGGCACCGCAAACCCAGGTGTACGTGTTGGACAATGTTGCGCCAACGGTGACAGCCAGCCCACAGGGTGGAAACCTGACGCTTGGACAAAAGGTCACGCTGACCACGGAATCCGGAGCGAAGATCTACTACACAACGAACAACTCCACACCCACGCTGTCCAGCCCCACCGGCACAACAACCGTGACCGTGACGCCAACAGCGACCACCACGGTCAAGTACTTCGCTGTTGATGCGGCAGGCAACCAGTCTGCGGTGGCATCGCAGACATATACCTTGCCTGCGGCACCGGCCAACACGTGGAAGGACTTCAATTCGGACGCGAAGAATGACGTCCTGGCTCGCGACGCGGCCGGTACATTGTGGCTCTACCCGGGTAATGGCACCGGCGGATGGCTGGGTAAGGTCAACACCGGGACCTCGTGGAACAACTACAACCTGATCGTTCCAACGCGGGACTTCAGCGGCGATGGACGCAGTGATGTCCTCGCCAGGGACGCGTCCGGGCAACTGTGGCTCTTCAAGGGAAACGGCGTGGGCGGCTGGCAGCCTCCTGAAGTTGCCGGTGCCGGCTGGAGCGGATTCACGGCTGTTGTGGCACCCGGCGACTTCAGCGGTGATGGCAAATCCGATGTCCTTGCCAGGGACTCCTCCGGAATCCTGTGGCTTTACAAGGGCGATGGATTGGGTAAGTTCACCGCTGGTCGGACTCAGGTTGGAGCAGGGTGGAACGTCATGAATGCCATCTTCAGCACAGGTGACTTCAACGGCGACGGGAAGACCGATGTGTTGGCCCGCGACACAGGGGGCGCCCTGTGGCTCTACCCAGGCAATGGCAGCAGCGGCTGGGGCAACCGCTCCCAGATCGGAAGCGGATGGAATGGTATGACCGCCTTGCTCGGACCCGGCGATTTCAATGGGAACGGCAAAGCTGATGTCCTCGCCAGGGACGCCAGCGGCAATCTGTGGCTCTACCCAGGCAATGGCTCGGGCGGCTGGCTCGCCTGGGGCCAGGTAGGCAACGGATGGCAAGGATTCACATCGCTCCCCTGATAGGGACCGGACGTAGCTTGCCGTTTTGAGGGGTGCACCGGAGAATATCCGGTGCACCCCTTTCGTCTGCACCCAGCACTGGAGATGCTGCCCTTCCACAGAAGGTATCCAGCAATGAACTAGACTGAGGGTTTGCAAGGAACTCGTGACAACAGCGTTGCGGGCTACGGCTGGCGTTCAAGAATTCGTCGGCACGAACTACCGAGGAGAGTCTTGACTTTCGACCAGGCAGGCCAACCGGATCTCTCCGTTGTGATCCCCGTCTATAACGGAGAACGGATTTTGGCGGCAACAATGGCCCGTCTTTCCGGCTACTTGACCAGTGGCACCTCCGAGATCATCATCGTGGAGAACGGATCTTCAGACAAAACACTCGAGGTCGCCCTCAAGCACGCGGTGGATACTCCCAACGTGACGTTCCAGGTTCTCCAGAGCCAAAAGGGCATGGGAAACGCCTACCGCAGGGGCATCGAAGCCAGCTCCGGCAGCCGCGTGCTCCTCACTGCGGACGATCTTCCCTTCGGTACTGACGATCTCGACGAAGACAAGAAGCTCCAAACCAAACCCCACGTCGTCATCGGTTCGAAGGCCCACAAGGACTCGATCACCGAGCGCAGTCTCATCCGCGGAATTACCACTTTTGGTTTCAAGACTCTGCGGCAGGTAATCCTCGGGTCCAAGGTTGGCGATTCCCAAGGAACACTGATTGTCGACGGCGACTGGCTTCGAAGCATGGTTGACCGCTTCGATGACCCCGGATTCCTCTTCAGCACCCAGGTCGTCTACGCCGCTGAAAAGCAAGGTTTCAAGATCGTAGAAGTGCCCGTCACACTGGCGCCCGACGACGAACCGGGCGAAACCACCATCCGGACTGCCGACGTCGTCAAGATGTTCAAAGGACTCGTGGCCATGCGCCGCCGCCGGAGTGAGTTCGCGGTGGCTCCCAGCGCGGGGACGCACGCCTCATGACGGGATCAATTGCGGAAACACCTTCCAACGACAACGATCTCAATCAAGAACAGCCTCCGGTGAAGAGCACCAAGGCCAAGCTGGTTGACTTCGCCCGGCGCGCCTTGGTGGTCATCGTATTCGCCGCGGCCGTGTACTTCATTGCAGTCCAGTGGCCGCAAGTCCAAGCCACGGTTTTCGCCCTTCAATGGTGGCAGGTCCTGCTGTCCCTGCTGGCGCTTATCCCGGGCGTCTTGCTCGGTATGTACATGTGGCGGGTAGTCATGGCAAGCCTGCTGCGATCCGTAGACATTGAACCCCAAGGTTTGGTGCTCAACCAGATCTACCTGGTCGGCCAGATCGGCAAGTACCTGCCCGGTTCCGTGTGGGCGTTCGTACTTCAGATGGAGCTAGGGCGAAAGAACGGAATTGCTCGCGCGCAAGTCTTCGTAGCGTCCCTGGTGAGCACCGGAATCACCATTGGCGCGGCTTTGGTGGTTGGGGCTTCGGCGCTTCCTATCCTGGTCCAACGGCAGCCCAATCTGCAGTGGCTGTACGTCATCCTGCCGGTTGTTATTTTGGCGATGAACCCAAACGTCGTGACGTTCCTGGTCAACATCGTCCTGCGTGTGTTCCGCCGCCCGCCCCTCCCCGAACGAATTCAGGCCAACACCATGGTCAAGGCCTTCATCCTTGGCGTGCTGATGTACCTGTGCTTTGGCCTGCACCTTTGGATCCTGGTTGGCCATGAGGCCACCTTGGACCTCGCGACGTTCCTGGTTCTGACTGGTGCGTTGGCTCTTGGTATGACGCTGGGCGTGCTGGCATTCCTGCTTCCCGCAGGCGTGGGGGCTCGCGAAGCCATCTTGATCCTTGCCCTGGCCGGAATGATGAGCGCCGGTGCTGCGACGGCAATCGCTGCCCTTTCACGAATCATGTTCACGATCGCGGATCTACTGTGCGTCGGCATAGCTTATGTTCACTTCCGGTGGCGGCAACAGTCAGCTTCCAAGACCACCGTGGACTCGGCCTCGGAGGCCAAGTAGCAGGTGGTGGCGGGTGCCCCCGAACTTCCCGTAATCCAGGCAGTCCTTCAGGCCAATATTCACACTTATGCCGCGCGCTAAGGAGCAAGCTAAGACCATGACAGCAGGAACCTCCGGGGCTACTGCCCAGCGCCCGCCGGTCACCCGACGGCGCTACTTCATGCAGCACGATTGGCATTGGGGCATTGTTACTGCCGCAATAGCAGCCGTCGCCTCCATCATTCCCCGATTGTTCAATCCCACGTTCTACTACTGGGACGACATGATGCAGTCCTTCCTCCCCCTGTGGCGTCATATGGGTGAGGAAATACGCTCCGGCCGGTTCCCGTTGATGGAACCCGGCGGATGGGTGGGCGGCAACATTGTGGCCGAGGTGGGCTACGGTATTTTCAACCCGGTTAACATCGTCAATTCAGTCATCGTTTCGAATTTCGAGAACCTGTCTCTGGCGAGTTATTTCATCATCGTCCAGTTCATCGCGTTGCTGGCGTTCGGTACGTTCATGCTCGCCCGCGACTACGGTTCCAACAGGCCCTTGGCTCTGGCTGCCGGTGTGGCAATCCCCTTCAGCGGCTTTACGCTCTTCTACGAGGCTGCCCGGTGGCCGGGCGGCCTGATGGCCTTCGCATGGATTACCGTTTTCTGGTGGTCTGTCCGCCGCTACGCGCGCCGTAACACGTCACCGTTCCTGCCGTTCCTGCTGGGCTTCCTGACGATGACGGCGGGAAACCCCTACGGGGCCATTGGCGTCATTCTTGTCCTCGCGGCTGTCGCCATCGAGCTGATGCTCATGAGGCATTGGCGCCGGCTTATTCCAATCGTCATTGTCGGTGCCCTGGTAGGTCTGACCGCGGTCCTGGTCTACTTCCCCTTGCCCCTCAGCTCAGCCGTCACAGTGCGGCAACAGAGCGAAATTCTGAATGACCTATTCCTTTCCCCGGACATGTCGTCGCTACTAACCATGAGCACATCGTCCATGCGGCCGCGGATCAACAACTTCTGGGCACCCATCGACAACGTCCCCTCAAGTTACCTGGCGTGGTTCGTCCTGCCACTGCTTCCGTGGCTGGATTTCCGCAGCTTCCGAAACCGCTCGCGTCAAATTTTCAGCATCTACATCATCACCGGAATCTACTTCCTGCTGACCTTCGCTCCTTCCCAGGTGCTGGTCTTCCGCTGGCCGATCCGACTCATCGAGTATGTGTACCTCGGCGTCATCGTTCTCGTCGCGGTGGTGGCCTCAGCGGGCTTGAAGACCACATCATGGAAGAAACGGTTGTTCATTACCGTGGCCATCCTTGGTTTTGGAACCTACCGCGCCTGGTCCATGGTTCCCGAGGGCGGCAAATGGCAGGTCTTCACCCTGGCCGTGACTTTGGCCTTGGTGGCGCTGGCCGTCTTTGGCTGGAAGCGCTTCGGCTACCGAGGCTTGGCCGCAGTGATGGTACTGGGAACAATCGCCACGCTTGGAATGCAGTCCAGGCAGTTCGTCCCCAACAATGCCGTAGCCGGAATCGGCTCCCCCGTGGATGCAGACACGCTCCGTGACTCAACCAGCAGTTACCGGGGCAACACCATTCAGATCTTCAACACCATGAAAATCACAGGCGAGGAATTCACTGAGGGACGCCTCCTGTACGGCAATCAGATCCTCAACGCCGACGTCAACAACAGCATGGGCCGGTATAGCGGCATCAGCTTCACTACATACGTCAATGCCTTGTGCATGAACTACCGCGGCGAGACCTGCCCGCTTGCCTACACGGAGCTGTTCAAACAGGCGTCCCCGGAAATCGACGTTACGTTGGCCGATGTCCTTCAAGTCGAGACTGTCGCCGTCCAGAAGACCATGATTGCCCCGGACCAACTCAACGTTGCCCCTGGCTGGTCGATTGTGGCCTCGGATGAGACCCGGACAATCCTTCAGCGGGAGAACCCGTTGCCCTACCCCGGCACCGTTTCCTGGGCCTCTGACGGAGTCTCAGTCCAGGATGCGGTCAGGAACGGCAACGATGAACACATCACTCTGTCCGGCGACGGCAGGGCAGGGAAGCTGACCCTCGCCCGCCTCGCGTGGCCCGGCTACACCGTTACGGTTGATGGCGAACCGCAGAAGCTCACGCAGGGCCCAGCGGGGGTCATCCTGGTGGACGTTCCAGCTGGTGCCAAGTCAGTGGACATTTCCTTCACGACGCCGGGTCTCACCATGGGCCTCGCTGCCCAGGCGGTCGCGTGGTTCGGGATATTGGTGTTCACTGTTTTCCACTATGTTCGTCGGCATCGCCGCACAGGGTCCGAGGAACACGTCATTCAGGAGCCGGCCGAAAAGGTATCTGTCTAGCCGGCTGCAACGTATTAGACCGCCTGTAAGTCAGAAGAGCGTCTAAGGTCCGAGGAGCGTCCGCCCCCACCGGGGCGGACGCTCTTCTTTGTGGGGCGCTGGTTTGTGGGGCGCTGGCAGATCCCTCCAGCACCCATGCAGTAGCGCGGTCAGGCCCGCCCCCGTCCTACTTAGAGCAACTCACCTATGGCAAAGGCCACCGCACATCATTCGGAGAAGATGTGCGGTGGCCTTTTTGCTGTCCCTCGTAGGGTTCAAACAGCAATTACCTGCTAGTTGCTATCGCGCAGCCATGCTACAGCTTGGTCAGCGGGGCCTTCGAACTGCACCGTGCCGGAGGCAAGCACAACTCCCCTGTCGCAGATACGCGAGATCATGTCGAGGTCGTGGCTGACCACAACCAGCGTCCGTCCTTCATCCGAAAGTTGCTTGATTTTGGCCAAACACTTCTTCTGGAACGGCTCGTCGCCCACGGCCAGGATCTCATCCACCAAGAAGATGTCGGGCTGCGTGTGGACTGCCACTGCGAAAGCAAGCCTCAGGAACATACCGGAGGAATAGAACTTTACTTCGGTGTCGATGAACTGCTCAATCTCGGAGAACGCAACGATTTCGTCGAACTTCTCGTTGATTTCCTGCTCAGTCATTCCCAGGATTGCAGCATTGAGGAAGACGTTTTCGCGCCCGGACAGGTCCGGGTGGAAACCTGCGCCAACCTCGATGAGCCCGGCTACGCGACCCTTAGTACGGACCGTGCCTTTATCCGGCAGGATAACGCCGGAGATAAGTTTCAATAATGTGGATTTACCTGAGCCGTTGAACCCCAACAAAGCCACGGTCTCCCCTGGCTGAATCTCGAGGCTCACATCGTGGAGTGCATCGAACTTCTTGCTGAGGTCGCTTTTCCGACCCTTCACCAGCCAAACGAGGGTCTCCTTGAGAGAGTGCGAATGGCGGAGATTAAAGGTCTTTTTAAGGTCCTTGACGATTATTGCGGCGCCCATCTAGACCTCCTGCGCAAAGTGGCCCTCAAGTCGTCGGAAGACGAGTTGGCCGATGATAAGGAACAGGGCAGCCATGCCGAGACCAATCAATCCCGTCCACATCAGATGCGGAGGCAGTTCGACTGGACGGTCAACAGTGGGATACCAGAAGGCCCAGTGGAACAACTCAACAGCCACCGTGATCGGGTTGAGCTGATAGATGACCAGCACCCAAGGCGGTGCCAGCCGACGGATCATGGTCCAGTCATAAAGCACCGGCGATGTCCACGTTACGATCATCATCAACATATCTACGATGTTCTCGGCGTCGCGGAAGAAGACATTGACGGCTCCGGCCAAGAGGCCCAGGCCGGTCGCCGTAACTGCCACAATGACGAAGCCCAGAGCAGCTCCAATGAGTTGCATGATGTCCGGTTTCCACCCGCTCAGCAGCGCAGCAGCCAACAACACCACCAATTGGGGGAGGAAATGAACCGCAGCAACCCACACTGAGGCAACGGGGAATAATTCCCGTGGCAGGTAGATCTTCTTAACCAAGGCAGCGTTCGACACGATGGATCTCGTGGCATTCGAAAACGCTTCGGAGAAGAAGTTGATGACGATGACACCAGAGAACATGTACAGCGCGTAATTGGGAATCTGATCCCCGACGCGCAGGACAATGCCCAAAGCAAAGAACAGCACAACGTACTGGACCAACGGCTTGACGTAAGACCAAGCAAGGCCCAGGACAGAACCCCGGTACCTTACCCGGAGTTCCTTACGGACTATCAGTTTGAGGAGGTACCGGCGCCGGTAAACGTCCAGCAGCCCGGCCCCTACCCCCGGAACAGCGTATGTATCAGTGGAAGTTGTCATTGCTACTTGCTGGGCTCCGAAGCTTCGAACGTTTCCCGCCACGACTCCATGGAGGTGATCTCGGGGAGGGCCTCACGGTACTGTGCCCGGAGGGTCTCCCAGTTAGAGAAAAGCTGAGCATGGAGTTTGGCGGACTCAACCACCAGCTGGCGTGCCATCTTCGGGTTTCGCAAATGCCATGAAGCGCCCGTGCCGTCTGCGTTGGATACCACGGCGCTATCCAAGTGCGCCAAGCTCCACCATTTGCCGTCCTGATGAGCAACGTGAGCCTCAGGGGCAGCCTTGGCGGTGCCGCGCACGGGAGCCAGTGTCTGTTTGAGGACGGTCTTAACTGCCCAAGGAAGCAGTCCCAAGGCGCCTGGCTGCTTGAAAGACTGGGGCTTCTTGGGGGGACGCTTGCGGAAGACCTCGGGGAACGCTGCAGGGTCGGTCTTGACCTGTGAGTCCGGGAACTCCTCGCGCATGGCACGGAGTTTCGGCATCGTCGTCGGCAGTTGCTTGTGCAAATTGTCTGGACCGGCGAGAACATCGCGAAGTGCCATCACCCGTGCCTGCTCCGGGTAGTACTGCATGGATACCAGGTGCTTGACGTCCGTGTTCAAGCTCTCACGCAGGATGCGACCGCCCTTGGGGAACGGCGAGTGCAGGAGGGTCGCGATAAGACGGTTGCGCTCGTGGTAGTAGGCCTGCCAGTCCACGGAGTCGTCCTTATCGGCCCAAGAGACATGCCAGACTGCTGCCCCGGGAAGGGTCACCGTGGGGAAGCCGGCAGCCCGGCCCCGGAGGGAGTACTCAGCGTCGTCCCACTTAATGAACACAGGAAGGGACAGACCAATGGTTTCCACAACCGTCTTGGGAATCAGGCACATCCACCATCCGTTGTAATCCGCATCCCAGCGACGGTGGAGTTGCGGAGTGGATCGCAAACCCGCAGTGGAGAAGTCGTGATTGCCGAGTCCCTCCACAGGCCCCCAAAGGAAGCGATAGAAGTTTACGACCTCTGAATAGGCGTGCAGGACGGACTTGTTGTACATATCGAACATGTGGCCGCCAACGATGGTCGGCTTACGGCAGAGGTCTGCAAACGCCACTGCACGCATTACGCCTTCTGTTTCCAGCTCGATATCGTCGTCCAGCAGCATGACGTAGTCGCTCTTGTCAGAAACGACCATCTCGTACATGTTCCGCGCGAAACCTCCCGAGCCGCCGAGGTTGCCCTGGTTGATGATCCGAAGTTGATCACCCATGGACTCCGCGACTGCGTCGAAGCCAGCTTGGTCTGCGACCTTCTTGTTGCCCTGATCCACGATGATAAGTTCCGCAAGGATTTCCCGCAGACCAGCGTCACCGTCAATGGACTTGATGGTTTCGAGGCAGTAGTCGGCACGATTGAACGTGGTTACGCCGAGCGTGACGCGACCCTGTGGGCGGCCCTCATCAGGGACAGCCCAGTGAGCGCTCTTGAGCGTCATGCCGTCGCCGCCCGCAATGAGGTCAAACCAGTACCAGCCACCGTCCCCAAACGGGGCCAATGTCAGTTCGAATTCATTGGTGGAAGGGCCCTCCACCAGAATCGAATCCACGCGCTGGGAAGCACCGCGGGCGTTGGACCGGTAAACGATAACCGTCCCCTCGCCTTCGGTTTCGATGTGCAGCACGGTTTTGGTAGCGATGGTCCACTTACGCCAGTAGCTGGCAGGGAAAGCGTTGAAATACGACCCGAAAGAAAGACGCTCACCACGGCGGACCTGAACGGAGCCGCGGTTCAAAATGTCCTCCGGGTGGAGTTTCCGGGCCATGCCAATGGCCTGAACATCGGCGCCGCCGCCACTCGTGTGAAGCTTGTTGGTGTCAGGATCCACATACAGCGGCAACGTGTCGAGGTCACGGTTGGCCGGGAAAATCACCCGCTGGACAATCCGCAGGTTCTGTTCCGTGGAAGCGGGGATTTCATCGGCAGTAGTGGCCGTCATAGCGATCTCCTGGCTTTCGTTTGTTGTCGCGGTCATGCGTCCACTCCCCCACTTTCAAGCTTGGCGCCGCCAGTGAAGTGCGGCTTGATCTTGTTGTCGAACATGGACAAGGCGGAACCAATGGCCATATGCATGTCCAGATACTTGTACGTTCCAAGCCGGCCGCCGAACAGGACCGACTTCTCGCCCTTGGCCAGATCGCGGTAGGCAAGCAGCTTCTGGCGGTCGTCAGAAGTGTTGACGGGGTAGTAAGGCTCGTCCCCCTTCTCAGCAAAACGAGAAAACTCGCGCATGATGACCGTAGCGTCCTTGGTGTAGTCCCGTTCGGGGTGGAAGTGACGGAACTCATGGATGCGCGTGAAAGCAGCATCGGCGTCGGGGTAGTTCATTACTGAACAACCCTGGAAGTCCTCAATAGGCAGGACCTCTTCTTCGAGATCGATGGTGCGCCATGAAAGGTCACCTTCGGCATAGTCGAAGTAGCGGTCAACCGGGCCTGTGTAGATGACGGGCACCTGACCGAGGACAGAGGAGCGACCGTACTCACCGTCGTCGAAGAAGTCCGAGTTCAGGACAACCTCAATGTTCGGGTGATCTGCCATCCGCTCAATCCAGGCAGTGTAACCGTCAACTGGAAGACCTTCGTAAGTGTCGTTGAAGTACCGGTTGTCATAGTTGTAGCGCACGGGAAGCCGCGAGATGATTTCAGCCGGCAGATCCTTCGGATCCGTCTGCCACTGCTTTCCCGTGTAGTGCTTGATGAAGGCCTCATAAAGGGGACGGCCAATGAGTTGGATGCCCTTGTCATTGAGGTTCTGGGGGTCCGTTCCCGCCAGTTCGCCAGCCTGCTCGGCAATGAGTGCCTTTGCTTCCGTCGGGCTCATGGCCGAGCGGAAGAACTGGTTGATGGTACCCAGGTTGATGGGCATGGGGTAAACCTCGCCTTTATGGCTGGTGTACACCTTGTGCTGGTAACTCGTGAACTTGGTAAACCGGTTCACGTACTCCCACACACGTTCATTCGAGGTGTGGAAGAGGTGGGCGCCGTAGCGGTGCACCTCGATTCCGGTCTGCGCCTCATTCTCGCTGTAGGCGTTTCCACCAATATGGTGGCGGCGATCAAGCACCGCAACCTTCAGCCCCAACTCGGTAGCGGCGCGTTCTGCAATGGTCAGGCCAAAGAAACCCGAGCCGACGACGACGAGATCAGCGTTCACAAACTCTCCTGTGTATTGGCGTGCGGGCACAGAGATGCCCACGTCTACTGGTAAAGGCTACCCGACGTTACGATCGTTCCCCGATTCGGCAGCTCGCGGCAGCAAGGCATCAATTGTCCGGAAAAACGAACGGGAGGCTTGGCCCGTAGCCAGCCTCCCGTTCAAAACTGCCAAAAAACGAACAAAGCTAGAGCGAGACCACGGAGCCTGTCTCCGCGGACTCAAGTACAGCTTCAGCGACGCGAAGGGTCTCGAGTCCCTCCGCCATTGTGACAATATTCATGGACTTTCCGAGTACAGCATCACGGAATGCCTCGTGTTCCATCTTCAGCGGTTCGCGCTTTGCCAGGGCAAAGCGGGTCGATGAACCCTCGGACACTCCACGGAATGCCGCAACGGAGTCCCAGTCAGTCTGGAAAGTGCCGTTTTCAATGAACGTCAGATCAGCTGAAATGGTGTCCGCGATGTAGGCGCCGCGCTCACCCAGAACAACAGTGGTGCGCTCCTTCATGGGCGACAGCCAGTTGACGATGTGGTTGGTAACTACGCCGCTCTGCAGGTGGCCAATGGCGGTGACCATGTCCTCGTGCTCGCGTCCGCTCCTGGAAGTCGTGTGTGCCACGACATTCACGAAATTGCTCTGTGCAAGCCATGCAGTGAGATCGATGTCGTGCGTTGCGAGGTCCTTGACCACGCCGACATCTGCAATGCGGGAAGGGAACGGCCCTTGGCGTCGCGTCGAAATTTGGTAAACCTCGCCGAGGTCGCCGTTGCCGAGCCGTTCGCGGAGGCTCTGCAGTGACGGGTTGAAGCGCTCGATGTGACCTACGGCCCCGATCAATCCCCGCGAGTCAAAAGCCTCGGCAATGCGCCGGCCCGACACAGAGTCGTTGGCAATAGGCTTTTCCACCAGGCAGTGCACGCCGGCTTCAGCCAACTGCAGAGCCACTTCCTCGTGAAGCACGGTGGGCACTGCGGCCACAGCCATGTCAATGCCCTGCTCGATGAGCTGTTCAACGGAGCTGCAAACCTCAAGTCCGTTGGCTACGTTGTGGGGGTCACCGAAGGAGTCAGCGACGGCCACGAGGTCGACGCCTTCAAGCTCTCGAATGACGCGGGCATGGTGTCGGCCCATCATCCCCAGTCCAATGAGGCCTGCACGCAGATTTGCCACTAGCTTCCTGCCTTCGCAATGGCGTTGACCGCGGATACGATGCGGTCAAGGTCATCCTGGCTCAGCGACGGATGTACCGGGAGCGACAAGACGCTGGCAGCTGCTTCTTCCGTGACGGGCAGGTCATCAGAAGTCTGGAAAGGCGCAAGGCGGTGGTTCGGGATGGGGTAGTAGACGCCGCAGCCCACGTTGTATTCCTCGCGCAGGGCCTTGGCGAAACCATCGCGGTCCTCAGCGATGCGAATGGTGTACTGGTGGTACACGTGCTCGTAGCCTTCAGACACCTTGGGAGTGACAACGCCTTCGATGTTTGCGTCGAAGAAGGCAGCGTTCTCCTGGCGGGTCTTGGTCCAGGCGTTGATTTTGGTCAGCTGCACGCGGCCAATGGCAGCGTGGATGTTTGTCATGCGGGCGTTGAAGCCAACAAGCTCATTTTCATACTGCCGCTCCATGCCCTGGTTGCGGAGCAACCGAAGTCGACGCTCGACATCGGCCAAACCTGTGCTGACCATGCCACCTTCGCCGGACGTCATGTTCTTGGTGGGGTACAGGCTGAACATGGCGAAGTCACCAAACGTACCCACCTTGCGACCGTTGACGGCCGCACCGTGTGCTTGGGCGGCGTCTTCAAAGACCTTCACACCGTGCTTGGAAGCGACTGCGCCGATTCCATCCACGTCGAAGGGGTGGCCATAGAGGTGAACCGGCATGATGGCGGCCGTGCGATCCGTGATCTTCGATTCGACGGAGGCCGGATCAAGCGTGTAGTGGTCCAAGTCCACGTCGGCGAAGACAGGAGTTGCTCCAGTCAGGGCCACGGAGTTAGCCGTGGCCGCGAAAGTGAACGACGGAACAATGACTTCGTCGCCGGGACCGATGCCCGCAGCCAACAAGCCGAGGTGCAGGCCGGAGGTGCCTGAGTTGACCGCTACTGCAGCCCTGCCGTCGAGGAGTACTTGCGAGAACTCCTGTTCAAAAGACGCAACCTCCGAACCCTGTGCGAGTTGGCCGGAAGCCAGGACGGCCTCTACTGCCTTGCGCTCGTCATCACCGATGATGGGCTTAGCGGGGGGAATGAATTCGGGGCTCATGCCTCTACCTCTCGAAGGGTCTCGTTCTGTTCAACATATGTAGCGCCGGTCTCCGGGCATACCCAGTTCTCACCATTGCGTTGCAGCGGGAAACCAGCTTTACCGACCCAACCATGGCGTTTGGCCGGAACTCCGACCATCAGGGCAAAATCAGGGACGTCTTTGGCGACGACAGCACCAGCAGCCACTGTTGCCCACCGTCCAATGGTGACTGGTGCGACGCAGACAGCGCGGGCACCGATGGATGCTCCTTCACGAATGGTGACACCAACGGGCTCCCAGTCGTGGGCGCTCTTCAAGCCGCCATCCGGGCTAACCGCCCGGGGGTAAGTATCGTTTGTAAGTACAACGGCCGGGCCGATGAAGACCCCTGCCTCCAGTACCGCGGGCTCGTAGACAAGCGCATAGTTCTGAACTTTGCAGTTGTCCCCCATTTTGACTCCGGTGCCAATATAGGCGCCGCGTCCTACGATGCAGTTGACGCCCAATTCGGCCTGCTCGCGGACTTGGGCAAGATGCCAAATCTTTGATCCGTCACCAATTACCGCCTTGTCTGAAACATCGGCGCTCTCCGCAACCACTATCACCGGTGAAGGTCCTTCCTCATTGAGCACACGCGACAACGAGATTCATCTTAGCTGAGACACCATGCCACGGTGGCAAGGCGGCGGCTGTACGAGCGCGGGCAGGGGTTGTCCACATACGCCATATCTCCCGCAGCGCTTCCATTCGCAGGGCCGTAGCGTGATTTCTGTCAGCCCGACAATACCCGCCAAGACGCAGAGGATTAGCTAATGGCTTTGGAGTGCACACTGGTACGCGCCCCTGGTGCCGCTGAAGCGACGGACCCGGAGGAACTGAGCATCGCCGTCCCGGAAGGCACGTCCGGCGCCCACGTGCAGCAGCTTCTCTCGGCTGCTCGTGGAACCCGCCGGCTCTCCGTCGGTGGACGACTCCTTGCCACACTTACGGTGGGACAACCTCCTCTTGTTTCGGGCGCCGTCATTGTGGATGCCGCTCCGCCGCATCGGAACGCGAACAGAGCGTCGTTGCCGCTGATGTTGCTCACTCACTCGGGGCCCGGAGCCGGCTCTGTCTTCCGGATTCAACGAGGCCAGTACCGAATCGGCAGGGCTGGTGCCGAAATTTCGGTGTCCGATCCCGGGATGTCCAGGGAACACGCCATATTGGAGGCTTCCAGCACAGCCCTGACCGTGAGGTCCGTCGGGGGTGCGAACCCGGTCTTCGTGGACAATCAACCCACCAATCGAAAGGTGTTGACCTCCTCGTCGACGATGCAATGTGGAAACTCCACCTTTACCGTCGTCACGGACAGTGGTCCCCTTCCATCGATTTCAGTCGACGCGGGTCGCTCCGTTGAAGAACCGCTCGCAGTACCTCATGCCAGCCGTCCCGGAAACCGTCTCGTAGTGGCATTGTCGGCCGGCCTACCGTTGGTTGCCGGCATCGGTCTGGCCCTTGTCACGGGAATCTGGATGTTCCTGGGATTCACCGCCATCTCAGCGATCAGCCTTCTCGTTCCGTTGGCCGCCGGGCGGAAGGCCCGCCGGGAGTGCAAACTCGCCATAGCGCATGCAGTCCAAGAGGACATAGAACGACGCCGTCGATGCTCGCCGTCAGCTGCAGAGATGGTTGTGGCCGTCCACGGCGCTTCCGAGGCGCAAATGGTGGCCACCGAACCCGCAACAGGCGATGTCGGTCCAGCTCTGCCTGCGGCTTCACCGACAGGCCTCCACGCTGTGCGGGATGGCGCATGGCTCCGTCTCGGCACAACTCAAACGGCGGCGAACATTCGGCTGGTTCCCGACTATTCACAGTTCCGGCCACCATCCATTGGCGCCGCGCCAATTACTTTGGATCCCAGACATCCAGTGGTGACGCTCTGTGGCCACCCCGATCATACGGACGCCTTACTTCGTTTCGTATTGATGCAGCTAGTTGGTTTTCCCGGCTCTGCCAAAACGCCAGTGATAGTTTTGGGCCGGGCCGGAAGGTTGCCATTGAGCGCCCGATTCCTCCCCCGCGTCACCCTGGCAAGCACCTTGGATACCGCCCTCGCTGCCATGCAGCAGGCAGGCACCAGCGCGAACGGCAGGCTCATCATGGTTGATGATCCATCCCCTGAAGAAGCAAAACTCCTGTCCGCGCTCTTGAACGCCGCCCGACTCGCCGCGTGGCAAGTGATCAAGTGCTGCGCTCAGTCCAAACGCTCCGGTGTCTGCATCGAAATTTCGCCATCCGGCACGGTGGGCTACTTGGAGGCAGGCGGCGAGCGCCGACCATTCATCCCGGATCTCGTGCCGGTCGAAGTTTTCGATAGCTACTGTCGTCAGACACGGGCCACGGCTTTCGGTGAAGGACCCGGAACAAGCTCAACCATTCCTGATGAATGTTCGCTGGCTGAGTTACTCCCCCACGGGCAGCGCAGGGTGCTCCGGCGGTGGGCCGACGCATCCGGGCAAAACGGCCTCAGCGCTGTCTTGGGCAAGGGGCACGGCGGGCACATGATCTTCGACTTTAAGCTCGACGGTCCGCATCTCTTGGTTGCCGGAACCACTGGCTCGGGTAAATCCGAACTCTTGAGGACCCTTGTGGCTTCCATGGCACTGAGTGACTCTCCGGATCGCACAACATTTTTGTTCTTTGATTTCAAAGGCGGATCAGGTTTGCGACCGCTTGCAGGCCTTCCCCACTGCGTCGGCCTGTTGACTGATCTCAGCAAGCATCACCTGGAACGCGCTCTTGTTTCCCTCCGTGGAGAAATCCGTCATCGCGAGGAGTTGTTCGCTGCTGCCTGTGTGTCTGATCTCGCCCAGTATCGGCGGACGGCTTCGCCCACCGATCCGAAGATCCCGCATCTGATCCTTGTCATTGATGAATTCCGCATGCTGGTTGACGAATCTCCAAGCACTCTGCGGGAGCTCATGCGAATCGCGGCCATCGGGCGCTCCCTGGGCATTCATTTGGTGATGGCGACCCAAAGACCCCAGGGAGCACTGACTGCCGATATTCGGGCAAATGTGACCTCAAGCATCGCCCTACGCGTGCAATCGGAGGCCGAGTCCATGGACATCATCCACACTAAGGCTGCCGCCACCATAGGCGTAGCGGCTCCGGGGCGAGCCTATCTCGCCAGGGCTTCGTGCGACCCTGAAGAATTCCAGACGGCGTCCATCGCAGGCTCACCCGATATCGCGGTGTCTGGCGTAAGGCTGGACGGTTTCGGGCCAGCCGTGCAGCCAGCCACGCAGGCTTTGCAGCAGCGTTCCGGAGCCCTTACAACTGGCACCACCCAGGATTCCCTCCCGGATGGTGACCCCGAGTGGGTGGTTTCAACGGTAGAAGAAGCATGGCGCCGGCTTGGCAGACCACTCCCCCGGCGTCCTGTAGCCACGCCACTGCCCTCGTCGATCCTTTGGCATGACAAACTGCCCGATTCAGCTGAAATCTTGGATCTGGCGTCCAGCCCGGAAGGCCATTGGGCAGTAGGACCTTTGGCGATGCTCGACAGGCCGGCGAACCAAGTGGTGGAACCGCTGGTGTGGTCGCCGTCCAAAGACGGCCATCTGGCAATGATCGGCACCGATTCAAGTGGCATGCGGGAGTGCTTCAGGGCTGCGTCGGCGATGCTTGCGACTCAGAAACCCCAACCGCACCTCTATATCCTCGACGCAACGGGCACGCTGGACCATCTCACCGACGGGGGTCACCTCGGCGCGGCAGTTGGCCTGCACCAACTGCACCTCGCAGTGCGGGTTTTGAAGCGCCTCGCCACAGAAATGGAACATCGACGAAGTGCGGGCACGTCCGGAATGTCCAGTTCACCTTTGGTCTTGATCGTGGCTGGGTGGTGCTCGTGGGCTACGGCACTCAGAAGCGGGCCTTTCGCCTACGCAGAAGGAATTTTGCAGGACATCGTTCGGGACGGTTGTTCCCTTGGCGTCACTGTACTTATTTCAGGGGAGCGGGAACTCGTCAGCTCACGCTTTTTTGCCGCCATACAGAACCGCGCCTACTTTCCTTCGGGATCCACTGAAGAGTCGCGGTTCCACTGGCCGCGCCTCCCTGAGGTGGAGTCATTCCCCGGGCGCGCCGTCGTTATTGGGAATTTTACAAAGGAGCACGCTACCGTGGCACAGTTTCGCGGGGCTCCGGACAACGGACGCTGGCCGTTTGCTGATCTGACGCCGTCTGAACCGCCGTTCCGGATACGGCCGCTTCCTGAGCTTCTCCGTAGTGAGGACTTCCATGATTTGGTGGCGCCGCCCCAGGCACAAGGACTGCCATCAGGATCAGGATCAGGCTCCGGCTCGGCGGCCGATCATGGAGCAGGAGCCCACTTCGCAACCGGCTACGCAGTGGGTCCACTCTGGATCGGAGTCGGAGGAGACGAAGCCCTCCCCGTGTCCATGCCTCTGCGGGAACATGGAGTCAGCACCGTCCTCGGTGGTCCTCGCTCTGGAAAAAGCTCCGTTCTGGCATCGCTTCACACCCTGAATCCCGTGGTTCCATGGGTGTTTCCGCCCGATGCAGCGTTCGCCGGCTCTTTCTGGGCCTTGGTGGCGTCCCAGGTTGCTGCGGACACCCTGGACCCCCACAGCATCCTGTTGGTGGACGACGCCGATCTGCTGGATCACCAAGGCCGACAGGCCTTGGCTGCCGTGGTGGGCAAAGTACGTGGCATCATCCTGACAGCAACACCGGGGCCTGCCCTGCTCCATCAGCTGCCGCTTGCGAAGGAAGCGCAGGCTTCCAGCGCGGGTTTGGTTTTGAATCCCGCAACGCCCCACGACGCCGAACTCCTCGGAGTGAGGTTGGAAGTCGGTCGCGCAGGGTGCCCTGGTCGCGGCTTTCTCATCGACGGCGCAGAGGTGACACCTGTGCAAGCCGTACTCACCACAAGCTTTCCTCCGCCGTCCCAATCTCACTGAGCCCCGGTCAGGAGCCGTCTAGAGTGCCGCGGTGGTGCCCCCGGTTCTTGAGGCATAGGCCACCACGTCCTTCTGAAAAAGGAAGATGATCGCGGCCACCGCTGGAATAAGCATCGCCAGCCCCGGCAACAGCAGCCCACCAGTTACGGTAGGAAAACCAATGGTGAGGACGAACAACTGGGCCACCAACGCTGCCGCACGCGTCCATCTGTAGCCGCGGAACAAGAAATGGCTCACGGCGAATAGCCACGCAGAGAAGGCCAGCAGTAGTCCAAGGGTGAACACTGCCCCCCAAAAGGTCAGGACTGGCGCCCCGCTCAAGAGTTCGAAGGCGTACCAGGCAGCGGCGCCGAGAAGGGCTAGCGCTTCAAGCCCAACAACCACCGAGATAATGACAATTCCCAGTGGACGGCGACCGGCACCAGGGCTGTTCGCCGGTGCATCAAAATCGTCGCTTCCGTCCGGGCCGGACGCGGGTTGGGCTGGGTTTACGGGAGGTCTTGACACACTGGCACACTACCGGACATAGTCATCTAGCAGTGAGGGCACTGGCGGCTGATGTGATGCATCGCTCACGGATTCCGAGCATTTCGACCACTAACACCCCTTGTTTACAAGGCGTTAACATGAAACGCTTGACTCAGACGACCAAGGGGGCCCATGCGGGCCCCTTTCCTTTGGAGCCTCTCGTGAATGTTTTCACAAAAGGCTCATCTAGTTCTCACGAATGGAGTGACTGATCAGCATGGATTGGCGTAATCGCGCAGCCTGCCTCGACAAGGACCCGGAGCTCTTTTTCCCAGTCGGCAACACGGGACCCGCACTTCTGCAGATCGAGGAAGCCAAAAGCGTCTGCCGCCGCTGCCCTGTAGTAGACACCTGCCTCCAGTGGGCCTTGGAGTCCGGACAGGACGCCGGTGTTTGGGGCGGTATGAGTGAAGACGAACGGCGGGCACTCAAGCGTCGCGCTGCACGCGCACGGCGCGCTTCCTAACTCACGGCACAAGAAAGGCCGCGGACCATCCGGTCCGCGGCCTTTCTTTGTTTTCTGCTCTTGTGATCGAGTCGAAATTGCTCTCGGAGCTATGCCCTGGCGAGGTTGAGGACGATTTCGACGGCGGTCCCGCCGCCTTCGCGCGGGCTCCATTGAATGGATCCACCGAGCTCGCTGGTCACGAGTGTACGGACAATCTGCAGGCCCAATCCCTCGGTGTACTGGCCATCCGGAAGGCCGACGCCGTCGTCGGCTATGGTCACGGTCAAAAATTCGTCGTTGCCGTCGCCATCTGCCCGGTCCGCCAGCAACCAGACGGTTCCTGTGCGCCCCTCCAGTCCATGCTCGACGGCGTTGGTGACCAGCTCGTTGATGACCAAAGCCAGTGGTGTGGCAAAATCACTGGGCAATTCGCCGAACAGGCCTGAACGTTCCGTTCGCACCTGCTGGGACGGTGAAGCCACTTCGGCTGACAGCCTGAATTGGCGCCCGATCAGTTCGTCAAAGTCGACACTCTGCGTCAACCCTTGGGAGAGGGTCTCATGGACGAGTGCGATCGTGGCCACGCGCCGCATGGCTTGTTCCAGCCCCTGTTTTGCTTCGTCACTGACCATTCGCCGTGATTGCATCCGGAGTAGAGCTGCCACAGTCTGAAGATTGTTCTTGACCCTGTGATGGATTTCCCGAATGGTGGCGTCCTTGGTAACAAGCTCCATTTCCCTGCGCCGTAATTCTGAGACATCGCGGCAAAGGACAAGGGCTCCGAAACGGTGCTGTTCGTCGCGCAAAGGAATGGCCCGAAGGGAAAGACTGACACCCCTTGACTCGATCTCGCTGCGCCAGGGCATCCGCCCGGTCACAACCAGGGGCAATGTCTCGTCCACCATTCGCCGGTCCTTCAGAAGCCCGGCAGTCACCTCAGCCAGCGACCGCCCCTCCAGAGATTCGACTTCGCCGAGCCGACGGAACGCTGACACGCCATTGGGGCTCGCATACTGCACTATGCCCTCGGCGTCGAGCCTGATGAGGCCGTCGCCGACTCGCGGCGCTCCTCGACGCGAGCCCGTTGGAGAGGCAAAGTCGGGCCATAGGCCCAACGTTCCCATCCGCAAGAGATCATAGGCACACTGGCGATACGTGAGTTCCAGCCTGGACGGCATGCGGGAACTGGACAGGTCCATATGGGACGTCACAACCGCAAGTGTTCTGCCGTTGCGCACCATAGGAACAGCCTCAACCCGGAGTGCCATCTCGCTGCTCCAGCTTGTTTCACTGGAGCGCTCTATCGATCGGCTGTTCCAAGCTTTGTCCACAAGGGGGCGAAGATCCGAGCGGATGCCCTCTCCCACGAAGTCCGCGTGGAACACCGTATGTGATGTCGACGGACGGACGTGGGCGAGGGCAATGTAGCCGAACTCCGGATGCGGGAACCACAAAGCGAGGTCCGCGAATGCCAAGTCAGCGACCATTTGCCAGTCACCGACGAGGAGGTGCAGCCATTCGGCATCTCCAGGCCCGAAATCAGCGTGTTCCCTGATGGGGTCTGTAAAGATTGCCACTGCACCTCCATTTGCGACGCCGGGACTGACCCTAGCGTCGAACGATTGACCTCAAGAGCCTTAATGCTACCGACAGTGAAGCCATGTCGTCGGCTTCGAGCGCGTTGACCTCATCAAACATGGTCTTGGCGCGTCCCAGTTGTTCGGCATTCTGCCCTTCCCAGGCCTTGAGCCGATCTTCCGCCGCACCGCCGGACTCTGTCGATTCGAGGACCGACGTCGTCATATCCGCCACCGTCGAGTACAAGTCATCACGGAGAGCTGCACGTGCCAAAGCCTGCCAACGGTCATCACGAGGCAAAGAGCTGATTCGTTCCAGCAGAGAATCCACATGGAAGCGGTTGAACACCGTGTAGTAGACGTGCGCCACGTCCTCGACGCCCTCGTTTCCGGTTTGGGCAATCCGCGCAATGTCCAGGAGTGCGTAGCTCTCGAACAGCTCAGCCCACCTGTGTGCAAGATGATCCGGCAGTTCCCAGCCACGGGCTTTATCCAACCATCCGGAGATGCGGACCTTGTCCTCACCACGGAGGTAGTCAAGAAGCCTGGCCCTCAGCGGAGACAACATGGGCTTGAAGGACTCCACGACGTCCGAAATAGGCTGAGAACCCATCCCCTGCCCCAATACCCAACGCACAGCCCGGTCGAGCAACCGGCGGATGTCCAGATGGACTTCACTCCAATGCTCGGTGGGGAAGGACGCCGGAAGAGCATTCAGTTCGGCAACCATGGGGTCGAGGTCGTAGATTTCACGCAGCGCCACGAAGGCCTTGGCAACAGCCACCTCATTGGCCGAGGTTTCTTCAATGGCCCGGAAGGCGAAGGTGATGCCGCCCAGGTTAATGATGTCGTTGGCGACTACAGTGGCGATAATCTCGCGCCGCAGCGGGTGGGTGTCCAATTCGGCATCGAATTTCTCCCGCAACTGCTTCGGGAAGTATTCACGGATTGTGCCGGCAAACCAGGGATCGTCGGCGAGGTTGCTGTCCCGCAACGCTGCTGCGAGCTCGATCTTTGCGTATGCGGCCAAGACCGCCAGCTCGGGAGACGTGAGTCCTTGTCCCTGCTCCAACCTTGACCGGAGCGTTTCTGTGGTGGGGAGTGCCTCAAGATCGCGCTTGAGGTCGGCAGACTTCTCCAGCCAGTCCATGAGGCGCTCGTAACTTGGGCTCCAGTCCGCTACCCGGGTCCGATCGTTGAGGAGCAGGATGTTCTGGTCGATGTTGTCCTGGAGGACGAGCCGTCCCACCTCATCGGTCATGTCGGCCAGGAAGCTGGCTCTTTCGGCGGAATCGAGCTTGCCGGCCGCCACCATCCGGTCAACGAAGATCTTGATGTTGACCTCATGGTCGGAGCAGTCCACGCCAGCGGAGTTATCGATTGCATCTGTATTCAGGATGACGCCTTGCAAAGCGGCTTCGATGCGACCCCGTTGGGTCAGTCCCAGGTTTCCGCCTTCGCCCACAACTTTGACCCGCAGATCCCGACCGTCCACGCGGATAGCGTCGTTGGCTTTGTCACCGACAGCAGCATGGGTTTCCGTACTGGCCTTGACGTAGGTTCCGATACCGCCGTTGTAGAGGAGATCGGCCGGCGCCAGCAAGATTGCACGAAGAAGTTCCGGGGGGCTGAGCTGCGTCGTTCCGTCCGGCAGGCCCAAGGCCTTGCGTACCTGGTCCGAGACCGGGATGGTCTTGGCCTGGCGTGAATAAACGCCGCCGCCTTCGCTGATGAGAGTCCGGTCGTAGTCGTCCCAGGAAGACCGGGGCAATTCGAACAGCCTTTGCCGCTCGGCAAACGATGCAGCAGCTTCGGGTGAGGGATCCAGGAAGATGTGGCGGTGGTCAAATGCGGCTAGGAGCCGGATATGGCGGGAAAGCAACATCCCATTGCCGAACACGTCCCCGGACATGTCGCCCACACCAACCACCGTGAATTCCTCGGTCTGGGTGTCCAGGTCGAGCTCACTGAAGTGCCTCTTGACTGATTCCCATGCTCCACGCGCCGTGATGCCCATCGCCTTGTGGTCATAACCGACTGAGCCACCCGAGGCAAACGCGTCACCGAGCCAGAAACCGTATTCGGCCGCCAGCCCGTTGGCGGTGTCGGAGAACGTGGCGGTGCCCTTGTCTGCTGCCACTACCAAGTAGGAGTCGTCACCGTCGTGCCGAACAACGTCCGACGGCGGTACAAGCCTTTCGCCGTCCGCCGACGTCACGAGGTTGTCGGTAATATCCAACAGACCCCGGATGAAGGTCTTGTAGCTTTCGATTCCTTCGGCCATCCAGGCCGCCCGGTCCACTGCGGGGTTGGGCAGTTTCTTCGCAAAGAATCCTCCCTTGGCTCCCGTAGGAACAATGACAGCATTCTTGACCGTCTGTGCCTTCACCAGGCCCAGGATCTCGGTGCGGAAATCCTCCCTGCGGTCCGACCAACGGAGGCCACCTCGGGCCACCTTCCCGAAACGGAGGTGCACGCCCTCCACCCTCGGTGAGTAGACCCAGATCTCGAACATCGGACGTGGGAAAGGCAGCCCGTCAATCGACGTGGGGTCCAGCTTGAAGCTGAGGTATTCCTTGTTCTGGTAGTAGTTGGTCCGCAGAGTCGACTCAATAAGATTCACGAAGGTGCGCAGGACGCGATCCGCATCCAACGTGGCCACCTGCTCTATTGACTCAGCTAGGGCTGCCCGCGCAGCGGCTTGGCGTTCAGGCCGCTGTTCTTCCGCAACAGTGGGATCGAAGCGCGCAGAGAAGAGCTCGTTAAGCCCACGTGCAACATCCGGGTTGCCCAGGAGGGTATCAGCGATGAATCCGAAGGAGTTGGTGTTTCCCATTTGCCGCATGTATTTGGCATAGGCCCGGAGAACCACCACTTGACGCCAATGAATTCCTTCACGGAGCACCAGTCGGTCAAAGTTATCCGATTCAACAGCACCCGTGATGGCGGCGCTGAAGGAGTCGCCCAGCAGCTCTCCTGTAGCCAGGGGATCGACTCCCGCGGGGTACTTGAGTCCGAGGTCGTAGAGGAAGAAGTCACGATGATCTGAGGTTTCGATCTCAAAAGGACGCTCATCCAATACCTCCAGACCGAGGTTGTGGAAGTAGGGCAGGATTTGGCTGAGGCTCTTGGGCTCCATCAGATAGAGCTTGACGCGGGCATCCTCTTCCAAAGCCTCGCCGGCACCTTCGGGAAGATATACGTGGACACCGGGCCTGACTTGCTTGGTGACCCGTCCTGCCCGTTCTGCCTCTGCGCCATATTTCTCGAAGCGCTCAATGTCCTCAAGAGCGTCTTCCACCTCATAGTCAACGCGGTATCCCGCCGGGAATGCCTCCGCCCACAGCGCAGATAGAACATCAGCGTCAGCGGCACTCCGGTGCTCGCGGAGAACCTCTGTAATGCCCTCGCTCCATGACCGGGACGCACGCATCAGCCGTTGTTCCAGCTCTTTTACGTCAACTTCCGCCAGCTCGGCTGTTCGGGGCAACCTGATCCTGAAGAACACACGAGCCAGCGCGGATTCGGTGATTCGGGCCTCGTAGTCGATGCTTTCGGCGTGGAATGTTTCGCGGAGTTCCTGCTCGATCCGGAGTCGGACACTGGTGGTGTACCGGTCCCGAGGCAGGTAGACCACCGCGGACATGAACCGTCCGTAGATGTCCGGGCGCAGGAACAGCTTGGTCCGGCGCCGTTCCTGGAGTCGCTGGATCCCGGTGGCCGTGGCGGCGAGATCCGGTATTTCTATCTGGAACAGTTCGTCGCGGGGATACGTTTCAAGGATGCCCAGAAGGTCTTTGCCCGAGTGGGAGTCGACGGGGAAGCCGGCGTTCCGCAAGACAGCGTCCACCTTGTCCCGGACGATCGGGATGCTGCGTACGGATCCGGTGTACGCACTGGTGGCAAACAGACCTATGAAGCGGCGTTCACCGTTGACGTTGCCCAAGGCATCGAAGCTCTTGACTCCGATGTAATCGAGGTATGCGGGCCGGTGCACGGTGGAGCGCGAGTTTGCCTTGGTAATCACCAAGGCACGCTTCTCCCTTGCGCGCTTTCGGCCTGCGTCCGTGAGGTGCTGGACCTGACGCGTGGTGTCGCCCGCGCGCAGCAAGCCAAGGCCACTGTCCTCACGGAGCTGAAGAACATCCTCGCCATTCTCATCTACGAGGTCGTATTCGCGGTACCCCAGGAAAGTGAAGTTTCCGTTGTCCAGCCAACGCAGAAGGTCTTGTGCTTGCCTGAGTTCGGCGACTTGCTCAGGATGCGTAATGCCACCCAATGCTTCGGCCAGCTCAAGAGCTTTACTCCGCATCTTGGGCCAGTCCTCGACCGCGGCCCGGACGTCACCAAGGATGCGTTGCAGCCCTGCAATCAGTTCCTCCCGCGCATCATCACCTATCCGGTCAATTTCAACCGCGATCCATGACTCCATGTGCGATGCGTTATCGCCATCGCCCAAGAGATGGGCCACGCTGGGGAGTGCGGCGGTGTCGCCACTGGAAAGGCCAACGTTTGACGGTACCCTCGAGATACTGCTCAGCTCGCCGGAAAGCCGGTCACGGGTGACCACAAACAACGGGTGCATCACCAAACGGATTGCGCAGTTCTGGCGAACCAGTTCCGCATTAACAGAATCCACGAGGAATGGCATATCGTCCGTGACGATATAAACAACGTTTCGCTCAGGTTCGGCAGCGATTTCAACGACCGCGTTACCGGGCCTGCGGGATTGGGCCGCAATCCGGTGCTTCCTCGCCCGCGAAATCAGAAGTTCCGGCGAATACGCGCGTGAATCCTCCTCTGCGAGGTGCTCATGGTAGTCACCGAAGAACCCTTCACGGATAACTGCTGCATCGGACCGATCCTCCACGCTGGATCCTGACGACATCGACAAACGCCTCCATCACATGTTGATTGCTGCGACTCTGCAGCCCACATGGCGAGCCTAGCGCTTTAGGTGCCGCAAGGCTCTGATAGTTCGACCAAAGGAATTATGATTTTGCTGGACAGGTGCACATACGAGCGCTGCTATCGTCTTCCGCAGGGCCGACTCTGGTGCCACTTCCAGCAAAACCGAACCTGATAGTAGGGCGGCATCACAGGCCTCAGCATCAGCCGGCAGGAACGCATCTACACCCGTTCCAGGGCCATAGCGGACCCACGCATCCTCCAGTTGCTCCCGGGGAGAATGGCCCACAGTGGAGCGCTTCACCTTGTTCAGCACAACCCGAAGAGACACATTCGGAACCGCTGACTCGAGGTCCGCCAGCCCGCGCACCAAACGCGGCACTCCAATGGCATCCGCGGACCCGACAGCGAACACCACGTCAGCCATTTCCAAGCTGCGAAGCGTGGCGGCGTTCCGTCGCGGGGCCAGGGTGTCAAAGCTGAGCTCTTCATCCGACTCGAGGCAGAAACCTGCGTCCACCACAACATGATCCGCCAGTTGCTTGGCCATCTCGAGAACCGTCGAGTAGGCCCCCGCCCTAAGTTCAGTCCACCGATCCGCCCTGGTGGTGCCCGTGAGTACTCTAAAAGTTCCGCCTTTAATGAAGACTGGAATAGCCGCCGCTTTGAGGGCTTCAATATCAAGCAGTCCTTGGTCCGCCAACCTACAGGCCTGGGCCAAACCCGCCGACTCGTCCAGGAGTCCCAGCACCGCCGACACACTGGCTCCATAACTGTCTGCATCCACGAGGATGACCGATTTGCCGACGGCGGCCAACTCCGCGGCGATGTTGACCGCAAGGAGTGTCCTGCCGGGGGCGCCGATCGGTCCCCACACGGAAATTACCTGGCCGGCCCCCTCAACCGATTCATCGACACGGGTCGCCACAGGCATCACAAGCAAGTCTGCCCCTGGATCTGCAAATCCCGTGTCCCGAGTGGACCTCAGCTGACTTCGAGGACTGTCGCGCCCAACAGCCTCCGATATTTTGGCCGCGAGGTCTGCAGCCTCGATTCCCGCGCCAGCAGGCACTGCGCCTATGGAGTGCAGGCGTTCGACCTCGGCTGGATCATCACTTAGGGCAACAATGGAGACACCGACCGCCCTGAGACGATCAACCAGCGTGGTGGTGAGCTCCTCGCAGCCTTCCGCTACGACAGCCGCCACCGCGAGACCGCTTTGGCAAGCGGCTATGAGTTCAGCGAGCTCTGAACAACGGCGAACCACGGTTACCGGGCCATGCAGTCGCTCCAACCCGCCGACTATGACATCCTGCGCCGAGCCGACGGTAACGACAGGAATGCTCATCGGACTACGCCCGCAGGGTTCCAAACAACTGAAACCTTCGCCTTGTTCGCTTGCGCCCAGAGCAGTTTTGGCATTTGTTCGTCCGTCACCAGCACCATCACCACGGTCGTTTTCGCTGAACCAAAGGCTGTAGACCCCGGAGTCATCAGGGCGATTTCCGCGCTGGGCAAAAGTAACTGCGGTTCATCGAACGCACTATTGGAGCCCGGCATTGCAATCCAGACGTCAACCCTTGCGCCGGGAACGGCCTGCACGGGTAGTTCTTCTTCCGTTGCAATGGCCACCGGCTTACGGTTCAAAGCATCGGGCGCCCCCAGGCTTTCCTGTGGGACAAGCTGGTTCTTGGCCACCCGCTGCAGGGCAACCTTTCCCTCAGCGACTCCGTTCTCGACTGTGACGTAACTGGATTCGACGTCATCCAGACGGACTTTGACGATGGATAGGTCCGCCTCGGTGACCACCTGACCTACTGCAATGTCTTCGCGGGCCGTGTAGACCTGAGTTGTCCTGTCGGCTGTGCCTACCAGTGCAATCACGCCCGAGATAGACGCCAGAACCAGCAAAACGCCGATAAGAAGCCGGGGATCTTTCCACGAAGGCTTCTTTAGCCTGGGGGCTGCGATGCCCGCACTTTGACCCATTTTCCTGCTCCCCGCTGTGAGTTACTGCATGGTGAACGGCACCTGCCTCCTCATTCTTACCGGGCACCTTGGACGGGTCCAAAGCCATCGACCCCAAAGAGGCCGAAACTGTGGATAACTACACCAAACCGCAGCAACGGTGGCAAAATGAAGCCATGCCCCGATTCCTGACTCTTGCGGACGTCGCAGAACAACTACAAATCAATTCACCGCAGGCCTACGCCTTGGTTCGAAGCGGCGAGCTGAAAGCCATCCAGGTGGGAGGGCGGGGACAATGGCGCATCGAGGAAAAAATGCTCGAGCAGTACATCGAGGACCGTTACGCAGAGGCCAGCCGCATGATTCAAGAGGCCAAATCCAAAACCAACCAGCCTTAGTTGCCGCCGCCCCGGAAGTCCTGACTCCCCGCCGAGCAAAGCGCTGCAAATGAACCGAAAGGGACGGTCATGACCGCGGCCACGTTGCCTGCCCGGCGCGCCTCACCGTGCGGGACCACTGCGAGGTCAAAGTGGTCGCGCCCCACCCTGTCTATGACTCCATGCAGCTTGTATCCATCACCTGTCCGCACCTTCAGATGAACAACCAGTTCAGAGCGGTCCCTGGACAGCGCCCTCAGTGCGGAGGCGATCCCCAGCGTATGCTGGATCCGCGATGAGGGCCTCAGCGACACCCTTCCGAGTCCTTGATAGGAAAGGACAGACGTGTAGGGCACGAGCCACTGCCGAGCACCCTCCGTCAGGACCAGCCACTCGCTCCCCACATGGCCTAGCTCCCCTCGAATAACATCGCCGTCGACCATGACGATTTTGATTTCGGTGCCAGCGGAGCCCCGAAGGCGATCGGCCAGTTCGATGCCCGCGAGCTCGATCCTGGCTCGATCCGCTATCTCAGATTCCTTCTCCAAGGCTCGCTCGGCCGAGAATTGCGCTTCCAAATCGCTGAAAAGAGAGTCCCATCTCATGTGGTCAGACTAGGCTGCAGGGAGGAGTCATGGCCAATCCGGAAAGCGGGATTGGACAAATCACGGCTACTGTGCACAAAATGGAAAAAATAGGTCAAGTTGCATCAAACTGCATCAAATGAAGCTCGGGGACTTTGAATGGCTCGAATATTGCGTAGTGACTCCGCCCTCGCGGCATTTGTTCTTGGTCTGGGACTCTCCCTGGGTCTTGTGGGGGAACTGCTTCTGGCCCAGTGGCAGGCTGCTGAGCGACACCATCAAAGCTTTACGTTGGAACATCTTCTCGGATTCCTTGCCAGCGCCGCGGGGATTGCGATCGTGTCTTGGTGGGCCCTCTCCTTGTTAGTCGCCTTCCTGGCGTCATTTTTGCAGCGGGCCGGGCACAGAAAGCATGCCGACTCCCTCGCAAAATTCAGCCCTGCCTTTATGTTGCGTCTCGCGATGGCCATCGTCAGCCTAAATCTGCTGGGCACGGGGATAGCTCAAGCGGCTGCTACCCCACCGGAGCCAGGTTGGCATCGTACGTTCGCCGGCAACGGGGCACCCGCGCAGGCAGCGTGGACGCCCGCTCCCTCACATCGTGCCGACTCCCTCTCGCAATCTGTCGACGACGCCGATACATCCGGCACCCGGCTGAATGATCCGCGCTGGCAACCTCAACACCCCGTGATTGATCCTGGGCTTCTGAGCCGCCAGTCCTCACGATCAACGACGCCACAGGGCGAGGCCGGCGTCGTGGTCAAGGACGGTGACTCCTTGTGGTCAATCGCGGCGTCCAGGCTGGGACCCTTCGCAACCGATGTGGACGTCGCGTTGATCTGGCCCAAGTGGTACGCCGCCAATCGCGCAATCATCGGAAGTGACCCGGCCGTGCTGCGTCCGGGTCAGGTCTTGCAACCGCCTTCGCCGGGCTAGCAGTGAGGGGCTGTCGGACCAGCCCTTCGTACAGGACAGCCCGCTCAGGGGCAGAGTCCATATCTCACAACCGATTCCTAGTGTCATCCCAGCAGAAGCCACCGAGCAAAGCGTCCCCCCGCTGCAGCTCATGTAGTGAACGCCAGAGGTATGACCATGACCCTTGCAACAACGAGCCGACCAGCAAGTCGTCGGAGCACTAAACGCACAACCGCCACGCGCGGCCCGGGCGGTTCGGACATCGACGTCCGACTTGTTGCCCGGAGCATCGCGCAGGCAGCACTGGAGGTTCTGGCCGGCACCCGTCCAGTGCTTCAGCTCTCCCGCTCACTGAATGAGGAGTGCTACCTGTCCCTCCAGCATCGGGCAGCCCTCACGCGAAAGCACGCAGTCCGGACCCGGGGTAATTCACAACCTCACCTTAGTCCCATGGTCCGCTCTGTTCGAGTCTGTTCCATATCCGAATCAATCTGCGAGGCAAGCATCGTAGTGGCCGAAGAGCAGCGATGCCGTGCCGTAGCCATGAGGCTGGAGCAGTTGGATGGAGTTTGGCAGGTTACCGCCCTGGAAATTGGATAATTCCAAGGGCACAAACTGCTTCGAAGGCATGCGAAAAGGGTGGATCCCGGACAATCAGTCCCGGATCCACCCTTTCATTGCCGCGATATGGAATCTATTCAGCGACGCTTCTTCTTAGCCTGTTTCCGCGGTTCCTGGCTTGCTGCCTTAGCAGGGTTGCCGGAACGGCCTGACGCCCGGCCCTCAATCCGTGTCTGCGTCCCTCCGTCTTCGCCGGGCGCCGTGTACTGCAGCTGCGCAGGCTTTTCAGGTGCTTCGAGGCCCGCCGCACGGATTTGCGGATCGTGATGCTCGGTGTGCGCGCCAGCCGCAGAACCGTCCGCCACCACCACATCTTCGGCGGGAGTTACTTCAACTTCGAGGTTGTAGAGGAAACCAATGCTTTCCTCACGAATGGCTTCCATCATGCTCTGGAACATCACAAACCCCTCGCGCTGGTATTCCACCAGCGGATCGCGTTGGGCCATGGCACGGAGGCCAATTCCTTCCTTGAGGTAGTCCATCTCGTAGAGGTGTTCCTGCCACTTGCGTCCAATGACCGAAAGAACCACCCGACGCTCAAGCTCACGCATGCTCTCCGAACCGATGGCCTCTTCCCGCGCCTGATAAACAAGCCGTGCGTCGGAGAGGATTTCCTCCCTCAGGAATTCGGCAGTGACTCTGGACTTGCCGCCCGCTTCGTCAATGATCTCCTGGGCAGTCACGGTTGCCGGGTACAACGTCTTCAGGTTTGCCCACAGCTGGTTGTAGTCCCAGTCGTCGCCTGATCCCTCGGCAGTAGCCGCATCAATCAGTGAGTTGATGGTGTCTTCCAGGAAGTACTGGACCTTTTCGTGCAGGTCATCGCCCTCAAGGATCCGACGACGGTCGCCGTAAATGGCTTCACGCTGACGGTTGAGAACGTCATCGTACTTGAGGACGTTCTTGCGCTGCTCCGCGTTGCGGCCCTCTACTTGGCCTTGCGCCGAGGCAATGGCACGGGATACGAGCTTCGACTCCAGGGCAACATCGTCGGGCACGGAGCTGTTCATTAGCCGCTCGGCCGCACCTGAGTTGAACAACCTCATCAGGTCATCTGTAAGGGAGAGGTAGAACCGGGACTCGCCGGGGTCGCCCTGACGTCCGGAACGTCCGCGTAGCTGATTGTCGATCCGGCGGGATTCGTGGCGTTCGGTCCCGAGCACGTAAAGTCCGCCAAGGTCCAGAACTTCTTCATGCTCGTCCTTGACCGCCTGTTTGGCTGCTGCCAGCGCCGCCGGCCATGCGGCCTCGTACTCGTCAGAGTTTTCCTCAGGATCCAGCCCCCGCTTGGAGAGTTCGGCGATAGCCGTGAATTCGGCGTTGCCGCCGAGCATGATGTCAGTACCGCGGCCCGCCATGTTGGTTGCTACGGTAACCGCGCCCTTACGTCCGGCCTGCGCCACGATGGACGCCTCCCTGGCGTGGTTCTTGGCGTTAAGGACTTCGTGACGGATGCCTTCTTTGGCCAAGAGTTTAGAGAGGTACTCACTCTTTTCAACGCTGGTGGTGCCCACCAGCACCGGCTGGCCATTCTTGTGTCGTTCGGCGATGTCCTGAACGACAGCATCGAACTTCACTACCTCGTTCTTGTAGACGAGGTCCGACTGGTCGATCCGCTGCATGTCGCGGTTAGTGGGGATGGGAACGACGCCGAGCTTGTAAGTGCTCATGAACTCCGCCGCTTCAGTCTCGGCCGTACCCGTCATGCCGGCGAGCTTCGAGTACATGCGGAAGTAGTTCTGCAGCGTCACGGTGGCGAGAGTCTGATTCTCTGCCTTGATTTCGACATTTTCCTTGGCCTCAATGGCCTGGTGCATGCCTTCGTTGTAACGGCGCCCGGCAAGGATACGGCCGGTGTGCTCGTCAACAATCAGAACCTCGCCGTCGAGAATGACGTAGTCCTTGTCCCGCTTGAACAGTTCTTTGGCCTTGATGGCATTGTTGAGGAAGCCAATCAGCGGTGTGTTGGCGGATTCGTAGAGGTTCTGTATTCCAAGGTAGTCCTCCACCTTTTCAATGCCGGCTTCCAGTACGCCTACGGTTCGCTTCTTCTCGTCGACCTCGTAGTCAACGTCTGGCTGCAACCGGAGGACCACTTTGGAAAATTCGCTGTACCACCGGTTAGTGTCGCCTTGCGCGGGACCGGAAATGATCAGCGGAGTACGTGCTTCGTCGATCAGGATGGAGTCAACCTCATCCACGATCGCGAAGTTATGGCCGCGCTGCACCAGTTCACCGGCGTCCCAGGCCATGTTGTCGCGCAGGTAGTCGAAGCCGAATTCGTTGTTGGTTCCGTACGTGATGTCAGCGGCGTACTGCTCCCGGCGTACGGTGGGATCCTGGTTGGACAGGATGCAGCCGCTGGTGAGACCGAGGAACCGGTAGACACGGCCCATAAGTTCGGACTGGTACTCGGCAAGGTAGTCGTTAACGGTGACAACGTGGACACCCTTACCCGAGAGCGCGTTCAGGTAGGCAGGCGCTGTGGCAACGAGGGTTTTGCCTTCACCAGTTTTCATTTCCGCGATGTTGCCCAAATGGAGCGCGGCGCCACCCATGAGCTGCACGTCGAAGTGCCGCATACCCAAGGTCCTCGACGAGGCTTCACGCACGGCGGCGAACGCTTCCGGGAGGAGAGCTTCCAGGGTTTCACCGTCTTGGTGGCGGGACCTTAGCCGGTCCGTTTCCTCGCGGATTTCAGCGTCCGTGAAGGACTTGAAAGTGTCTTCCAGGGCATTGATGGAATCGGCATAGTTCCGCAGTGTCTTGAGTGTCTTTTTGTCACCCGTGCGGAGAAGTTTTTCGATTAGTGATGCCACGTGAAATTGCTCCCAGTCTCATGCTGCCGAATTCTGGCTGTTTCAGTCTACGGGAGAGACCAGCGCCACGTTGCCGGGTTCCACTCTGAGCGGACTGCCCGGATGGGGGTGTTGTGCCGGGGCACTGCCACCCCTTGCCACGGCCTCGGAAAGCGCTTCGGCAAGATCCCCTACCGGCCACACCACCACTTCCTGGAGGCCGAGCCACGTAGCCATGAGTCTCAGTTCCGCGGCAAGTTCGACGGCGGTATCCGCGGGTGCAGTCATCTCAGCAAAAGCGGCGCGCACCAAGAGCTGACCGGTGGCCCGGTCGGCTTTCAAGTCCACTCTGGCAACAATGGCCTCTCTCAGCAGGAACGGCAGAACATAGTAGCCGAAACGTCGCTTGGCGGCGGGGGTGTAGATCTCAATCCGGTAGTGGAATCCGAACAGCTCCTCAAGCCGCCGCCTTTCGAAAACCAGCGAATCGAAGGGACTCAGCAGCGCCCGGCCAGCTGCCTTTCGTGGCAGTTCGGCGTCAACATGTTTATAGATATCCCTGTCCCAGCCGCGAACCACAACGGGTTCAAGGCGGCCTGCACGGACCAAACGTTGTACCGAATCCGCACCTGCTTTAAGCGGTGTTCGAAAGTAGTCGGAGAAGCACCTTACCGTGCCAATGCCGTGGGCTTGGGCGGCTGCGTCCATCAGGCGGTCAAGGGACGCTTCAGCGTCGACTTCGGTCGGATTGGTGTCTGCAATAACCCGCGAGGTGAGGGTGTACTTTCGTTCGAATTGCGACGTCCGCGAGGCAGCGGATATCCGACCTTCTTCAAAGAGGTGCTCCAACACGCGCTTAACGATGTTCCAGTTCCAGCCCCAGTTGTCCCGTTCGGAGTCTTCGTCGTGTCCGAGCCTTGCCGTCAGTTCGGATGCAGTCATCGGGCGTCCTGTGGTGAGAGCCATCAGGATACGGTCCTCCATGTCCTGACGTACGGTCGGATCCAGGCCGTGGGCTCCCACCCACGACCGCTTCTGCCATACGCGCAGGTCCTGGAAGTGCTCCGGGCGGATAAAGCTCGCCTCGTGTGCCCAGTACTCCATCATTTTGCGTGGTTTCCGGCCAGCCATCGATTGAAGGATGAGGGGATCGTAATCTCCCAGCCGGGAAAAGAACGGAAGGTAATGGCTTCGTGCCACCACGTTCACCGAATCGATCTGGACAAGCTGGAGCCGGGCAAAGGTCCGGCCCACCGTCCGTGACGTCACGGGGCCGGTGGGCCGGACCTTTGCCAGACCTTGAGCTGCCAATGCGATCCGCCGCGCCTGTGACAGGCTCAGCGAAGCGGTCATTGAAGTCCCTTCGTGCTTATAGAGAGGCTTTACTTGGCTGTGGCGGCCTGATCATCAGAGCGGTAGGCGTGGATTTTTTCTTCCACGGCTTCCTCGCCGGGCTCGCACGTGGAGTCCAGGGTGATCACACCATAAGTCCAGCCACTGCGCCTGTAAACAACCGATGGCGCGTTGGTTTCCTTGTCCAGGAACAGGTAGAAGTTGTGTCCGACGAGCTCCATGTTGTCCACGGCGTCATCGAGGGTCAGCGATGCCGCCGGGAAAACTTTCCGGCGGATCAGGACGGGTGAATCGCCTGCCGGAATGTCGTTCTCGATGTCGTACGGTGACCGCTCGTCTACCGGCGGCGCGGACTCCTGATGGTTGCTTGCCTCTACGTAAAGCGGCTCACTCGCACTGGCTGGCTCAAGTGTTGCCGTAGCTTCCCTCACGGCCTTCGGTGTGTGGCGGCCGTGGTGCACCTTCTTGCGGTCCTTCGCGCGACGAAGCCTCTCAAGCAACTTGTTGTACGCGAGATCGAAGGCAGCAAACTTGTCAGCGGCTGTGGCCTCGGCACGGATAACGGGGCCTCGGCCCAGGACTGTCACTTCTACGGTGAGTTCGCCAGGCGTCTGCCTGGGATTGGTTTCCTTGGAAACCTTTGCGTCAACCCGCTGGACCTTATCCCCCAGCGATTCAATCTTTGAGATTTTTTCGCCGGCATATTCGCGAAAGCGGTCAGAAACTGTCAGATTTCGTCCGCTGATCATGAACTCCATGGTGCCCTCCAAATAACTCAGGTGACACGACAACGGCGCTGTTGGGGGCTTGTCTGACGGACAGTCGAGCCCCTTTCCGAGCCGCTATCGACAGGTACATCTGTTCTTGGTACCCACAACCGACGTTAGTTCATCGCCACCCGTTATTCATCCTTTAGCCACTTATTTTTTGATTGAGTCTTAATGACTGCATGGGGGTCGTCCTTGGCGGCAGTGTAAGCGTAGGCTGGTGGCCTCGTGGCCGCGAGCACAACAGCTCCGGAGACCACACCGCCGGCCGCAGTGACCGCCCGTGCTGCCTCGGCCAGGGTGGCCCCCGTAGTGAGGACATCGTCGACGAGGATGCACCTCTTGCCGCGCAGCTCTTCGCTCCGTCGTCGCACTACCCTCATGGATCCCCGCACACGACGAGCGCGTTCACCTCTTCCAAGGCCCTTTTGGCCTCCGTGTTCAGCAGGCTCATGGCCCGGCACCTCGTCAACGAGCCAGGCGCCCGCTTCTCGGACAACTCGCGGGTTGGCCATAAACCACGGTGACTCGCCAGTTTTCTCCAGCACGTCAAGGATTGGGCAATGGGGCAGCATCCGGCGAACGCTCATGAAGAAGAGCAGAAGGTGCACCGGGCTGAATCCACGCCTTCGGTATGCCTTACTGCTGGTGGGAACGGGGACAAGGCAGTAGCCTGACCGGCCACCTATGGCGGTCTCCAC
Organism: Arthrobacter sp. GW822-FHT05G07; assembly: GCF_058799755.1. Taxonomy (NCBI): domain Bacteria; kingdom Bacillati; phylum Actinomycetota; class Actinomycetes; order Micrococcales; family Micrococcaceae; genus Arthrobacter; species Arthrobacter sp. GW822-FHT05G07. The sequence continues at coordinate 166,222 of NZ_JBXALT010000003.1, read as the reverse complement.
GGCCTTGCTAAGGCAGGAAGCCAGAACAGCCGCAAGGCGCCATTGACCATGGTGCTTGAAGGAGAGCAGGCACCGCGCCAACTCATCCCTGTACGGCCCTGCTGCTACCACCCCGATCTTCGCCGTTCCGTCGACATCCACCAACGCGCGCGACTCCTGCTCGGCCCGAAAGGGTTGCCTGCACAACTGACGGACCTTCTTTGCGCAACTGCCGCAAAGTACCGCGTCTTCCTTCTCACAGCAGACACAGTCGACAGGAACCAACACACCCAGGAGGTCAGTTACTGCGCCCTGCAATGCGACGATGACCCGGCCCGTTACGTGTTGATCCGGTCCACGACGACGTGCCCCGACAGGTTCAGGGGGATGTAGATCGGGGTCGAAGTATTGCCGACCCTGCCATGTACGGAACCACGAGCCCGGCAAGCAAAATAAGCCCAGTAAGGAAAATAGGCCTGGCGAAGAGTAGGTGCCACGTATGGAAAAAGTCACCCTCACAGCTTGACCGCGCGCCAATCCCGGCAAAAGGCACGCTGCACGCTATGTGGATAAACGCGCTTGCGAACAACGCGCACGGACTGGTAGGTAGAACGGCTGCGGGAGAGGTCAGCCCGGGAAAGCCGGTTCTGTTGGGCCTTTTAGCTGAAGCTCCCAGCCGTTTCCGACACGTTGGAAGATCCCGGCATCCGACTGTCCGTAGATTTGCTCAGCTCCGTTTCCGACGCTAATGCTGGTCAACCCGTCCCACGGGGCCAATTGCTGCGGCTCACCCGATTCCAAGGACAGCAACTCCGGTACCACCGTTGACGTGGCCGAACCGGACATCACAGCCACCGTGGAGCCGTTGACCCAGGCGCCTTGATCAGCAGCGCTGTTGCTGAGCAAGGTGATGGGGACGGTGAGGTCCTTAGGCACTCCGTCGGGGTTCCGGACTATGCCCGTAACCTGCACGGCGGACTTACCGTTCGCCTCGGAAATGACCAGGGCTCGGGTGCCCTCCCGGGAGACCCTGAAGTCCTTGACTGTTCGTCCTGTGAGCCAGGCCGGGGTCATGGTGACGCTGGGAATCCCGGCACCCGGGGCTGAGCCTGTGGGCTTGTAGGCCACAACCTCTGCGGCCCCGGTGGCACCAGGGCCCGCCGTCCACACCCAGTCGTTGGGGCTGAACGAAGGACCGGTAAGCGTCGTTCTGGTGGTGAGTTGTCGCGCCGGCTGCCCCGGTTCAATGGAGTAGAGAGTGGTCTTGTCGCCGTTAAGGAAGGCAGCCGTCTGGGACACCGGCGACTCTGCTGGCGAGTGCGGTCCGAGACCGGCAACCGACTGAATGTCCGGCAGTGGGGTGACCCTGTTGTTCTCATAACGCACCAGGTCTCCGTTGTTTACTGCAATCTGGCGGGCAGGAACCGACTTGTCCAGCACAGGCGGCAACACTGTGCCGTTGTCTTCCACGCGTACCAGATCCTGGTCCGCACGAAGTTGAACGTTGATGACATCGGGCTGGTTGCGGAAGGTCAGCGCCAACTGGTTTTGCATCCTCTGGCGGTCTTCCGCAGAGGCGTCAAACAGTTCCTTGGCGGAGAGATCCACCTGCGCCGCACCGGAGACCACCGGAACGGATTCCCTGGCGAGCTTCATCCCGGATGGGAATGCACTCACCACAGCCCCCCGCAAATAAGGTGCCGGGCCGGCAAGAAGGGCGCTGGTCATGGATTTGACCGTGTTCTTTTTGATGAACCAACGGTAGTCCGGCACTGCATAGGTGAAGGTGGGGTCATAGAAGTAGATGGGATTTGCCCCGTAGATGACTTTGAACGTCTCCTCCGGAATGGCCGTGCCATCAGGCACCTTGGAGATTCGCCATTCTCCCTCGACCTGCTCAAGCGTCACGGGAATGGTTTCCTTGGTCCCCGGTGGGAACTGGGTTGCGACGCCGTCAGCATCCACCGAATATGCGAGGTCGAGTTCGTAGAGGTATTCGTTCTCCCCTGCTGCTTTGACTACTTGCGCCTCGCGGAAAACGATGGCCCGTTTGTCAGGCTTCCAGGTTACTGATTGCGCTTGTGTCAGGTACTGACGTGCTACGGGGTAGTCGTCCTCGTAGCCGCTGCCAGCCATGTAGAAATCTTCGATCACAGTCTCCGGACTGGAACCGGCTCGCGGAGCAGCGGGAAAAAAGACCGGTGCGTTGGGATTGCCGGCGCCTTCGTCCTTGCTCTTGCCAACGGGCCCGGAGCGGGGAATCTGCGCGCAGGACGCCAGCATGACCATCAGCATGACCAACAGCGCGACGATTGCCCTCGCGCGGCCGGGACGCAGCATTCTCACGACATCTCCCCTGCTACTCCATCGTCTGGCGCGGGCTTCCCGCCGACGGTTTGAGGCGGCTGGGGAGCCCCGCTGGAATCCGGGCCCAGTACCAGCATCTGCCGTTCGCTTGCCGACCCGGGGAATCCAATGTCCGCAGGCTCCAGTTGAAGCGGGGACTTCGCAATGATGTCTCCTTGCCGCAGCGGAAGCGTCAACCGGAAGTTGGACCCGGCCCCCTTTCGGCCCCACGCCTGAAGCCAACCGTTGTGAAGCTTGGTGTCCTCGGCTGCGATGGAAAGGCCCAAGCCGCTTCCTCCGGTGGTCCGGGCCCTTGCAGGATCTGCCCTCCAGAAGCGGTCGAAGACTCTGGCGGCCTCAGCCTGGGTCATCCCGATGCCATGGTCCCTTACTGACACCGCCACAGCATCGTGGTTGGCCGCAACGGATATATGGATCGGTTTGCCTTCACCATGTTCGAGCGCATTAAGCAGCAGATTGCGGAGGATGCGGTCGATCCTGCGGGAGTCCATCTCCACGATGATGCTCTTCTGCCGGGCGTTCAGCCGGACTTCCGAACCGTACTCCGCGGCCACTGGTGCCGCACCTTCCATAACGTGAGAAATCACCTGGAAGATGTCTTGTGGCTCTGCATCGAGGACGGCTGCACCGGCGTCAAACCGCGAAATCTCGAGCAGGTCCGAGAGCAACGACTGAAAGCGCTCAACCTGGTGGTAGAGCAGCTCCGCCGATCTCTTGTTCATGGGATCAAAATCTTCCCGAGCATCGAACAGGACCTCGGCCGCCATGCGTACGGTGGTGAGCGGGGTACGCAGTTCATGGGACACGTCAGAGACAAAGCGTTGTTGCATTTGCGACAACGTGGCCAACTGAGTGATCTGTTCCTGGAGGCTGGCGGCCATGTGGTTGAAGGACGCGCCCAATCTTGCGACTTCGTCTTCTCCCTTGACCACCATGCGTTCCTGCAGTTGGCCGGCCGCGAGCTTTTCCGACACGACGGCCGCGTGGCTTACGGGACTGACGACGTTACGGGTCACGTACCAGGCAATGGCACCGATCATGAGGACGAGGGCAGCACCGCCTGCCCACAGGACGTTCTGGATCTCATCCAGTGTTTGCTGGGCAGTGTTGAGGTCGTAGATCAGGTAAAGCTCGTAGGCCGTTCCGTTGAAGGTGACCATATTTCCCACCGCGATGCCGGGCCTGTCCTCATTTCCCACCGGGAACTGTGTGGAGGCCCAGAACTGCTGCTTGCCGCCGGTTTGAACGGCCTTACGCAGCTCCGGGGGAATAACGCGAACCGTCAGCTGGTCCGAAGCACGCGACTCAACCCAGCGGTTACGTGGTTTGGTTTGTTCCGGCGCGGCTTCGAAGACATATCTGCGCTGGATGACCGACCCCCGGCCCTCCACTGCGGTCAAGGTGTCATAAACAAGGGTGATGACGCTCGACTGGTCGGTGACCTGGGCGCCGTCGAACGTGTCCTGGACCTGCTTGACGTTAAAGCGCGATTCGGACTCCGCCTGTGTCAGCCGCTCCTGGAAGAGGTTGTTGGCGATTTGGTTGGACAAGTATGCGCCCACAATCGCGAACGAAGTCACGGCGAGCAGCAACGTGGTCAGGACCGTACGGAACTCCAGGGATCGGCGCCAGCGCCGCAACAACGAACGCCAAACGAACCGCAGCCCCGGCCTGATCTGGCGCACGCCAATGGCCACGAGCCGCGAAACACGAAGAACCAGAATCAGGCCGCGCCGTCTCCAGATCCGCAGCCGCGACAGGAGCCACGAAAGGTTTCTGACCTCTTTGGCGGTCTGCTCAGGGGACGTTTCGGATGACTCAAGGGACGCTTCAGGAGACTTTGACTCTGCCGGGGTCACGTGGTGGACACCGGCCGAATCGGGGGTCTTGGGACCAGGGTCCCCGCCTGTCGCGCCGGTCTTGCCGACCGGGGACTCAGGAACCTGCTTTATATCCGACACCACGCACCGTCAAAACGACCTCGGGCGCTTCCGGATCGCGTTCAATCTTGGAGCGCAACCGCTGGACATGGACATTGACCAGCCGCGTGTCCGCAGCGTGGCGATATCCCCACACCTGCTCGAGGAGCAGTTCGCGTGTGAACACTTGCCAAGGCTTGCGCGCCAGCGCAACCAGGAGATCAAACTCAAGTGGCGTCAGCGAGATGCGCTCGCCGCCCCGGGTCACCAGGTGGCCTGCCACGTCGATGGTCACGTCTGCGATGCGCAGGGTTTCGGGGGCCTTCTGATCGCCCGGCCGCAACCGCGCACGCACGCGCGCTACAAGTTCAGCGGGTTTGAAGGGCTTGGGCACATAATCGTCGGCGCCGGATTCCAGGCCGCGAACAACATCCGAAGTATCCGACTTGGCAGTGAGCATGACGATAGGGACGTCCGACTCGCCACGGATCTGCCGGCAGACCTCGATCCCGTCCGATCCCGGCAGCATCAAGTCCAGCAGCACAAGGTCCGGCTTCGAGGAGCGGAAGACCTCCAAGGCTTGGCCGCCGTCTGCGCAGAACACTGGCTCGAAGCCGTCATTACGCAGGACGATGCCAATCATCTCTGCGAGTGCTTCGTCGTCGTCAACTACCAGAATGCGTGCCTTCATAGTTATATATTCCCTTATCACCAAGTCTTTGTCCCGTTGGACGCGGCGCACGGCATGGCGTCCCAAGGCTCTTCCACCGTACTGCACCTTGCCGTTACCGCGCCCAGGGAGGGCAGCCCGGGCGGCAGGCTATGAGGGACGACGGCGGGACTATAGGCTGGTGGCGAAGGTCCGTGTGGGGGACGTCGGGAGTCGGCGGGCCGGATCTCTTGGGGAGGAAAACGTGTCACAACCAGAGCACGGCCAGAATCCGCCGCCGGGCGGTCAGCCGGCGTGGGGCAACCAACCACAGTGGGGCAACCAACCACAGTGGGGCAACCAACCACAGTGGGGCAACCAACCACAGTGGGGAAATCAACCACAGTGGGGTGGGCCCCCGGGATGGACCGCCCCGCCGGATGGCGGGCAAAACCGGCCGGGCCAAGGTGCTCCGGGATGGCCGCCAGGGCCGCCTTACGGACAGCCCCTCTATGTCGCTCCCCCAAAGCCTGGAGTCATTCCCCTGCGTCCGCTGCAGTTCGGCGAGATTCTGGACGGCTCCTTCCAGACGATCCGCCGCAATGCCGCCTCCATGTTTGGCTCTGCGCTGATAGTGCAAGCCATCGGAGCCTTCTTCATCGGGATCGTCACGGTGGGGATGTTCCAGTTGTCCATGTCTCTTGAATCCGTCAGTTCAGAGGCAGAGTTCGCCGATGCGATGGGCCCCTTCTTCGCCTTCATGGCGGGCACCCTGGGCGTTTCCGTGCTGGTCGGTTTCCTGGGATCAGTTCTCCAGGGGGTTCTGGTTGTGCCGGTCTCCCGTTCGGTTCTCAACCGTCGGACGGGCTTCAAACAAATGTGGAAGCTTGCGGGCCCCAGGATCCTTCCGCTCCTTGGCGTTGCCGCGCTGCTGACGCTGGGCGGCCTGCTGGCCGCTGCCGCGGTGATCGGGATTGCGATCTTGTTGTTCACTGCCATGGGCCCTGCCGCGCTGCTGTTCGTCCTGCCCCTGGGACTGGGGTCAGTTGTGGTCTTTGTTTGGATCGGCCTGAAGTTGATGCTGGCCCCTGCCGCCATAGTGGTGGAGCAGACCGGCGTTTACGATGGTTTGCTCCGATCCTGGCGTTTGACCAAGAACAATTGGTGGCGCATCTTCGGCATCACGCTGGTGGTTGCCATCATGGTGGGAATCATCGCCCAGATTGTCCAAATTCCTGTGTCCTTGGCCTCCGCGGCCATCGGTTCGGTAGTAGCTCCCCACCCTGATCCCGACTCGATGATGTCCACGTTGGTTCTGACCACTGTGATCTCGACGGCGATCGGGGCCTTGGTGGGGTCCGTGACGTTTGCGTTTCAAGCGTCCGTTTCGAGCCTGATCTACATGGACCTTCGAATGCGTCGTGACGGCCTGGACGTTGAATTGATGCGGCTGATGGAAACAGGTTCCGATCCGGACGGAATACCCGGCGGGCCGTCCACCTTGCCCGGAAAGGCAGCCTGGCCACCGAACGGCGGGCAGTTTCCGTCCGCTCCCCCCGGGCAGCATCCTCCGGCATGAAGGTAGCCGCAAACGACGTTTTCGCATCGCCGGCTTTGATGGAACCGCCTGTGACACCGGACCGCGACGAAGCGCGCCGATGGGCCGCTGAGGAACTGTCCAACCCCCGATATCCCGACGCGACTCCCGGCTGGTTGGACCAGGTGTGGCGTGATGTCCTGGATTGGCTGGCATCTTTGGAAGGTGATGGAGCAGGCGGGCCCAACATCGCCGTTCCGTTGATGGTGGTCCTGGCCGTGGTGCTCATCGTCGCGGCCATCGTCATCGTTCGGCCCAGACTGAACGCCCGGAGGGCAAAAGCGCCCGGGGACCTTTACGGCGAGGACAAAGCTGTCGACGCCGAGGGCTACAGGAGGAAGGCTGCAACTGCAGCCGACGGCGGCAACTGGCCAGCCGCCGTCGTCGATCAGTTTCGCGCTCTTGTCCGATCGGCCGAAGAACGGGACATCATTGACGCTCGGGCCGGCAGGACCGCAGACGAGGCCGCCGATCAACTGGGGCGTGTTTTCGGTACAGCCCAAGTCAGGCTGCTTACCGCTGCCCGTGTTTTCGACGCCGTGCGGTACGGCGAACAGGCCGCAACGCGGGCAGACTACGAGTCCGTCCGCATGCTGGATGCCGACCTTCTTGCGTTAAAGCCCGACTTCGCCGGACAAGCCCACGCCGGATTTGCGGTACCCCGATGACAACGACGATAGACCGGAAAACCCCGGACCACTCTGCTTCCGAAGGACTTTCCACGGGACGCGGTTTCACAACCTGGTTTCGGAAACACCTCGTATGGATTGCCCTCGGCACCCTGCTTGCCGGCTTAGTGACTTTCCTGGCCATCAACAGTGTCTCCGGCGCAACAGATTCCCGTCGGTTGTCCGCGCGGAACCCAGCACCGGACGGGGCCATGGCCGTAGCCCAAATCCTGGGACGCCACGGCGTATCCGTCACTCCGACAGATACATTCGAGGACACCTTGGAGGCGTTGGCAGCCAAGGAAGAATCCACAGTCCTCCTTTATGACGCACAGGGTTTCCTTGACCACTCACAGCTGGGGGAGATCACGGCAGCAGCAGATCGTGTTGTGGTGGTTGCTCCACGGCTCAGGACCCTCAACGGCCTGGATCGAGGGTTCGGACCTGGCGGGGTAGTTCCGGAAGGAACACAGGTCACGGAACCCGGCTGTGACCAGGAAGACGCCAAGGCAGCGGGCCGGGTGTCTGCACAGGGCTCCGTCTTTTCCGGGAGCGTGGTTTGCTACGCCATCCGCGAGGACGGGCCCGGGTTGTATGCAGCATCAGCCGATGGGCGGATAGTCGTCCTGGGCAGCAGGGAACTGATGGACAATCAACACCTCGCCACAGAGGGGAATGCCGCCCTCGCCCTTCGTACGTTGGGAACCAGCGCGGACCTCGTGTGGTACATCCCGGGCCTCGGAGACATCTCCGCCACCGATTCGAACCCCACGCTAAACGAGCTCGCACCGCGCTGGCTGGCATTCGCGGGGCCATGGCTGGGCTTGGTAGCCCTGCTGGCCATCGCATGGCGTGGCCGGCGTATGGGCCCACTGGTTTTCGAGCCGCTGCCCGTGGTGGTCAAAGCCGCCGAAACAGCAGAAGGCCGGGCACGCCTTTACCAGGATTCACGGGCCGTGGGGCGGGCCGCCGAGAACCTGAGGGCCGGCACCCTGTCACGGTTGGCCCGGCACTTCAATCTCGGAGCCGACGCCACCACCGAAGCAATACTGGACGCAACAGCCCGCCATGTGGCGCTGGCAGCCACGGAAGTGCGGTCCGTCCTGATCGACTTCAGGCCGCAAAGCGAAGGACAACTGGTGCAGTGGGCACAACAAATCGAACGACTCGAACAGGAAGCGACCGCCCGATGAACAGCCAGCCGAACAGCTACACCAACAGCAATGCCCATTACGCGGGCGGTACGACGCCCCCGCCCGACGCCTTGCAGCAAGATGCGGCCCAGCGAGATGCGGCCCAGCAAGGAACTCCGCAGCAAGGAGCACCCCAGGCCGTCGGGCATCCGGAAAATGGGCAGCGTCATCCCGGGGAAGACCCGGCACGGCAGTCGCTGCTGAATGTCAGGACCGAGGTGGGCAAAGCCGTAGTGGGCCAGGACCCCACCGTAACGGGCATGCTGATTGCCCTGCTCTGCGGCGGGCATGTTCTCCTGGAGGGTGTTCCCGGCGTGGCCAAGACCCTCCTGGTCAGGGCTTTGTCTACCGCTCTGAGCTTGGACACCAAGCGTGTTCAGTTCACTCCGGACCTCATGCCCGGTGACGTCACGGGATCGTTGGTCTATGACTCGCATACCTCGGAGTTCACGTTCCGCGAGGGCCCTGTGTTCACCAACATCATGCTGGCCGATGAGATCAACCGAACTCCTCCGAAGACTCAGGCCTCACTCCTGGAAGCGATGGAAGAACGTCAGGTTTCGGTGGACGGCGTGTCCCGGCCCCTGCCGAGTCCGTTCATTGTGGCGGCAACCCAGAACCCCGTGGAGTATGAAGGAACCTATCCCCTGCCGGAGGCACAACTGGACCGGTTCCTCCTCAAGCTGACCATGCCGCTGCCCGGTCGGGACGAGGAAATCGAGGTCATCCGCCGCCACTCCAGCGGCTTTGATCCGCGAAACCTGTCCGCAGCCGGCGTACGGCCGGTGGCTGGCGCCGTCGAGCTTTCCAACGCCCAGCAGGCTGTAGCGCAAGTGGCGGTGGCCCCGGAGATCCTCGCGTACATCGTTGACGTGGTGCGTGCCACGAGGTCTGCGCCTTCCTTCCAACTCGGCGTTTCGCCTCGTGGTGCCACTGCGCTGCTCAACACTTCCAAAGCATGGGCATGGTTGTCTGGAAGGTCGTTCGTGACCCCTGACGATGTCAAGGCGTTGTCGTTGCCGTGCCTTCGGCACAGGGTGGGCCTGCGGCCGGAAGCCCAGATGGACGGAATCCAGGTGGACGACGTCCTGGGCAGCATCCTGGCGTCCGTCCCGGTGCCGCGGTGATCTGCGGTCCGGCCTTGGCCGAGGGGGCCTGAGTGGCCATTACGGGTCGTTTCGTGTTGCTGGCCTTTCTGGGTTTGGTGCCCTTGGTGGTTTTTCCGGCGTGGAGCACCGTCCTGTTCGTGGTCGTAGGACTACTGCTTTTGCTGGTTCTTGATCTTGTGGTGGCGGCATCACCGGCGCAGCTTGCCTTGGAACGCGAGCAGCCTGGAAACGTGACGCTGGAGGGCAGCGTGGAGTCCGTTGTGACCGTGACCAACCCCACGCGGCGCAAGCTGCGGGCCGAGGTACGGGACACGTGGCAGCCTTCTGCTGGCGCCGTCAACACTTCACAGTCCTTGGTTGTCCCGCCTGGCGAGCGTCGCCATATGACCGTCACTCTGGTCCCTCGTCGTCGCGGCGACCTCAAGAGCCCGCACGTGACCATAAGATCGCTGGGGCCTTTGGGCGTGGCCGCACGGCAGCGCACCCGTGTCCTGCCCGGGCAACTGCGGGTCCTCCCGCCGTTCCATTCGAAGCGTCATCTCCCGTCCAAGCTCCGGAAGCTCAGGGAACTGGACGGCAGGGCCGCCGTGCAGATTCGTGGTGCAGGCACCGAATTCGACTCCCTGCGCGACTATGTCCGCGGCGACGATGTCCGGTCCATAGACTGGCGCGCCACCGCGCGGCGGACGTCCGTGGTGGTCCGGACATGGCGCCCGGAACGGGACCGGCGTGTGGTCATCGTGCTTGATACGTCACGCACAGCGGCCGCCAGAATCGAAGATGAACCCCGGCTCGATACCGGAATTGAGGCGGCGTTGTTGCTCGCCGTGCTGGCCGAGCGCGGAGGCGACCGCGTGGACTTCCTCGCCTACGACCGAAGGCTCCGCGCACGGGTTGAATCTGCATCGAAGGGCAATTTGCTGGGTCAACTCGTCCAAGCCATGGCCCCTTTGGAAGCTGAACTGATCGAACTCGATTGGCAGCAGGTTCCGGCACAGGTGCGGGCAGTCTCGGCGCACCGCTCGATGGTGGTGCTCTTGACGGCGCTCGACGGCGGCGCCCCCGAAGAGGGGCTCCTCCCCACTGTGGCCCAATTGTCCCGCCAGCACGTTGTGGTGGTGGCGTCGGTTCGGGATCCGCTGCTTTCTGCCATGAAAGAAGAAAGGAGCACGGCCAGCCAGGTTTTCCGTGCAGCCGCCGCCGAACGTGCGCTGTTGGAGCGCGCCGCGGTGACGGCGCAACTCCGGCAACTCGGCGCCGAAGTGGTGGACGCCGAGCCCCATGAGGTCCCTCCCTTGCTCGCTGACGCCTACATACGGCTTAAAGCAGCCGGAAGGCTATAGTTCCAAGGTCTAGTGCAACTTTCGTTTCAGCTAAGGAAGGACCGCCATGAATACCCCCATCTACCACCTTGCACTCGGTCAGGACTTCACCAAGCTGGCCCCGGAGCTCCAGGAGTATTTTTCGTTGGCGGCCGGCTCCGGTTCGTATGGAATCGGTGAAGGGGTCTTTGACGTTGTGGGGTGCCGCCAAAAATGGTTGCGGCCATTGCTGGCACTGACAGGGAGCGAGGAGGCTTTCTTCCCTGAATACGGTGAGGGCATTCCCTTCCGGATCGAAAACCACGCCCATGTTGATCCCTTCGGACGCCCCGCCCTGACAGCTCGCCGGGAAATCTATTTCCCCTCGGGAACACGGCTGTTCCACGATACGACGAGCGCCGTCCTGCCTGGCCGGGACGATCAGAATGCCCGTTTGGTGGACCACGTGGGCCGGCACCGCCGGATGGTCACGGACCTGGATGTCAGTGTTACCCCGGAGGGCCGGCTTCGGGGTGTTTCCAGAGACAGCCGGCTGTTCCTTGGACCCTTGCGCATACCGTTGCCCGCAGCACTTGACGCACGCGCGTATGCGGAACAGTGGTGGGACAGCGCCGAAGGCAAGCACCGCATACAGGTCAAGGTCATCCAGCCACAGATAGGCTTGGTTCTTGTGTATGCAGGGCGCTTCGACTACCGCTTGGCACCGTACTTGCCGGGAGCAGCTCCAGGCACAACGCTCCCCCGCTACGCGGAACCGGACCGCTGGGAGAAGAGAATCTGACTTGCCTGCAGTCAGCCCTGGGCCAGCTGGTCCAAGCCGTCAGCCACTTGGGTAAGTTTCTTCAGCACATCCTTGGCCGTTGAAGGCTTGAAGTCAGCCAGTCCTGTCGAGGGGGTGACGCGAAGTCCCGCCAGTCCGGACGCCGGAAGACCAAGCTGACGCCACGGCTTCCAGATGCTTTCAACAACTTCTGCGGTGCGCGGCAGTTGCGCCTGCGGGTTGCTGGTGGAGAGCGCACCGGCCCACACGCGTTTTCCGTCCTCCACCGCTGCGGCAAGCTGCTCCCACTGGCGTGTCGTCAGGGCTTTCAGCGGCACGGCGACCCCGTCCGCACCAGCAGCGAGGATCCGCTCGATTGGTGCTTCAATCTCCGGTACGGAAACCACGGTCTCGACGACGCCGGCCGCCTTGATCGCGTCGATCATCACCCGCCAGGCACCTGTCACTTCATCTCCGGATATTGACCGCAGCGTCTTGTAGCCACTGGCCGTCGGGATGGTCCCGGCCATGACGGACGCTATGTCCGGTTCGTCAATCTGAACCACCAAATAGGCGCCGGGGACGGCCGCGGAGACGCGCCTGAGGTGTTCTGCGACGCCGACGGCCAAGGACTCCGCGATGTCCCTTCGTGCACCATAGTCCAACAGTGCCCGTTCGCCATTGTGCAGGTGAAGATTGGCGGCAAGGCTCATGGGTCCCAGCAACTGGACTTTGAACCCCGTTGCAGAGACGTCCTCGGCACCAGCGATATCGGCCAGAATGTTGATGTCCGTCGATAACGCCGAGCGGGCGCGCTGGGCGTCCTTTCCGGGCCTGTCCACCAAGCGCCAGCCGTGCGGTTGGACGTCGAGTGCGAGGTCGACCAGCAGGGAGCCGGTCCGGCCGACAGCATCCGAACCCACCCCGCGGTCAGGCAGTTCCGGCAGAAAAGGAAGGTGGGGGTCCCCCAATTCGCCCCGGATGATGCGGGTTCCCTCCGCAGGATCGCTGCCGGGCCACGGCCCCAGTGCCGTGGCGCTGGCGCGCAGGTTATCCATTTCCGTCATGGATCAAGCCTGCTGGCTGGAAGTCTGGTGATCCTCGGCGATTGCCTCGTGGTGGCGGATCACTTCGCTGATGATGAAGTTCAGGAACTTCTCTGCGAAGGCAGGGTCAAGGTGCGCATCCTCGGCGAGGCGCCGCAGGCGGGCGATCTGTGCCGACTCGCGGCCCGGATCTCCGGCGGGAAGCTTGTGGGTGGCCTTGAGGATTCCAACTTTCTGGGTGGCCTTGAACCGCTCGGCGAGGAGGAAGACCAGTGTTGCGTCAATATTGTCGATGCTGGACCGGATGGACAGCAGCTCCTCCATGACGGCACGGTCCACTTGGCCGGCCAGGGAGCTCGCTGCCGGGTTGAAGGAATCGGCGTCATCGGGGAGGGCATTGTTCTGCTCGGTCATGCACCCCAGTCTATGGTGTGGGGCGGTGTCGTCGCGGGTGTTACCTGCTGGCCGGACGGGTCGCGAAGTCAAGGTACGCCCCCACGTTGAGGGGCGTACCTTTCCCGCGTAGGCGGACGTCCAGGGAACGGTCTAGCCCCCCAGCAGCGTGCGGTGCGCTTCCCGCCGTCGTGCTTGTTCATCCGGGTCCGGCACCGGCAGGGAGGCGATGAGCCGCTTGGTGTAGTCGTGCTGCGGTGATCCCATCACATGGTTGCCGATCCCCTGCTCCACCAACCGGCCTTTGTACAACACGCCAACCCAATGGGACAACATATCCACCACTGCGAGGTCGTGACTGATGAAAAGAGCCGCGAAGCCGTACTGCTCCTGGATGTCCTTGAACAGATCCAGGACTTTGGCCTGCACCGAGACATCCAGCGCGGATGTCGGCTCGTCGGCGATCAGAAGACGCGGGTTCAGTGCCAGCGACCTCGCCAAGGAGGCGCGCTGCCGCTGCCCACCGGACAACTCGTGCGGGTAGCGCTCCGCGTACGACGCCGGCAGCTGGACTGACTCGAGCAACTCACCTACTTTTTTCCTCGCCTCAGCGGCGCCTGGCTTGGTGTGGATCAGCAGCGGCTCAGCAACGCACTCGCCGATGGTGAGGTGCGGGTTGAAGGACGCCGCCGGATCCTGGAAAACGAAGCCGATCTCCTTGCGGAGCGGACGGAAGGTACGCTCCTTGAAGTCCAACATCTCGTACCCAAGGACCTTCAGGCTGCCTCCGGTGGTCCTGGTCAGGCCTGCGATGGCCCGTCCAATGGTGGATTTTCCGGAACCGGATTCACCCACCAGCCCAAAGACCTCATTCTCGGACACCGTAAAGCTGACATCGTCCACGGCTTTGAATCCGTGCCTGCCGAAGCGCCCGGGGTATTCGATGGTGAGGTTCTTTGCTTCCACCAGGACTTTGCCTTCCTGATGGAGCCGGCCACGGGCACCCTCGGATGCCGAGTTCCGTCCGAGGTGCGGCACCGCGGCAAGCAGCTTCCTGGTGTACTCCTGCCGGGGTTCAGCAAACAGGACCCTGGACGAGGCCTCCTCCACTACGTCGCCCTGATACATGACCACAACACGGTCGGCCAGATCCGCCACGACACCCATGTTGTGCGTGATGAGCACAATAGATGTCCCGTAGTTGTCCCTCAAGTCGCGCAGTAGCTGGAGGATCTCAGCCTGGACTGTGACATCCAGTGCGGTGGTGGGCTCATCGGCCACGATCAGTCCCGGGTTCAGGGCCAACGCCGCAGCTATGACCACGCGTTGTTTCTGGCCGCCGGAGAACTGGTGCGGGTAGTAGTTCACACGCGTTTCAGGGTCAGGGATGCCCACTTTGCGGAGTGCCTCGGTTGCCCGTTGCTTGGCCTCCCTGGCGGAGATTCGCCGCCCGCCAGGTGCATGTGCCCGGATGCCTTCGGCAATCTGCCAGCCGACGGTAAAGACCGGATTCAGGGCAGTGGATGGCTCTTGGAACACCATGGCCACATCGCGGCCGCGGATTTTACGCAGGGTGGACTTGCTGACGCTGATGACATTGTTGCCGTTGATCACCACGGCGCCGGAGCTGACAGCAGTTTCCGGAAGCAGGCCAAGGATGGTTTTGGCTGTCACCGTCTTGCCGGAACCGGATTCCCCTACGATGGCCACTACTTCACCGGCTGCAACTTCCAGGCTGACGTCCTTTACAGCGTGAACGTCCCCGCCATCAGTGGCGAACGTGACTTGGAGTCGATCGATGGTGAGTACAGGCTGCTCGGCGCTGACGTGATCTGACATATTTCCAAGGTTGGTGGTCATGACTTGCCTGCCTCTGCCGGGTTTGAAGGCGTTCCTGCTGGTGTTGGTGGCAGCGTCCTGCCCGCGCGTTTGCGCCCACGGATCCGGGGGTCATTGAGGTCGTTGATGCTCTCGCCCACCAGGGTCAGCCCCAGCACTGTGAGAACCATCGCGATCCCGGGGAAGACGCCCGTCCACCAAATACCGGACGAAGTGTCCGCCAGTGCCTTGTTGAGGTCAAACCCCCATTCAGCAGCTGATGTGGGCTCGATGCCGAAGCCCAGGAAGCCCAAGCCAGCGAGCGTCAGGATCGCCTCGGAAGCGTTCAAGGTGAACATGAGCGGCAAGGTCCTGGTGGCGTTCTTGAAGATGTGCCGCCCAATGATGCGCACGCTGCTCGCCCCCAGCACCTTGGCCGACTCGACGAACGGCTCGGCTTTGAGACGAATGGTCTCTGCCCGGATGACCCGGAAGTACTGCGGGACAAAGACCACCGTTATGGAGAAAGCACAAGAGAAGATGCCGCCCCAGAAACTGGATTGCCCCCGGCTGATCACTATGGAAATCACGATTGCCAGGAGCAGGGTGGGAAACGCATAGATGGCATCCGCTACTACCACCAGAATCCTGTCCAGCCACCCTCCGAAATAACCGCTGAGCAAACCAAGGGCGACACCGAGGAACAGGGACATCGCCACAGACACAACGATGACGGTCACCGCTGTTTGGGAACCCCAAATCACCCGTGACAGGACATCGTAGCCGCCCACAGTTGTTCCCAGCAGGTGCTTGGAGTTCGGAGCCTCCTGGGTGGGAAACGAACCGGAAGAATCGCTGAGTTGGGAGTAGCCATAGGGAGCGAGGAGAGGTGCAAAGATGCTCGTAAGGATGAAGAGTCCACTGAGGACAACGCCCACGATGAGCATGCCTCGCTGAAGTCCTACGCTTTTCTTCAGGTGGCTTATCACGGGCAGCCTTGAGAACAAGGGCTGCTTGGGTCGGGTCAATTGGGAAGTGCTCATGGTCAGTACCTCACTCGAGGGTCGATGAGCGCGGCAATGATATCCACCACGAAGTTGGTGACAGCCACAATGATGGCCAACAGCACAACGATTCCTTGGACGGCCACAAAGTCGCGCGCGTTCAGGTACTGCACCAGCTGATAGCCCAGGCCCTTCCACTCAAACGTGGTTTCGGTAAGGATGGCGCCGCCCAGCATCAGGGCAATTTGCAGGCCCATGACCGTAATGATGGGAATCAATGCCGGCTTGTAGGCGTGCTTGGTCAGCAGGCGGAACTCACTGACGCCGCGGGAACGCCCGGCCTCGACGTAGTCCTTTCCCAGCGTGCCGATGACGTTTGTGCGCACCAGGCGCAAGAAGACGCCGGCGGTCAACAATCCGAGGGCTACTGCGGGGAGCACCGCGTGGGCGACGATGTCCCCCAGAGCTGCGAAGTTGCCGCTGCGTAACGCGTCCAGCCAGTAAATGCCTGACGGTGCAGCCAGGCCGCTCATGGTCAGTTCCGTCCGCGTAGAGGCTCGACCGGCCACGGGGAACCACCCAAGCCACACGGAAAACGTGAGTTTGAGGAGGAGCCCGGAGAAGAAAACGGGTGTGGCGTAGCAGAGGATGGCAAAGAACCTCAGAAACGCGTCAGGAGTCTTGTCCCGGTGCTGTGCGGCAATGAGCCCGAACGGGATGCCGACTGCGAGCGCGACGATCAGTGCGTTGATCGACAGCTCGAGTGTCGCTGCGCCGAAAGTGGTAAGTACCTCCACCACTGGCCTGCGGTCGGTGATGGTACTGCCGAAGTTGCCGGTGATGAGCTGGCCCAGGTATTCGAAGTACTGGACCAGGACGGGCCGATCGTAACCGGCCTCTTGTATTCGCTGGGCCAGGACGTCCGGGGGCAGCCGTCCGCCCTGCGATGCTGTGATGGGGTCGCCGATGACCCGCATCAGGAAGAAGACAAGAGTTACCAATATGAAGACGGTGGGGATGATCAGGAAAAACCTGACCACGATGTATCTGCCCAGCCCTCCCCCGCCCTTGGATTTGCTCTTGGGAGCAACGATGCCGGGCTCAGCCTCGGGGACCTCAATAAGTGTTGTCATTTGTTACCTGCATTTCCTGCCCGTGGATTGCGCGGGGTTGTCTCATGCGTGCCGGCCACGTGGGTGGTCAGCAAAGGAGGCGGGACACCGGATCAGTGTCCCGCCTCCCTGCTCATTGCAGAGGTGCGGTTACTTGGAAATTACGCCGAGACGGAACTTGAAGGATGGATCCAGGGTCTTTTCGACGCCGTTCACTCCGCTTCCGGTTACCGCCACCTGGGCGCCCTGAAGCAGAGGCAGGGTGGAGATGTCCTTGGCCAGTGCGTTTTGGACATCCTTGATGGCAGCCTCGCGGCTGGTCTTGTCCGCATCCGTCAGCTGCTTGGAGATCAGCTCATTGACTTCGGGGTTGTTGTAGTGGTTCTTCAGGAAGCCGCCTTCCGGGAAGAACGGCGTCAGGTAGTTATCGGAATCGCTGAAGTCCGGGAACCAACCAAACTGGAACAGCGGGTACTCGTCGGCACGGCTGGCCTTGCTGTACGTGACCCACTCGGTGGACTGCAGGTTTACGGTGAAGAGACCGGACTTCTCCAGTTGCTCCTTGACCATGGCGTATTCGTCGCCGGAGGATCCACCGTAGTGATCCGGGTTGTACTGCAGGTTCAGAGCCACCGGTTCAGTGATGCCGGCATCCGTCAGAACCTTCTTGGCCTTGTCCAGGCTCGGCTTTCCGGCGTCGCCGTAGGCGTCCTTGAACGCCTCATTGGCGCCGAGGAATCCGCTGGGAACGTTCGAGTACAGGGGCAGGTAGGTGCCCTTGTAGACCTGGTCAGCAATGGCCTGGCGGTCAACCAGGTTGGCCACGGCCTGGCGAACGGCAAGTGCCTTGGCGGGGTCGGCGCCAGTTGCCTTGGTTCCATACGGCATGGTGTCGAAGTTGAACGTGATGTAGCGGATTTCGCCGCCCGGTCCGGTGAGGACCTTGACCTTGGAGTCCTTGCGGAGGTCGTCGATGTCCGTGGCGCTCAGGCTGCGGAAGGCAACGTCAATTGCGCCTTGCTGGATTTCCAACTTCAGGTTGGTGGGGCTGGCGTAGTACTTGATGGTGGCTGCATCATTGGCAGGCTTGCCAAGAACGCCTTGGTAGTCCGCGAAGGCTTTGAAACTGACCAGCTCGTTCTTCTTGTAGCTGTCGATTGTGTACTGGCCGTAGAACGCGTTCGCCTTGATGATCTCGTCGTCCGGGAGGATCTTGTCGGCCGGGAAGACTTCATCGTCCACGATCGGCGCTGCAGGGCTGCTGAGGATCTGGCTGAACGTTTGGTCGTTGGCGTTCTCCAACTTGAACACCACCGTGGTGGCATCAGGAGTACTGACGCTCTCGATGTTGGTCAGCAGCGAAGCGGGGCCGGCGGGATCGTTGATGGCCACCTGACGATCAAAGGAGTGCTTGACGTCCTTGGAATCCAAGGTGTGCCCGTTGGCCCACTTGAGCCCGGACTTTAGCTTGACAGTGTATTCCGACGGCGCCGTGAACGACGACGATTCAGCGAGGTCGGGAACGGGTTCCGCGCCGCCGGGCTTCGAATTCAGCAGGAACGAATAGACCTGGTTCATCACCATAAATGAACCGTTATCGTAGGATCCCGCCGGGTCCAGCGAGGTGACTTTGTCAGTAGTGCCGTAAGCGATAGGGCCTGCGGCGGCCGGGGCGGATGATGAGCCGCCACCGGAGGGTCCCGTGCATGCCGTCAAGGCGAGCGCGGAGATGCCCGCAAGCGCGATAACGCCGTGCAGGGCCTTCTTGTTCATTGCCATCTGATGAACCTTCTGTTCGATGGATTCGGCGCGCCGCCGTGGGATATTTGTGACGGCGCACACTCTTGATTCCACGATTCAATCAGACTTCGAAGGCCACGAACCCTTCATTTTGTGATTTGAGACACAAAATTTACTTTCCAGTAGCTTTCGCTGCCGGAGCGGTGGCTCCTAGAGGACTTGCCGCTGCAGTGAACGGGCGGCATCAATGGTTGCCTGCCCCAGGACGCGGCTTCCCTGATAGAGAACGACCGTCTGGCCAGGGGCCACGCCCCTCAGTGGATCCGTCAACGTGACAACGAGCTGGGCACGCTCCACGCCGGATTCGTCGGTAACGGCTTCTACGCGCGCGATTGCAGGAACGGGATCTCCGTGGGCCCGGACCTGCGCGTGGCAGTCGAACTCAGCGCCGGTGGCAACTTCGGAAATGGGCAAGCCGGCCCACGAGACCTTGATGCCGCGAATCTCGTCGATCGCCAGCAGGGCTTCCGGCCCTACAACTACTTTGTTTTCCTTGGGGCGGATTTCCAGGACGAACCTGGGCTTGCCATCCGCCGCGGGGGTACCCAGCTTCAAACCGCGCCGCTGCCCCACCGTGAAGGCGTTGGCACCGGGATGTTCGCCAACCTTGGCGCCGGTTTCGTCAACGATGTCGCCGGTGGTCATGTCAATCTTCTCGGCCAGCCATCCGCGGGTGTCGCCGTCGGAGATAAAGCAAATATCGTGGCTGTCCGGCTTGTTGGCCACGGACAGCCCACGACGCTCGGCCTCGGCACGCACCTCAGCCTTGGACGGGGTGTCTGCCAACGGGAACATGGAGTGCTTGAGTTGTTCGTGGGTCAGGACGCCCAGGACGTAGCTCTGGTCCTTGGCCCAATCGGCGGCGCGGTGGAGTTCGCGGTTGCCGTCGGCGTCTTCGATGACCTTGGCGTAGTGGCCGGTGCAGACGGCGTCGAAGCCCAGCGCTATGGCCTTTTCCAGAAGGGCGGCGAACTTAATCCGCTCGTTGCACCTCATGCAGGGGTTCGGTGTCCTGCCCGCAGCGTACTCGTCAATGAAATCCTGGACGACGTCTTCCTTGAAGCGCTCGGAGAAATCCCAAACGTAGTAGGGAATGCCCAGGACGTCGCATGCCCGCCATGCATCGCGCGAATCCTCGATGGTGCAGCATCCCCGGCTTCCCGTGCGCAGGGTCCCCGGCATCCGCGACAACGCGAGGTGGACTCCGACGACGTCGTGTCCGGCCTCGACTGCCCGGGCTGCGGCCACGGCGGAGTCAACTCCGCCGCTCATTGCTGCAAGTACTCGCATGCTGGCTTTCTGTGTATGTGGGAGTTGGAGTCGCTGATCCGGCTGAGAACAGCCGCCGCGCCCATCTATTCTAGCCCGCCTTGCCACGCATGCCCTAAAACCCTTGACTGGCCCAACCCCTGCTTCTAAAGTCAAAACAATTGGTTTTAGAATCGAGCTGACATGGCACACGAACACATGGTTATCGTCGGAGGCGGGCTTGCCGGCGCTACCGCAGCCAAGACCCTCCGCGCAGAGGGCTATGAAGGTCCCGTCACCTTGGTGGCCGCCGAGAACCGGACACCCTATATACGCCCACCCCTTTCCAAGGAATTTCTCCTGGGCAAAGCTGAGGCAGATGCTGCTCTGGTAGTGCCGGATGACTGGTACGGGGAAAACGACGTCGAGCTTCTCCTCGAAAACCCTGCGAGCCGGATCGAGCCCGCGGATCACGCGGCGGTACTGGCCGATGGCCGAAGCCTTCACTATTCCAAGCTGCTCCTCGCCACGGGCGCCCGGCCACGAACCATCCCGCTTCCAGGCGCGGACCTTGCCGGAGTCATGACCTTCCGAACCTTCGATGACAGTGTGCGGCTTCAGAACCTCCTCAAGAACGGAGGCAAGAAGGTGGTCATGATCGGCTCCGGGTGGATCGGCATGGAACTGGCGGCAGCAGCCAGCACGTACGGCAACGACGTCACACTGCTGGGGCTGGAAGACATACCACTGAGTGCCGCCATCGGACCCGAACTGGGTGCATACTTCCAGCGGCTCCACGAAGATCAGGGCGTCACCTTCCGCCTTCCGGCAAGCGCTGCCGGAATTGACGGACAGAACGGCAGCGCGACGGCGGTCCGCACCAGTACCGGCGAAACGCTGCCCGCCGATGTTGTGATCGTTGCCGTCGGCGTCGTACCGGACACAGCACTCGGCGAAGCCGCAGGGCTCGCCATCCGCAATGGAATACTGGTGGATGCCGGGCTGAGGTCCAGCGCACCGGATGTGCTGGCTGCAGGAGATGTAGCCAACGCACTCCACCCGTTTACCGCCGAGCACCATCGCAGCGAACATTGGGCCAACGCGCTCAACGGCGGCAAGGTAGCTGCAAAGTCCATGATGGGCCAGGATGCCCAACTGGACGTGGTGCCGTACTTCTATACGGACCAGTTCACCCTCAGCTTGGAGTACTCGGGCTTTCCCTCCCTGACCTTCGGAATCACGCCGGTAATCCGCGGCTCGCTGGATGACGGCAGCTTTATCGCTTTTTGGTTGAGGGAGGGGATGGTAGTTGCCGGAATGAGCGTCAACCAGCGCCGGGTTCAGAAGCCAATCAAGGCGTTGATTTCCACCCGCACCCCTGTGAACGTCACCAAGCTGACGGATCCCGGGGTGCCGCTGGACGAGCTGCAGCCCGGTGAGCAGTAGGACCTAGAAAGGTTCCGACGTGCCCTGCCGAGCCACCGTTGCTGCTGTTTGAATGCTGGATTCATGACCGGCCATTCCAGCTTGCCGGGCCCTCAGGCATGCCTCTGGCAGGGCCTTCAAGAGCGCGTCCACATCTGCATCGGTGGAGCTGTGCCCCAGCGTAAAGCGCTGGGCGCCGCGTGCAGTATCTTCATCGAGGCCCATGGCCAGGAGGACGTGCGAAGGCCGGGGAACCCCTGCCGTGCACGCCGACCCCGTGGAGGATTCAACGCCTGCCAGGTCCAGGAGAAAAAGCAGTGAGTCGCCTTCGCAACCAGGGAAGGTGAAGTGGGCGTTCCCCGGCAGCCGTCCGTCCCCAGGAGCACCCCTCAGCACCGCGCCCGGGACGGAATCATGTACTCCGGTGATAAGGCGGTCGCGCAACAAGCTGAGACGTTCTTTTTCAACCGGCAGGTTGGCAGTGACAGCCTCCGCGGCTGCAGCAAAAGCGGCGATTGCGGGAGTATCCAGTGTTCCCGAGCGCACATCGCGCTCCTGCCCGCCGCCGTGCTGCACCGGCGTCAACTTCACGGCCCTTCCCAGGAGAAGTGCGCCGACCCCCACCGGACCGCCCAGCTTGTGCCCCGAGACGGACATTGCAGAGAGTCCCGAGCCACGAAAATCCACGGGAATCGATCCGAAAGCCTGGACCGCATCGGAGTGGACCGGGATTCCATGCAGCTTTGCCAGCTCCACAATCTCCGTCACCGGCTGGATGGTGCCCACTTCATTGTTGGCCCACATCACGGTGACCAAGGCAATTGATTCAGGGTCACGTTGGATTTCCTGCTTGACGACCTCCATCCGAACAGCGCCGTCGCTATCTACCGGGAGCCACACAACGTCCGCGCCTTCGTGCTTTTCAAGCCATTCGACGGTATCCATGACCGCATGATGCTCGACGGCGGAGCAAAGGATGCGTGTACGGTGCGGGTTCTCGTCCCGCCTGGCCCAGAACAGTCCCTTCACCGCCAGGTTGTCCGCTTCCGTCCCGCCTGAGGTGAAAATAACCTCAGATGGGTGCGCCCCGGCTGCCGCTGCCAACGCCTCCCTGGCATCCTCTACCGCTCGCCTCGCGCGGCGCCCCGCGCCGTGAAGCGACGAAGGATTGCCGGTCCGCGCCAGCTCACGCGTCATCACAGCGAGCGCTTCGGCTGACAGGGGCGTGGTTGCGGCGTGGTCAAGGTATACAGGCACCTTGTAATTCTACCGACGCCGGGCGCTCAGGATTTATTACCAAGGGCAGTGATGCGCGCGCAGCAGTGTCCCGGACCATGGTCCGGATCCGGCACGATGATGCCGGCACTGAGTCCGGAGGCCGCAGCAGCACCGCTGAGGAACGCGCCGTTCATTGCGCACACCACTTCCGTGTGGTCCCGCGACAAGCGATGGAACGGACAATTGAGCAGGCGGTATCCCCCGGCGGCGTCCGGCGAGGGGTCATATCCGAGTTCCGAGAGTGCGCCCACGAAATCGCCAGGGCGTCCAACCTCGCTCCCTGCAGCTGCAGCGACATCGCGCAACGCTTCCGCCGCCGGCACACCGTCGGCCTGAGAGCGCGTGATCGCCGCGGCCATGAGGTGGCCGGCGAGGTCGTAGTGCCGCTCAGGAACAGAGACGCCCACCTCGTCCATGACGGGCCTGTAGAGCTTTGATGGCCGCCCCGACCCTGGCCCCGTCTTCTCGGCGGATTTCCTGAACTCAACCCGCAAGAGCCCTTCGCGGACCAAACGATCCAAATGGAAGGAAGCCGAACTGCGGGGCAACTCGAGTGCCAAGGCAGCCTGATCCCGACTGACCGCGTCCCCCGTACTCAAAACGTACTCATAGAGCCTGCGACGGTTCTCATCGCCCAAGGCAGCAACAGCAGCGATTTTCCGGATCCACGGGAGTTCGGACGTGCCCATACACCAAAGGTATCTCTAAAAATAAGAATCGTTGCTTTAGCAGGATCCCGAAAGAGGGCGGGGTCAGGACGGTGGAACCACCACGAGGTGCGCCACGGTCTCCGCACGCGCTTGGGCCAGGGCGTTGTCATCCGGACATGCCAGGGAGACATACACCGAGGATGCGGGGACGCTGAACAACCTTGCCAGGATAACGGCCGACTGACCGCCGGTTGCCGAAGAGGATTCCACACCGAGGAACTCAACACTGTGCTGCGGCTTATCGGAGTCCTGTCCCCAACGCAAGGACGCCGACTTCAGGTTATCCAGCGCATTGCCGGCATCCAGGTATTTGAAGAGTTCCTTGGTGGAGGACACATCGTCCCCGGACACCACCAGCGGCCCCTGATTGACGCTGACCCTCACTGCGAGAGTGCAACCGTCCGTCTTCCTGTACCTGGTCTCACCCTGCAGTGCGGAATGAACCACGGACCAGCCAGGCACCTCTTCCAACCTCGTGGAGACTGTGACAGGCTCCCCCGGCGCCAATGCGCCACCTGCCGCCAGCGGCAAATCCTTCGCGGCCACTGCGGCTGCGTCGTGCCCAGGCGTAATGGTGGGCGTCGCCAGCGCGGATTCCGACGGCGACGGCTTGGGTGCCGCAGGATCCGGCACGTTGACGCTGCAGGCAGCCAGCAAGACGCCTGCGGCTCCGGCGGCAACCAAGCCGGCCAGCCGTCGTCGAACGTTGTTCGCCACTATGTCTCCTTGCCTTGCTGCCGTAGCCACGCTGCTTGAATCTGACTGCCCTCTTCCCGCCGCCCAAGTAACGCGGCCTGTCGCCGCGATCGAGTCTAGCCGTCCGCGGCATGGAGGCTCCGCCGGCACCGCAAAATCACTAGGCAAGTACCCACAGCCCGGCAGGGACGAGGTCTACGACCACCGGTAAATCAGCGATGCGCTCGCCGTCGGCGTATGCCACCACCCCATCGGCTTCCAGCCGCACTTTCCGGACGCGCCTGATCTCCACGGCGGGATGACCGGTATGTTTCCCGGCGAAAACCTTGGGAAACACGGCAAGAAAACGGAGCCTGGACAAAGGCTTCACCACAAACATGTCCAACCAACCGTCGTCGGGCACTGCCTCAGGGGTGATCTTCATGCCCCCGCCAATGAACTGTCCGTTGGCCACCGAAATGAGCAAGGCAGGCTGGCTCCACGACACGTCGTCGGCAGTCACGGTGTAGGTGATCCGCCGGAAAGAGCCCAACTCCCTGAGCATCGCGAGGTTGTAGCGGCTCTTCCCCCGCGGCCATCGCCAGGAATTGGCCCGTTCGTTGACGGCCGCATCAAAGCCGGCGGAAAGGACGCCGGCGAAGTACGTGGTCCGACCAGCAGAGGTGACCCGCCCGGCGTCGATCCTGCGCCCGCCTGCTTCCAGCGCGAACAGTAGCCGGCGGCACGCGGCGGCGGTGTCCTTCAACGGCAAAGCCAACATCCGTGCCACGTCATTACCGGTTCCGCTGGGAACAATGCCAAGGGGAATGTCCAGCCCGACGAGCGCATTGACACCCAAATGAACCATGCCGTCGCCGCCCACCACCACCAAGGCCTCCACGCCGGTGGCCAGGGTCAGCTCCACCGCACTCCGCAAGGCGTCGTAGTCATCGGCCTGGAGTACGACGACGTCCCGGCCGGCGGCGCGGAGAAAAGCTGCGGCCTGGTTCCCGGCATGGCGCGTACGACCAAACGAAGCAGCAGGATTCATGGCGACAACGATCTTCTTCGGCGTACTGGAAGGGTTCTCGGCTGCCGAAGGATTCACAGCGTGAATTATGCCAGCGGGAACCACGCGCCCCGTTACCGACGTTCACATAGTGGCTGGATAAACTTGCCAGTACCGCGCCTCTTCAGAAGCGCACCGTCACCCTAGAGAAGGGCCCGTGCTTGGCCGAGGGCAGCAGTTCGCATTATCAGGTTCTCCGCGTTTCCGTCACCGCAACGGACAAGGAGATCAAAGTGGCCTACCGCAAGGCTGCCCGGAAAGCCCACCCCGATCACGGTGGAGAAGCCGAGATGTTCCGACGCGTGACCCTCGCCTACGAAACCCTCATTGATCCCCAACGCAGGGCCGAGTACGACCGCAGGTACGCCCGTGGAGCCTCAGGCGTGAGCCAGCCGAGGCCGGGCGACTACACCGGCACTGCCGCACCGGGCCCCTCCGCCACCACAAACGTCAAGCGACCTCAGGCCCAACGCAACACTGCGGGCGACCCCCCGGTTTACGTTCCGGCATTTGACGACCCCAACGAGGTTCCTCTCATCTCAGCGGCCGAAGCGGCGCAGCAAGTCCATGGACTCCCCCGCAAAAGGGGCATCTTTGGCGCCGACGCCCGCATCCAACGCGAGATGCGCACGGTCCAGCTCATCAGCCGGCAGGTCCTGCCCGCGATTCCCGCTGCGCGGCTCATCAACGGCCTGCGCTCGCCGTCGGATAACAACCACATCGACCACGCCGTCCTGTCCGGCTACCGGCTGGCCCTCATCGGTTCAATGCTGCTGCCCAAAGGCGCCTACGCCTGGGACGGGAACTCGCTGCGGCACGGCGGACGTTCGGTAGCTCCCCCGCAACTGGCCCACATCGTCCGCCACATGCAGGACCTTTTCCCCGAGCTCAATGTCACCGGCTGGGTGGTTCTGCACAGCCCTGACGGCAACCTCCATGAACCTGTGATCGACCAGTACGGAAAGGGCCAGTCGAGCCATAATGCCGTGGAGGTAGTCAACGGTGCCGGGCTTGCGAGGGGACTTAAGCAATTCCTCAGTTCGGGGCCGGCGCCGAACACCGTGGTGGTGCCCGTCCTGGCGCGACTGCTTCGCGGAATGCACTAGTCATCCCCCTGTGCCGTTTCCTGAACGCGGCCATACCCGCACGGGCTGACTAAGATGGGACGGTGTTCCGCATCCTCTTCCACACTCCAGAAATCCCGGGCAATACAGGCAACGCCATCCGTTTGGCCGCCATTACGGGGGCCGAGCTTCACTTGGTGGAGCCCCTCGGCTTTGATTTTTCCGATGCAAAGCTGCGTCGGGCCGGTCTTGATTACCATGATCTCGCCGTAGTTACGGTCCATAAGGACATCGAGGCCGCTTGGGCTGCACTCAAGCCGGAACGGGTTTTCGCCTACACCTCCGACGGCGAGACCTCCTACACGGACATCAGCTACCGCGAGGGCGACGTCCTGATGTTCGGTCCCGAATCGGTGGGCCTGCCGGACTGGCTCAAGCAGGATCCGCACGTCACCGCCCGTGTCCGCCTTCCCATGAAGCCTTCTCTTCGCTCGCTCAACCTTGCCAACGCTGCTTCAATCGCCGTCTTTGAAGCCTGGCGGCAGAACGGATTTGCCGGCGCCAAGGTGTAGCCCATCCAACGGAGCCACAGCACCGAATACCTTATGGCAGGACAGTCCCTGCCTTGGACATTCGTTGAGGAGCCTACGTGAGCGCGCTGCAGACCAGGGTGATGACAGCAAGCCGCTGCACCGCCGCGCCTTCGACGCAATCCCGTTATGCTGCCGGTTTCAAACGGGACGACATATGCTGGACGGTGATGGACATCCCCAACAATCCCGGCCCCCCGGTCTTCGAAGCTACCGGCTCTGCGACTGATCTGAATTCACAGCTGGCTGGCTTGCTCGAACTCGTGGCAGCAGGCGACCAGCAGGCTTTCGCCGAGTTCTATGGCCTCACCTCGAGGCGTGTCTTCGGTATGGCCAGGCGCGTCCTGATAGACCCTGACCTCAGCGAGGACGCCACCCAGGAGGTTTACATCCAGGTATGGCAGGGCGCCGCCAAGTTCGATCGCAGTGCGGGAAGTCCGCTGGCCTGGCTCATGACCATTGCCCACCGCCGGGCCATTGACCGTGTCCGTGCCGTGCAAGCGGCAACTGACCGCGAAGCTAAATACGGCGCAGCGAGCCAGGACCTGGACCGGGACCTGGTGGCAGAGGAAGCCGACAGCAACCTTGAGGCCGAAGCGGTCAGCCGGTGCCTCGGGACGCTCACGGACACTCAGCGCGAATCCGTTCGCCTCGCGTATTACGGCGGATTGACCTACCGGGAGGTCGCCGAGCATCTCGGTGCCGCTGTACCCACCATCAAGTCGCGCATCCGTGATGGATTACTGCGCCTGAAGACCTGCCTGGGGGTGGGTTGATATGAGCGAAAACACCAGTGGAGGCTTTATCCGCCGAATGTTTGCCAACGACATCGCCACCGACCTCGCTGAGGGCCGCGTCCTCGAACTGGCGGAAATCTATGCCTTGGACGCTGTAAGCGACGACGAACGGGCAATGATCGATGCCTACATCAAGGACGCTCCGGAAGGTCCCGAATTCCTGCAGCGGGTCCACGAAGCCCGCGAGACCCTGGCAGTCAGCTTCGCGCCCGAAGAAGCGCCGCCCGCAGGGCTCTTTGACAACATTATGGAGCGCATCAGCAACGATGCCGCCAGCCAGCCCCCCGCCGTGGCGGCAAGCCCCGACGTGGCGGGTCCCGCCGTCGACGACCTCGCAGCCGCGAGGGCGAAGCGAGAGGAACGTACGCGCGAGGGCGGGGCGCGCCGGTGGATCGTCGGAGCAGCAGCTGCAGCGGTCATTGCACTCGGTGGCATTGGAGTGGGCGCCTATGTCTCGACGCAGAACGACCCCGTCAACCAGGTACTGCAAGCGCAGGACGTCCAGAAGAAGTCCGCGCCGGTTCCCGGCGGTGGTACGGCCACCATTTCCGCGTCATCAGCCAAGGATTCCTTCGTGGTTCTGATGGATGGCGTTGCACCCGCCCCAGAGGGCAAGGTGTACCAGTTGTGGACCCTCCCCAAGGACGGCTCTGCCCCTGTACCCCAGGGCACCATGGACGCCGAGACTCTCTCCAAACCGGCCGTTGTGAAAGGGCTGTCCTCAGCTTCTTCGGTCGCGATTACCGTGGAACCCGCAGGCGGATCAAGCGCCCCCACCACAGACCCGGTCCTGGTGGTCGGGCTCAGCGCCTGACTCTTGACGCTCGACGCGCGACGGCGGCCGTCCCCTCAAGGGACAGCCGCCGTCGCGCTTTTAACCCGGTTGCTTCCGTAGCTACAACACGAGCGACAGAAGCATCACAAAGCCGAAGCCCACCACGGAGATCAGCGTCTCCATCACGGACCAAGTTTTGAATGTCTGCCCAACGGTCAGCCCGAACAGTTCTTTGACCAGCCAGAATCCCGCGTCGTTGACGTGGGACAGGAACAGGGAGCCTGCGCCGATGGCCAAGGCCAGCAAGGCTGCGTGCGTCGGGCTCAGGCTGCTGGCAAGCGGTGCCACAATGCCCGCCGCCGTCACTGTCGCCACCGTTGCTGAGCCTGTGGCCAGGCGCAGGGCCACTGCCACGATGAAGCCGAGCACCAGGACGGACATGTTGGCGCCTTCGGCCCATTTCTTGACGGCATCGCCTACACCGGCACCGATCAGGGTCTGCTTGAATCCGCCACCGGCGCCCACAATGAGGAGGATAGCTGCAATGGGCCCCAGGCTTTCACCCAATTTGGCTGTGATCCTGCTGCCCGTGAAGCCTACGGCGTATCCGAACGTCACGATCGCCAGCAGGACCGCCAGCGTCATGGCCACCAGGGGCTGGCCCACGAAGTCGAAGAAGATTCTGATTGCCGGCGCCGTTTCAGGGTTGGGCCAGATGATGCCACCCAAGGCCTTCAACAGCATCAGCACCACGGGGAAGATGATGGTCAGCAGGGTCACCAGGAACGACGGCTGGCGCTTGACTTCGCTCAGGTCCGCTGCGTGCTGGGTGTCGATGCCTCCCGCTACAGCCGGGGCATCGACCGGTACCCACCGGGCAGCCAACCGCGAGAAGAGGGGGCCACAGATGATGACAGTGGGGATCGCCACGAGGATGCCCAAGCCGAGCGTCGTTCCCAGCTCCGCTTTGACTGCGCTGATCGCAATCAGTGGACCCGGGTGGGGCGGCACCAGTCCGTGAAGCACGGACAGACCGGCCAACGCCGGGATCGCGATGCGCATCAGCTTCATCTTGGACCGCTGAGTAACCAGGACGATCACGGGAAGCAGAAGCACGAGCCCGATTTCGAAGAACATGGGCAAGCCGATGATGACAGCCACGAGCGTGATCATCCACACCAGTTTGTTGCCGCTGGCTTTGGCCAACAAGGTGTCCACCACGCGGTTTGCGCCACCGGAATCAGCCAGCAGCTTTCCGAGCATAGCTCCGAGGGCAATAAGCAGGCCTACTTCCTTGAGGACACCCCCAACGCCGTCCTCGAAGTTGGTGATGACCTTGCCCAGCTCCACGCCGGACGCCAGTCCCACAAAGGCCGAGCCCAGGACCAGCGCCAGGAACGGGTGGAGCTTCAGCTTTGCGATCAGCACCACGATCAGTGCAATGCCCAGCGCGGCCACCACGAGGAGTTGGGTGTCGTGGGCTGTCCATTCCAGTACCTGCGTCGCTGTTTCCAGGACCTTCACGAGGCGGTCGCTTCGGTACCGGCACCTACAGGCCGGAGACCGAGCCGTTCAATGACTTCGTCGGCTTCCTCTGCCGGCGACGCGGAAACGCACAAGGAGATGTAGTTCTCGTCCTGGGTCGGTTCCTCAAGGGCGTCGAACTGCGACTCCAAGAGCGACGGCGGCATGAAGTGGCCGTGCCTGGAGGCAAGGCGATCCGAGATCTTGTCCTTGCTCCCCTGCAGGAAAACGAACACAACGCCTTCGCCCCGGAGGACATCGCGATATTTCTTTTTCAGTGCCGAACAGGTGATGATCGCCGGGGTTCCGGCATCCACGTGCTCCCGGATCCAATCCGAGATGATGCCCAGCCAAGGCCAGCGGTCCTCATCGCTGAGGGCCTGTCCCGAGTGCATCTTTGCCACGTTAGCTTCAGGATGGAGATCATCGCCTTCGGCAAGATCCCACCCGAGTTTCCCTGCCAGTACGCCGGCTACGGTCGATTTGCCCGAACCGGAGACTCCCATAATCACCAGTACAGGTTGCTGCGCAGTCTTCGCCATCAAAGTCTGCCTTCCTCGAATAAATATGATTTAACCGAGATCAAGCATATGACACGGGTTACACCACGGCAATGTCAGAAGCCGGCGATGGTGCTGGAACCGTTGACGGACACCACATGGAAGGCTTCCGCGCTGGTCCCGGCAGGCAGGCCGGCACGCTCCCCGTTGGCCAACATCATGCTCCGGACTACCCGCTCCATACCGTCAATATCCGGGTGTTGGCTGGCATGGACACGGATCGCATCGAGCTTTGCGTCCACCTGTTCCGAGACATCAACAAAGTGGTTCTCCCGGGCGTCCGGGCTGGAGATAAACCACAACCACGGGAGCTTGTAGGCAGTAAGTCCTTCCGCAGCCAGCTCCGGGTAGGCAAAGGGATTTTCCACGGCGGGGTAGACCGCCCGGGTCACGGCTTCGCCTGCCGCGAGGTGGTCGGGATGGCTCTTCTGGAGGCGGTCCCAGTTCCTTTCCGGGTGCATGGTCAGCACAATGTCAGGGCGTATTTCGCGGATCAGCTTCACCACCTGCTTGATGACGCCATGTGTCGGCTCAAGGTATCCATCATGCTCATGCAGGTAATGGATGTCCTTGACCCCCACCAAGGCAGCCGCTCGTTGTTGCTCCTCAGCGCGGAGTTCGGTGATCCGTTCCCTGTCCACCGGATCGAAGCCGCCGGCATCGCCGTCGGTCATGATGCAATAGCTGACCTCCACGCCGGCCGCCGTCCAGGCCGCGATGGTCCCGGCGGCGCCAAAGTCGATGTCGTCAGGATGGGCGGTAAAACAAAGCACCCGCTCAACGCGCTCCATGGAGGCGTCAAACGGGCTCTTCGCTGACGTTATGTCAGTAGGCAAAGGGATCAGCCTTTCCGCTTCTTGATCTCCGCAGTGGCCTGCGGCAGAACCTTGAAGAGGTCACCGATGATGCCGTAGTCGGCAATCTCGAACACCGGCGATTCCGCGTCCTTGTTGATGGCGACAATGACCTTGGAAGTCTGCATCCCGGCCTTCTGCTGGATAGCTCCGGAGATGCCGGCAGAAATGTACAGCTGCGGTGAAACCGTGACGCCGGTTTGGCCAACCTGTGCATCGTGGCCAATCCAGCCTGCGTCGGTGGCAGCGCGGGAAGCGCCAACTGCCGCGCCCAGGGCGTCGGCAAGCTCTTCGAGGGGGCCGAAGTCACCGTCAACGCCACGGCCGCCGGCGACGACGATCCTTGCTTCGCTGAGGTCCGGCCGGCCGCTGGCGGGCTTCTCGGTCCGCGACGCAATGCGGGCAGAGTTTGCCAAGCCGTCAGCAGGAACTTCAACTTCTGCAGTGGCCGGTGCAGTCGCGTCACCGCTCGGCGCGGGTTCTACGTTGTTGGCCTTGACCGAAAGAACCGTCACCGGAGTGGTGGCCTTCGCGGTGGTGTTGTACGAGCCCGCCAGGACCGACTTGTGCGCGGTACCGTCAGCCTCAACGCCAACGACGTCCGTAATAACGCCGGCGTTGAGCTTGATGCCAAGCCTGCCCGCGATTTCCTTGCCCTCAGGCGAGTTGTCCACGAGGACCGCGGTAGCGCCGGATGCTGCTACAGCAGCGGCCAGGTAGGCGGCCTTCGGCCCCACCAAGTAGTTATCGAGATCGTCCACCGACGGCTGGTAAACCGTGGTGGCACCGTAGGCACCCAAGGTAGCGGCGACGTCGTCGTTCAGCTCCCCGGTGAACGCGACGGCGGTCTCCCCCAGTGAGCGGGCGATGGTCAGGAGCTCCAGGCTGCTCTTCTTGAGAGCTGCTCCCGGGTTGTCAATGAAAACAAGTGCGTTTGCCATGGTTGCAGTCCCCTTTAGAGCAGCTTCTGTGCGGCGAGGAAGTCGACCAGCTTGATGCCGGCGTCGCCGTCGTCGGTGATGATGGTCCCTGCCGTCCGCGGTGGGCGGGCCTCTGCGGACTCCACCACCGTCCACGAACCGGCCAAGCCCACCTGCGAAGCGTCCACACCGATGTCGGCCAGCGACAGGGAGGCGATCTTCTTCTTCTTGGCAGCCAGGATGCCCTTGAAGTTGGGGTAACGCGGTTCGTTGATCTGGTCGGTGACCGAGACAACTGCTGGAAGCTGCGCTTCAACCGTTTCAGAGAAGGCGCCAGCGTCACGTCGTGCGCTGACCTGACCACCCGTCACCTCAAGGCTGGAGGCAAAAGTGACCTGCGGGAACGACAACCGCTCGGCGAGCTGCGCCGGGATCAGCGAGGTCTCGCCGTCCGTGGAAGCCATGCCCGTCAGGACCAGGTCCACCGGGCGGCCGTCGGCCGAGATGTGGCGAATAGCGGCGGCAAGCGCCAGCGAAGTAGCAGCCGCATCCGAACCAGCCAAAGCGTCATCGCTGAGGTGGACACCGGAATACGCGCCGATCTGTAGGGACTTCTTCACAGCATTGACCGCACCGGACGGGCCCATGCTCAACGCAATGACCTCATTCCCGGCCTTCGGTCCGCCGCGTTCCTCCGCCAACTGGAGGGCTGCCTCTAGGGCGTACTCGTCCAGTTCAGACAAGATGCTCTCATCACGGTCTGTGGTGTTGCCAGGGCCGGTGATATGCCGGTCGAACTGGGCGTCCGGGACGTGCTTGACCAGAACGACAATCTTCAATGTCTCTTCCACTGTCTTCGAAGCAGCCTTCCATGCTTGTGGACGGCCAGACGCAGCAGCGTGGCCGTGGATTGCCCAACGCGTGGGCTCGTCCTAGCTAAGCATATTGCCCGCAGAAAACCACTCCCAGCGTTAAGCCCTGTTTCAGCTACGCGCGATGCTTACGCTGACCCCTGGCCGTGCCGGGTACGTCAAAACGGCGAACGACACCCGCAGGGTGCCGTCCGCCGTCGAACGCTGTTCTCCCGTCTGGGCAGCCTACTGTTGGGCGGCGTCGAGCGTGACCTCAACCTCTTGCGTCTGGCCACCGCGCTGAATGGTGACCTTGACCTTGGCGCCGGCCGGCTGTTCCCGGACCGCCGCAGTCAGTTGGTTGGGATCGCTCACGGCGTAGTCTCCGAACTTGGTCACGACGTCGCCAACCTTGAGTCCCGCATTGGCAGCAGCCGAACCCGACGTCACGGAAGCAACCTCGGCACCCACGGAGAAACCTGAATCGCTGCCCGTGGACGACTTCGAACGAACAGAGACACCGAATTGCCCATGGCTGGCCTTGCCGGTCTCGATGATCTCCTGCGCAACGCGCTTGGCGTGGTTGATCGGGACACTGAAGCCGACGCCGATGTTCCCGGCCGAAGAATCGGACGTTCCGCTGCCCGCCGAGGCGATCGCAACGTTAACACCGATGACCTCGCCCTTGCTGTTCACCAATGCACCGCCGGAGTTGCCGGGATTGATCGCTGCATCGGTCTGGATCACGTTAATGGCGATGGAACCCTCATTGGCAGTCCGCTGGCTCTGGCCACCGTTCGGCGGTGCGAACTGGAAGCCCTCATCATCGCCCTGGCTCTCATCCGGAGTCCCCTCCGGCACAGCCGACGACGCAACACTAATGGTGCGGTTGAGCGTGGACACGATGCCGTCCGTCACCGTGCCGGTGAGACCCAGCGGCGAACCGATCGCGACGGCGGTGTCCCCCACGTTGATCTTGGACGAGTCGCCGAGGGTTGCCGGAACCAGGCCCGACGCGTCGCTCACCTTGATGACGGCAAGGTCTGACAAAGGGTCCGTGCCGACCACAGTGGCTTTGAGGACCTTACCGTCGTTCGTGCGGACCTCGATGGCGGCATTGGCCGTGGCACCGTCGAGGGTGACCACGTGAGTGTTGGTGAGGATGTGGCCCTGATCGTCCAGGATGATGCCGGACCCGGTTCCGCCTTCACTGCC
Source organism: Arthrobacter sp. GW822-FHT05G07 (assembly GCF_058799755.1). Taxonomy (NCBI): domain Bacteria; kingdom Bacillati; phylum Actinomycetota; class Actinomycetes; order Micrococcales; family Micrococcaceae; genus Arthrobacter; species Arthrobacter sp. GW822-FHT05G07. The sequence goes on along the minus strand of NZ_JBXALT010000003.1, from coordinate 131,931 downwards.
ACTCGTTGCCTTGATAGTCACCACACTGGGCGAGGCCTTGGCTGCCGCTGCGGTGATGACGTTGACGTCGTCCTTGTTGTTCACAATCACCGTGCTCGACTGTCCGCCTGTGGAGGCGGCAGGTGCCGGGTTATCCCATAGTGCGTTACTGCCGGCCACTACGCCGCCACCGATCAGGCCCGCCGCGAGCATGCTGGCCACCAGGGTGCCGACGCCGAACGCCGGCTTACGCTTGGTTGCTACCGCTGAAGAGTGCCCGGGGGTGTGCTGCATTCCGGGGCCGTTGTGACCTTGTGCGGTGTGGAATCCTTGTGCGTTGTGGAACTGGGAACCAGCACTGCCGTTGGCTCCCGGGTTTGAGCCGCCATAGAACGGCTGGTGCTGCGGGTAGCTCGGGCGGTGACCTGAATCCTGCTGCTGCGGAGCGCCGTAGTACTGCGGCTGCTGCGGGGCTGCTGGCTGCTGGAAAGCCGGCAAAGGAGTGGTGTTGTCCGTCCCGGCTCCTTGCCCGGAACTCCAGGCAGGCTGCTGCTGGGTGGCGGAGGCGTCGTTCTGCTCCCCCGTCGTATCCCGCGGCTCTGACGGCTCGCGGTTCTCTGGTGCGGTGCCCTGCGCTGGGTTCTCCGTCATGGGTGTTCCTTTCATCCTCGTCTCCAACAACTATGTACCCATTAACTGGAACAAAAGCGGACGTTCGCTGGGAGCTTCCTGAAAGGGGTTGGCAGCGTTCGTCCGGCCCTTCAATTTCTCCCTCAACGCCTAAACAATCCAGCTCTCTCCTATATTTCGCTGGTGGCATATTCACCCCTGTGGACGGGCCATGGGGTGCACCATAGAATCAAGAGGAATTGCCACAGCGACCTGCGGCTTTACACCATGCGTGGGGGCGCTGAGCATTCTGTGACGATTGGTACGCCTTGTTCCAGTCGCAGACGTGCTGAAGGGTTGCACATGCGGTCAATAGTTAAACGCGTACTCGCCGTGATTGGCCTGGTTGGAATGTTGGCCCTCCCGGCCACATCCGCTTGGGCTGAAAGTCCAGTGACGCTCGATCCCACCACCAAGATTGTGGATTCGGCGGGCGTGCTCGGCGGAGATAAAGCCAAGGTTCAAGAGGCCATTCAGAAGCTCGGGGCTGACCACGCCATGACGCTGCACGCTGTGTTCGTCAAACGGTTCGAGGACCCCGCCGACCGCGTGGAATGGGCCGCTGCCGTGGCAGACCAGGCAAAGCTTGGCTCCAATGCCATGCTGCTCACGGTAGCTACAGATACACGGCAATATTTGTTGAGCAAGCCAAACAATAGCAAAATCACCAATGCCCAAAGGGACACGATAACCAGTAAGGCAATTGACCCCCAGCTGCGTGCAGGGAACTACGCTCAGGCAGTCATCGATGCAGCCGCAGCCATCGGAGATGCTGCAGGCGGAGGCAGCGGAACTGTGCCCAACGGAAACGCTGGTGTCGGAGTACTCGTCGGAGTAGGCGTTGTAGCGGCCGGCGGCGCCGGAACCTACCTCTACCTCCGAAACCGCCGTAAGAAAGGCAGCACCAAGGCTGTCAGCGCCAGCTATGGACCACAAGGCGAACAGCTTGACCCCTTGGCTGGCCTGACCATCCCTGAACTGCGCCAGAAGAGCGGCTCGCTGTTGATCGAGGCGGATGACGCCATCAAGTCCAGCGAGCAGGAACTCGGTTTCGCCCAGGCGCAGTACGGTGACTCCGCGATTGGCAACTTCACCAAGGCCTTGGAAGAGGCAAAGGGCCACATGACTGAGTCCTTCAAGCTGCAGCAGCAGCTGGATGACCACATCCCTGACACCGAAGAGCAGCAGCGGAGCTGGCTCGGCGAGATCATCCGCCGATCAGAAGCCGCCCTGGCATCCTTGCGTGATCAGAAGGCTGACTTTGACTCTTTGCGCGAGCTTGAAAAGAACGCTCCGCAAGCCTTGGCAGCCGTGACCGCGGGAGCCAAGGAGGCCGATGCGAAAATCGCCAGCGCAGAGCAATCCCTTGAAGGATTGCGCGCCAAGTATGCCGAATCTGCCTTGACTCAGGTCTCCGACAACATCCTGCAGGCCAAGGAGCGGCTGGCGTTCGTGCAGAACGCCGTCACTGCCGCCCAGGAGAAGTTGGCAACCGGCGAGAACAGCCTTGCGGCCGTGGCAGTACGTGCCGCAGAGGAAAGCCTGCACCAGACCAACGTGTTGATCGATGCCATCTCCAAGACGGCCGGCAGCCTGGACGAGGCCCGTACGTCGTTGGAAGGCGCCGTAGCGGAAACCAGCCAGGACCTGGCCCAAGCACGGGCGATGATCCAGTCCGGCGAACACCCGGAACTTGCCGGTCCCGTGGCCGGAGTCGAAGCCGCCCTGGCTCAGGTGAAGACCGAGATCCAGGGTGGAAAGATCGATCCCATCGCGACGCTTAGTCGAGTGGAGTCGGCCCACCAGGCGCTCGACCAGTCTTTGTCCGGCATCCGCGACCAGCAGGAGCAGGCCCGCCGCGCCCAGGCCTCATTGCAGCAAACCATCATGGCCGCACAGGCACAGATCAGCGCCACATCGGATTACATCACAGCTCGTCGCGGCGGCGTGGGCACGGAGGCTCGAACGAGGTTGGCGGAGGCTCAGCGCAACCTCGATTACGCGCTCTCCATCTCACGCAATGACCCCGTCACGGCTCTGACCTACGCCCAGCAAGCACATTCGCTTGCAGCCCAGGCGGCACAACTCGCACAGTCTGACGTCGACCAATTCGGCTACGCCGACCAGGGCTACGGACGCGGTGGAATGTTCGGCGGTGGTGGCGGAGGCGGTGGCCTCGGCGGCGCTATCCTCGGCGGCATCCTCATCAACTCCATCCTGAACGGCGGCGGAGGCGGCTGGGGCGGCGGCGGCAATGACGGCGGCGGCGATGGTGGATTCTTTGGTGGCGGCGGCGATTCCGGCGGAGGTTTCGACAGCGGCGGCTGGGGTGGCGACGGCGGCGGTGGAGGCGACTTCTAGCCAGACAGACTAGGCGGGGTCCATGCCCCGCATAGAAGCGGTACAACAACTGATCACTGATTTCAGTGTCACCACTGAGCAGGACGAAAGGCAACACCATGGTTAAGCAGTCCATTTTCGGTCGGATCTCGCAGCTCGCCAAGGCAAACATCAACGCCTTGCTGGACCAGGCTGAGGACCCGCAGAAGATGCTGGACCAGATGGTCCGCGACTACACAAACAACATTGCCGAGGCGGAATCAGCCGTAGCCCAGACCATCGGTAATCTCCGGATGCTGCAGGCCGACTACAACGAAGATGTCAAGAACGCCCAGGACTGGGGCAACAAAGCCTTGGCAGCGTCGCGGAAGGCCGATGAGTACCGCTCGGCCGGTGATCCTGTTGATGCCCAGAAGTTCGACAACCTTGCAAAGGTGGCCATCCAGCGTCAGATGACCGCAGAGTCCGAAGCGAAGGCAGCAGAACCGAGCATTGCTTCCCAGACTGAGGTAGTGGACAAGCTCAAGACCGGGCTTGACCAAATGAAGAACAAGCTCAACCAGCTAACCGCCAAGCGCAACGAACTGGTAGCACGCTCCAAGACCGCTGCCGCGCAGTCCCAGGTGCACGACGCCCTCAAGAGCATCGACATTATGGATCCCACCAGCGAGGTTGGCCGCTTCGAAGAGAAAATCCGCCGTGAAGAGGCCAAGGTTTTGGGCCAGCAGGAACTCGCCAGCTCCAGCCTTGACGCCCAGTTCAACCAGCTCGAAGACCTCGGAGAGCAGACCGAGATTGAAGCCCGCCTTGCGGCCTTGAAGTCGGGCGGCTCCAAGCCCGCCATCGGCGCAGGAGCCCCGGCGTCAACCGGCGCAACAGTCGACGAAGCTGACTTCGACAAGCTCTAAGGAACGCATCGGGCGGACAGCCCAAAGCCGTGCTCGCGGAACCAGAATGGGCCGGATCCTGAAAGGGATCCGGCCCATTTTTGCTTTGCGCTCCTCGTCCAGCCTTAGGAAGGCACTGACGGATCTTGCCCGGGGCTGACGTCGGTCGCCACTTCTGCGCGGATCTCGAAGCCCTTGGGGTGGAAATAGGTGACCGTGCACTCCAAGACCTCTCCGTGAGGTCCAAGCGTAGTCCGTTCCAAGCGTGGCACCATGGCGAACCCTCGGACGTTGAGAGCGTCTGCCAGGTGCTCGGGCGGTGCATGCATGGTCACGGTTATTTCTGCCCGGTGGAGGGGCTTCAGCGTCCTGTCCTGGATGACCTGGTAGATGGAGTTCCGCTCGGCATCCGCCAGGCTGATATGGCGGCCGATATGCGACGGGATGAAAATCTCCGCAATGGCATAAGGCCATCCGGCGCTTGAGTAGGAGCGGCGGATCACCAGCACCAGGTTGTCGTCTGACACCAGCTTGGCCGGCACTGACTTGTCCTTCTCCATCCACTTGTATTCGATGAGTCCCTTGACGGTCTTCATTCCGGCCGCAGTAAACGTCTCCATGAATGGCGCCAAGCGGTTCAGCATCTTTGCAGGACGTTGGGCCATCACGAAAGTCCCCTTGCCCTGCCGTCGGACCAGCAAACCCTTCACGACCAGGGTTTCGATCGCTTTTCGAACAGTGGTCCGGCTGATGCCGTAGGCATCCATCAGGAACTCTTCCGTAGGTATCCGGGAGCCTGGCTCCAGACGGCTGACGTGATCCGTTAGAACGTCAGCCACCTGCTGATACACGGCAACAGGACCATCCCTCTGAAGGACTTCACGCCCATCTCCAAGTTTGTAGTCTTCATTGACCATTGGGCGTCCCATCCATTTCTTGCCTCAGCAAATCCGGGTTTGATGCTAGCACCGGTACCCCGGTGACCAGTTAAACAAAAGATCCGGATCAGTTGTCACTGATCCGGATCTTTCTCCAGTTGCGGGGACAGGATTTGAACCTGTGACCTCTGGGTTATGAGCCCAGCGAGCTACCGAACTGCTCCACCCCGCGTCGCAAGAACAACTCTACCGCACCCTCCAGGGTGCTTATGACCATATGGCATCTAAGGTGCCGCAGATCACTCCCCCGCGCCTGAACGAATGCCTATAGACCGTGGATCGCTTCCGCATCATGCCGCGACCGCGTCCACCATTCCCACCAGAACTCTGCGGGCCAGGCCGAACCCGAGGGACGTGAGAGAGGGTTGGGACCAAACCCGAGGGACGTGAGAGAGGGTTGGGACCAAACCCGAGGGAAGTGAGAGAGGGTCGGGACCAAACCCGAGGGACGTGAGAGAGGGTTGGGACCAAACCCGAGGGACGTGAGAGAGGGTCCGGCTTGCGTGCGGGGGCTTCAGGGATTGCGGGCAAAACAAAAGGTCCGGATCAGTGTTTACTGATCCGGACCTTTTTCTCCAGTTGCGGGGACAGGATTTGAACCTGTGACCTCTGGGTTATGAGCCCAGCGAGCTACCGAACTGCTCCACCCCCCCGCGTCGCAAGAACAACATTACCGTCCGGTGAATGTCAGACCAAATCCTGGCGACGTGATGTGCATCTCCCCTAACGCGAAAGGCCGGCACCCGCCCCCGACAGGGAGCAGGCGCCGGCCTTTGGCCGCCTACAGAGCTAGCTGCTTGGCGACGGCGACGGTGTCGCGCTGGGAGTAGCTCCCGGCGTCGCTGTCGGCGCAGGCGTAGCGTCCAAACGGGCCTGAGCGTCGATCGCCTTCTTCAGTGCCTCAGACAACTTGGTCTGTTGCGCACCGTAGCCGGCGAAGTCGCCCTTGGCCAATGCGGCCTGGCCGTCCTGAATAGCCTTGTTGGCCTCATCGAGGGCTGCCTTGAGGTCGGCCTTGGCGTCGGTGGGCCCGGCAGGCGGCGGAGTGGTGCCAGGAGGCGAGGTAGGCGTCTGGCCATTGTTGTCGGAGTCGCCGGCAGTAGCACCGGAATCACCGCCGAACAACTGGTCCAAAGCTTCATCCAAAGTGGGCGCGAAGCCGATCTTGTCACCGAATGCCACCAGCACACGCTGCAATGTGGGGTACGACGTCTCACCTGTGGACTTCAGGTAGACAGGCTGCACGTAGAGCAGACCACCGCCTACAGGAAGAGTCAACAGGTTGCCGTTCAGTACATCGGATGCACCCTGCCTCAGAAGGTTAAGCGCCTGAGAGACGGTGGGATCAGAGTTGAACTTGTTTTGCGCCTGTCCGGGACCCGGGACCTGTGTATCGGTCGGGAGCTCCAGGAGCCGCAGCTTTCCGTAACTCTCCCCCTTGACTCCCTTGACGTTTCCGGCGTCCGAGTCAGCCGCCAGGAACCCGTAAAGGATGTTCCGGGCGCTGCCGTTGACCGTTTGAGGAATGAAGGACGAGGTCAGCTGGAACGCCGGCTTCTCCTGGTCGGGCATCTGCAGCGACATGTAGAACGGCGGCTGCTTGACGGCTTCCGAAACGGTGGGATCGTTCGGAACACTCCAAGCATCGTTGTTCTGGTAGAAGCTGTCCGGGTCGGTCACGTGGTAGCGGCCGAGCAGTTCACGCTGGACCTTGAACAGGTCCTCTGGGTAGCGAACGTGGCTCATGAGATCGCCGGACATTTCCGAGTACGGCTTGATGACCGTGGGGAAGACCTTTTGCCATGCCTTCAGGATGGGGTCCTGGTCATCCCATGCGTAGAGGTTGACGGAGCCGTCATAGGCGTCCACTGTTGCCTTGACCGAGTTGCGGATGTAGTTCACCGAGCTGTTCGGCAAGGCGACAGTACGTCCTGCACTGGTTTGCGAGTCCACAGTAGCGTTCTGCAGCTGCTGCGGCTGGGAGTACGGGAAGTACTGGCTGGTGGTGTAGCCGTCAACAATCCACTTGACGCGGCCGTCCACAACTGCCGGGTAGGCGTTGCCGTCGACGGTCAGGTAAGGGGCGAGCTTCTCAACGCGTTCGCGTGGGTTGCGTTCGTAGAGAATCTGGGATTCAGCATTCACGCCGTCCGAGAGCAACAGGTCTGAAGACTGGAACTTGATGGAGTACAGGATCCTGTTGAGCCAGTTGCCTACGTTCGGTCCGCCGTTGCCGCTGAAAGTGTACTGCGTCTCTCCACCACCTTCCCGCCCTGCTGGTCGGTCCTGCTCGCGGTTCGGGGCACCGTCCGGCGCTCCGACGATGGAGTATTCGGGAGAATTTTCGCCGAAGTAGATACGGGGCTCGTATGAAGTGTCATTGCCGAGGACGCCGTTGGACGGGATGCCAGACTGCAGGAACTCCGGCTTGCCGTCGGCCGTGAACTTGTTGCCCTTGGCTGCGACAACGCCATAACCATGGGTGTAAACGATGTGCCTGTTAACCCATGTCTGCTGGTTGGCGCTCAGGCCATCCGGGTTCAGTTCGCGAACCGCAATTACGGTGTCCTGGACTTTGCCGTCAACCATGTAGCGGTCAACATTCAGGGTTTGCGGGAACTGGTAGTACGGGCGGTACTGCTCAAGCTGGGCAAACGCCGAGGAAATGAGGTTCGGGTCAAGGAGACGGATATTGGCAGTAGTCTGCGCGTCCGCTGCCAAGGCACCCGTAGTCGCCGTGGTGGTGGCGTTGTAAGCCGACACATCGATCTTGTCCAGACCGTACGCTGCCCGCGTCATCTTGATATTTCGATCAATGAACTCCTTTTCCAAGGTGTTCTCCGACGGACGAACCTGGAACTGCTGAATAACCCATGGATAAACACCGCCTGCCAGAATGGCGGTGATGACCAACATCGCGGTACCGATCACCGGCAGGCGCCACCGACCAATGATCGCGGCAATGATGAACAGGATGGCCACAAGGCCCGCAGCCACAGCAAGGATCGCTTTGGTGGGGACAACGGCATTAACATCCGTGTACAGCGCACCGGCCCAGCGGCCCGAGTTGCTCTGGACAGTTGTGTACCTGTCCAGCCAGAAGTTAACGCCCAGCAGGATCAGGAAGAGTGCACCTGTTACCGCGATGTGGATCTGCGCTGCACGGCTGGTGAAGATGCCACGCTCCATAAGACGGATGCTGCCGTACAGATAGTGGGTCAGGATGCCTGCGATACCGGCTACGACGGCAATGCTGATCAGGAAGCCTGTGATGAAACCCAGGAACGGCAGCGACATCAGATAGAAGCTGATGTCCATGTTGAACAATGGGTCTGCCTGACCGAAGGGCTCCTGGTTGAAGAACAACAGGGCCTTCTGCCACTGGCTGGCTGCCGCGCTGCCGGCAAAGAGCCCGAACAGGATGGGCAGGCCGATCATGACCACGCGGCGGACAGGCTCAAGCTGAGCCTGGTAGCGGTTGAGGTTGTCCCGGGCCTCGGCATCAGGCGCATAGACGGGCCGGGAGCGGTAGGCGATCCTGATGGCAAAGAACACCGCGGCAAACATCATGGCGAAACCGATGAGGAACGTAATGATCCTGGCTAGGTTTTCGCGGATATAAACTTCGAAGAAGCCAAGCTGCTGGTACCACAGGACGTCAGTCCACACATTGGCGAAGAAAATGAACCCGACGACGGCCACTGCCACGACAATGAGCGTCGGAGTCAGGGCACCTCGTCTCAGCGGTGATCTTCCGGGCGGGTTGGAGCTGGCGGGACGGGACAAACTCTGTACCTCATTGGTGTCAGTGAACAGTCGGTGTGCGCGTGTTGACTTTTTCTGCCGCTGGGATGTGGCAGGGGCCGTCATCTATGCCACGAGTGGCGGTGAAGCTAAGTTCCACCGTCAGTCTAGTTGTTTGTGCAGGTGGGAAGGCTCCCCGTGTCCTGACCGGATCCGAGCCGCTCCACGGCCGAGGTCGCATCGGCCAAAGTTTCCACTTTGACAACCTGAAGTCCGTTGGGAACATGGCCCACGACATCGGCACAATTGGATGCCGGCGCCAAGAACATGGTGGCACCCTGTTGACGGGCGCCGATCATCTTTTGGGCAATGCCCCCGATAGGTCCCACGGCGCCATCGGCGGTGATGGTGCCAGTGCCGGCGACGTGCTTGCCGCCTGTGAGGTCCCCGGGCGTGAGGTTGTCCACGATCCCCAGAGCAAACATCATGCCTGCGCTTGGTCCACCAACATTGTCCAAGGAAATGCTGACGTCGAACGGGAATGTGAAGTCGCTGGCCAGCAGCACGCCCAGAACGTACCGGTCGGCTTGGTTCTTGGTGGGGGTTATCGTTTCAGAAACTGCGGTGCCGTTCCTGTCCAAGCCGACCACCGCCGGGGACCCAGCACCGGCGGCAAGCTCAGCTTGGACCACGCTCATGGACGTGATCGCCTTGCCATTGATGGAGACCAGACGGTCACCCTCCTGGATTTTCCCTGCGGATGGTGACGGCTCAGACAAACCTGCCACGTTGAGCCGCTGCTCAAAAGGAATCTCGAGCTCACGCAACGCCGCAGCCACCGCATTCTCCTGCGATGTCTCCATGGCAATTTCACCCTGCTGCACCGTCTGCTCGGCCGTGGTGCCCTTGGGATAGATGAGTTCTTCCGGATAGATGGCTTTGGAGGGATCCACCCAGGCGCGGAAAACATCAAAGATGGTGGCCGGACTCTTCGGACCGCCGGTCATGACCACGGTAGTCAGGTCAAGGTTGCCGTTCGCCGGAAAGGACTCGCGGCCGGAAATACTAATGACCGGTTTGTCTCCGTCCTTACCAAGGGTGTTGAACGTGGGACCCGCCGACTCTATGACATACGGCACCGGCAACGCTGCTGCCCCGATGCCCAGGCCGAGAGCGAGGAGCCCTGAGATCACCATGATCATGTACCGGCCGTCGCGGGGCGGTGCCGTCGGCGCGGAGGTGAAATCGGCGTCGGGCGTCTGACGCGGGTCCAATGAGCCCTCGGGGCTGGGCGAAGTAAGCATTGAGGCCTCTCTATGCCGGCGTTGCGTGACCGGATCCATGGCTCCTGCCGCCGAAAGCGGCGGCGGCACATACCAAACATCAACACTACGCGGTCTGACGTTGCAGGACTGCTTTGCCTACAGCGAACGGCACCTCCTCCGGGCAGACAGCCTTCCGGCCGCGCGGTACGGTGAAAGAGATCACCAGCCAGTTCGACGATCGGCGGCACCATGACTTCCAACCCCAACAATCCGTCCAACGACGACGACACCCCCAAGGATCCGCTGGCAGAAATGCTCCAGAACCTGATGGGCGGTCAGGGCATGGGCAACATCGATCCCGCCGAGCTGGCCAAGGCCGCGGGCCTGCCCAACGATCCCCAGCTTCTTCAGCAGATGTTCGCCCAGGTTCAGGCAATGATGAGCTCCACGTCTGAAGGCCCTGTGAATTGGCAACTGGCGCACGAGAATGCGCGGCGCGTCGCTGCTGCCGGTACAGATCCCTCGGTAAATGCTCAGCAGACCAGGGAAGTCGACGAAGCACTGAGGCTTGCGGAACTTTGGCTGGACCCAGTGACTGATCTCTCGGCAACGGGCCTGATCGGCCGGGCGTGGTCGAGGGCCGAATGGGTCGAAGCGACGCTGGGGACGTGGAAGCGCCTGACCGAGCCGGTCGCCAACAGCATCGCCAATGCCTTGTCCAATGCGCTCACCCAGCAAATGCCTGAAGAAATGAAGTCCATGATGGGTGGCGCCTCGTCCATGCTGCAAAACATGGGCGGAGCGATATTTGGCATGCAACTTGGACAGGCTATCGGGGCATTGTCAGCCGAGGTTGTGAGCTCCACAGACATCGGTGTCCCCCTGGCAGACCTGGAAATGGCCTTGCTGCCGGCTAACGTTGCCAAATTCGGGGAAGGCCTCAGCCTCCCCGAGAACGACGTTCGACTCTTCCTCGCCGTACGTGAAGCTGCCCACGCGCGGCTGTTCGTCCAAGTGCCCTGGTTGCGTGGCCACCTGCTGGGTGCCATTGAGGCATACGCCCGCGGCATTCACATCGATATGTCCCGCATTGAAGACCTCGCCCGGGACCTTGACCCGAGCAACCCCGAAGGAATTCAGGAAGCACTGTCCCAGGGAGTCTTCACACCGGAACGCACTCCCGTGCAGACGGCCGCGCTGGAGAAGCTCGAAACAGCGCTTGCTCTGGTGGAAGGCTGGGTGGACGAGCTCACAGCGGAAGCAACCAGCAAGGTGCTGCCGTCATCGACTGCGCTGCGCGAAACCGTGCGTCGTCGTCGCGCAACAGGCGGACCGGCCGAGCACGCATTCTCGTCCCTCGTTGGTTTGGAACTTCGCCCCCGCAGGCTCCGGGAAGCAGCAACGCTGTGGGCCACGCTGAAGGAAGAACGTGGAATCGCCGGCCGTGACGCAATCTGGCACCACCCGGATCTCCTGCCCACCGGTGAGGACCTGGACGACCCCAAGGGCTTCTCCGAACGTCGGCGCCTTGCCGAGGCAAGTGACAGCGAAGTTGATGACGCCCTGCAGAAGCTTCTGAGCGGCGGCTACGAGACCTCCGACGGCGATGAAGGAGAAGCTTCGGATTCAAAGGACACGTCCACGGAGAAGGGATCCGGCAAAGAGCCGGAAACGGATGAGTCCGACCCCGAGGCACCCACCAAATAGGCTCCGCCCTCGACAACAGAAGTTTGCAACGGCCGCCATCTCCATGGCGGCCGTTGTTCGTTTAAGGCACCGTCATCGGGTAAATTCCGTCGTCCGGGCTTAGTCAGCCACGTCCCCAGCTGGAACGCTGGAGTTTTCCGAGCCTTGTTCTTCCGGGAGTCCCCGGGATGTAGCAAAGGCAACGCCTTCCAGAAAGGCCTTTGCCCGATGAGTCTCAGGGTATGCCTCGACCAGTCTCCAGAACTCTGCGTTGTGGCCCGCCACCAGCAAGTGCGCGAGCTCATGCACCAGGACGTAGTCGATGACCCATTGCGGCATGGGTTGCAGCTTGTTCGACAACCTGATGGTGCCGTCCGCAGGAGTCGCCGAACCCCACCGGGAGTTCTGGTTGGACACCCAGCGAACCGACGTCGGAACCGCCCGCCCGCCGAGGTACGTCCGAGAAAGGTGCTCGGCATGATTGGCGAGGGCTTGGTCCGTGGCGGGACGGCGCCTGCCAGCACCCGCTTGCCGTTCTCCCTGTTTCTTCAGCTTGGCCAGCATTCGCCGGACCCACTCACGTTCCTGGGACTTGGTGAAGCTCGCCGGGATAGCGACCACGGCCTTCCCGTCTTCCCAAAATGCAGCAACAGTTCGGCGGCGCCTGGCTGATCGACGCACGACGACCGGAGCGCCGTCGTCCGTAGTGTGCGGAACGCCGGCATCGGTGGCGGATGGACGCGTCATCAGAGCTCCGAACTCTCAGCGAGTACGGCCAGGACAGCTTCGCCATAGCGTTCAAGCTTGGATGGGCCAATCCCAGCCAGGCCAGCCAGTTCCTCAAGCGATGAAGGCTTGGCTTCGGCGATTGCCGTGAGCGTAGCGTCCGTGAAGACAACATAGGCCGGAACGTCGGCCGTCTGGGCTTCGTCCCTGCGCCACTGCCTCAGCGCATCGAACGTTTGTTCCTCATATGTGGGCGGGCACTGGTTACAGCGCCCCACCTTCCGCTCGGCTCCACTTGCCAGCATGCTTCCGCAGACCTTGCACGAAGCCGGTGCGGCAGCTTTCCGTCGGGTGGGACCTGTCTTGCTGCGTGCGTTGGCGGAAGCCACGGAATTGGGACGAAGTCCGTCAAGGAACCTTGACGGCTTGCGGTTGGCGCGGCCACCCGGCGTTCGGGCTGTGGACCATGAGAGATTCAGATGCTCGCGAGCGCGGGTGATGCCGACATAGAGCAACCTGCGTTCTTCGTCAACGTCCTCCGGGGTGTCTGCGAAGGAAATGGGCATGAGGCCTTCGCTGAGGCCCACCAGGAACACGGCATCCCATTCCAGGCCCTTGGCGGCGTGAAGGGAAGCCAGAGTCACACCTTGAACGGTTGGCGCGTGCTGCGCGACCGATCGCTCTTGTAGCTCGTTGACGAACTCAGCCAGGGTGAAGGACTCTCCGCGGCTGACGGCAAGCTCATCAGCCAGTGCGACCAAAGCTGCCAGGGATTCCCAACGCTCTCGCAGTGCACCTCCGCTATGGGGGGCGGCATCCGTATACCCGAGTGACGCAACGATGTCCCGAACGATTTGGCCCAGTGCTTCCTGGGGTCCTTCGGCCACGGCGCGGGTTGCCGCCCGTAACTGGAGGATCGCATCACGGACTTCCTTGCGTGCGAAGAACCGTTCCCCTCCCCGAAGCTGGTAGCCAATCCCGGCTGAAGCAAGGGCTTGCTCATACGCTTCAGACTGGCCGTTGGTGCGGAACAAGATAGCAATCTCGCTGGCCTTGACTCCGGTATTGAGCAGCTCCTGGATTCGGCCTGCCACCACGGCTGCCTCGGCCTCGTCATCCGGGCACTCCATGAACCGCGGGTCCGGTCCGGAGGGCCGCTGCGCGACGAGCTTGAGGGGAGGCGCCCACGCTGCATCTGCCACCGGGCCGCCGCTTCGTCGGGAGCCGAGGAGGTCGTTGGCGAGCTTCACCACTTGCGGGGTGGACCGGTAGTCACGAATGAGCTTGACGACTGTGGCTCCCGGGAACTGTGCTTTGAACCCCAGAAGGTGCTTGGGTGAAGCTCCGGTGAAGGAGTAGATGGTCTGGCTGGCATCGCCCACCACACACAACTCGTTCCGGCCTCCGAGCCACAAATCCAACAGCCGTTGTTGCAGGGGCGAGACGTCCTGGTATTCGTCCACCACGAAGTGGCGGTATTGTTCCCGGACTGTTGCCGCTACTTTCGGATCCTCCTGGAGGATCCCTACCGTGATGAGGAGAACGTCTTCAAAGTCGATGACGTTCCGGTCGGTTTTGATGTCCTCGTATGCCTGGAACACCCGGGCGACCGCAGTGAGGTCGAAACCTCCGGGAGTACCACGGTCTTGGGCATTCTCCAGGTAGTTGGCGGGCGTCAGCATGGACACCTTGGCCCACTCAATCTCGGCCGCAAGGTCCCTGATGGATGCACGGTCAGTGCTGAGGCGAAGCCTGCGGGAGGCCTCGGCGATCATGTTGGCCTTGTGGTCCAGCAGATTAGGTAGAGTGCCGCCGATTGCCTGCGGCCAAAAGAACTGCAACTGCCTCAAAGCGGCGGCGTGGAAGGTACGGGCTTGAACGTTGGCAACACCAAGATCGCGAAGCCTGCTGCGCATCTCAGCTGCGGCCCGGGCGGTAAAGGTCACGGCCAGAAGCCTCTGGGGGCTGTACACCCCGGAGTGGACCCCATAGGCAATGCGATGAGTGATGGCGCGTGTTTTTCCCGTGCCTGCCCCCGCGAGGACGCACATGGGTCCCGTCAAAGTACTGGCTACTTCGCGTTGCTCTTCATCCAGGCCGCTAAGTATGCGCTCCTCCAGTGAGCCTCCGCCGTCGAAAATTCCTTCGGTCACGGCTGGAGGTCTTCGATGACGCCGCCGTACCAATGCTCAATCAATGAACGCGCGATGGACAAGCGCGTTGAGATGGTGATTTCACCGCTCAGCACAGCTTCCTGCAGCTCCTCGCGGCTGAACCACCGAGCCCGGGTGACCTCTACGCCGTCGGGCCGCGCTACGGCGTCGTTGGTTCTGGCGGTGAATCCCAGCATGAGGGAGGCAGGGAACGGCCACGACTGTGAACCGAGATACTGGCAGGCCGTCACACGGACACCCACTTCCTCCCCGATTTCCCGAACAACAGCCTGCTCCAGCGATTCACCCGGCTCAACGAATCCTGCGAGCGTCGAGTAGTTCCTGGCGTCCACGGGCCCTCCGCCGCCCAGCAGAAGCCGGCCATCAGGGCCAACCACCGTGACGATAATGGCGGGATCCGTCCGCGGGTAATGCTCCGAGTTGTCCTTGGGACAGCGCCGAACCCAGCCCCCGGCTTCGATGTCCGTGGGCGTGCCGCACTGCGGGCAATGCGTGTGGGTTGCATGCCAGTTGGAGATTGCGCTGGCCTCAATGAACAAAGCGGTGTCCTTGGCGTCCAGACGCGCCGCAACATCCCGGAAGCCTGCCCATTCAGCACCCAGCGGGACCGTGGCGGTGCCCGGCGCCGGCGGTTCCGCGACAGTGAACAGCACAACGGACGTGCCTTCCGGCAATGATGACGACGTCAAGGTGGTGCCCAGGTAGATGGCAGCAACAGCACCGCCACCCGACGCGTTAAGAGCGTCCCAGAGCGGAGCGGCATCCCCGAACCAGAGACCGTCAGCAGTCACCAGCGCTTTGCGCTGCGAAATGACCATGGCCTTGGCCGTACCGGAAGCGACGAGATCCTCAACCATCCCAGGCTTCATACGGACGCCCGAGCCGCGATCCACCATGGCAGGGCGGACGGGAAGAACGGTCTCCATCAGGTGATTGGCAAGCGCCGGCGACTCCGTATAACTCATGTCTCTACCGTACTGACTCGTACCGACAAAAAACATTTGGAAAGGTCCCCTGTTGTGGACACCACCCCAGGGGATCACCCGCTTGGGCAGCTACGCCGTGCTTTCCCCCACATTTGAAGGGTATTTGCTGCGGATCTGAAGACTCGCCGCACTGCATCATGGCCACGGGCCGCACTCAATCTACCGTGGAGAACGTGAGAAGAACACCGCTCGAACTGGCCGCCATAGCAACCGCGGCGGTGCCTGGCCTTTCGCCGACGGCCGCAGCCTATTCCCCCGACGACGACGCAGACTTCGACTCAGCGTCGCTGCTCGACGCAGAAGGCAAACGCTGGCGGGTCCGCTCACCGCGACATCCGGAAGCCAGCACGCGCCTGGAAACCGAATTCATGGTGTTGCGGGCTTTCGCCCCGGCCATCCGCGCTGAGCTGCCTTTTCATGTGCCCACCATCGCCGGCACGGTGCGGCAAGGAGCCTTGACGACGTTCGTCTACGCCCACATGCAAGGCTCCACGCTTTCCATCGAAGAACTTTCAGCCGGCAGTCCTGCCCTGGCCCGGGAAGTCGGAGCAGCCCTGGCAGCCATTCACGACTTGCCACTGACCTTGGTCACCAACGCCGACCTTCCCAGTTACTCGGCCAATGAGTTCCGGCAACGCAAACTCAACGAGCTTGACCAAGCAGCAACCACGGGCAAGATTCCGGCCACCCTGCTGCGCCGCTGGGAACACGCCCTCGAAGACGTTGCACTTTGGCGCTTCAATCCTTCAGTGGTCCACGGGGACCTTCATGAAGACAACCTGATGGTGCAGGATGACACCGTGACGGCCCTGACGGGTTGGACCGATCTCCGAATCGGCGATCCTGCCGACGACTTCGCCTGGTTGGTGGCATCCAACGAAGCCTCGTTTGTTGAGGCCGTTTTGAACCACTACACGCAAGCCCGCCGCGACGTCCCTGACGCCCACCTACTCCGCCGGGCCGCTCTCCTGGCCGAGTTCGCCCTGGCACAGTACCTGGTCAAGGCCATGGCCGCCGGGCACCAGAGCATGACGGCAGAAGCCGAGTCAATGCTCCAGACACTCGCCGATGACATCGACGAGCAAGTGCGCCGCGATGAAGAAGCTGCACAAGCCGCTGAGGACGAGGCCGCTGAGCTGAGGGCGTCGGACTCACCGGCAGAGAGGCCCGCCGTCAGCGTCGCGGCTATCCCCGATGCGGAGTCAGAGAGCCCTGAACACGGCGACTCAGGCACGAGGTCACTCCATGACGACACTTCCACTGCGGCCATCAGTGTTGTCAGCGTGACCCCGCTTCACGCGGCCGAACGTTCCTAGACTCCGTGGCCGGACTCCAGATGTCCCGGTAACTCAGCGACTGCTCTTGAGCGCCTTCGCGACAATCAGCTCAAGTTCCTCGGCGCTGCCAAGATCGTGCGGACGCACCACAGCATCATCCGCCACATAGTAGAACGCTGCGCTGACGTCCTCGAGGGGCACATCTTTAAGTCTGGCCCACGCGAGCCGGTAAACGGCCAGCTGCACCGCCCGAATCGCCAGTTGTTGACCTGCGGGGCGTCGTCCGGTTTTCCAGTCAATGAGTTGCCAGCGGCCGTCGGCGTCACGGAACACGGCGTCGATGCGTCCACGGACTACGACGTCGCCAATCCGCGTCTCCACAGGTACTTCGACGAAAGCAGGAGCGCGCTGGGCCCACTCGGACTTCTTGAAAGCCGCCACCATGTCATCCAAGCCGTAGGCCTCGTCGATGTGGGAGTCCGAACCGGGCGCTTCATCGAGGTCCAGCATGCCGGTTGTTCCGAAGTACTCCTCGACCCATGCATGGAAGGCAGTGCCCTTGCGCGCCGAAATGCCCGGTTCACGGGGAACGGGCCTGCGCAGCTGGGACAGAACGGCCGCAGGGTCAGCGCCGAGGTCCACGAAGAGGGAGGCAGAAATATGGCTGGGCAGGTGGACATCCTGAACGGTCTTAGCCTGCCGTTGGCGATCCAACAGTAGTTCTGCCTCTTGGGACCACTTCCCGGCCGCACCAGTCAGGTCATTTGAGGGTGCATGGCCGGGTTCCTCGATGTATCCGCGGACCAGGGCCGCGGCCCGGTCCATGGCAGAACGTCTGCCGGGAGTCAGCCTTAGGCGGGCACCGGTCCGTGGGTCTGAAGGCCCTTCCAAGGGGTCATAGGGGAATTGAGCAACCTCAAGCGCTGCGGTCAACGGGCTTTCTTCAGGCAAGGCCTCCTCGGCCACCGATTCCGCATGGATGACCGCACTGGCGAGCGACTGCATGCGGGCAGCACCGTCTTCCACTGCAGCTACTGCGGCAAGGGGTGCCAGTTCAGAGAGAAAGGCAGACATGCCGGCCATTCCCGACCGAGAGCCGTTCCAGGCAGCGCTGGAAGCCCACAGTACGAACTTCGCCCGGGTGTAGGCGACGTAGGCGAGTCTTCTCTCTTCGGCCTCACCGTGATGCTGGACTTCGGATTTGAAGTCTTTCTCCGCGTCCAGCCATCCCTTTTGGTCGGGCTGATCCAGGTCCCATTGGGGAAGGTCGGCACGATCACCCCGCAAGGGCCACGGCAAGGCCGCGGCGCCGGTGCTCCACCGCGAATCCCTGTTGCTGGGGAACGAACCGGCGTTGAGGCCGGGGACAAAGACAACGTCCCATTCCAAACCCTTGGAAGCATGGACGGTCAGCAATTGCACCGCTTCCCGGTTGGTCTCAACGGGTGCCACGTCCAAGCCCCCTTCCTCGGAGGCCGCAGCCTCCAGCCAGGACAAGAACGCCAGTAGGTCGATGCGCTGTGATGTCTGCAGGAACCCGGCCGCTGCATCCTGAAAAGCATCCAGGTTGCGGCGTGCCTGGTGGATGCTGATTCCGGGCTTGGCAGTCACCTCGATGTCCAGGAGCATTGCTCGTTCCACCTCGCCCAGAAGTGTGGTGAGGTCGTCGCCGATGTAGCTCCTCAGGGAGCGGAGCTCCGAGGCAAGGCTGGTCAGTCGATCCAGGGCGGCAGCGCTCAGGCTCCGCCCATGCCCTGAAGTCCAGCCCGGCCGGGGAAGGAAGTCAAGGGCCTCCACGAGGCTTGCGGCATCGGTGATGTCGCTTTCAACCACTACGCCTGCGGGTTCTTCGTTGTCGTCAAAAGATTCAGGCTGGGCTTCCGGAGCAGACCGGCGGCGGGCAAGGAAACGGGACCAGTCGCTGAACGCCATCAAATCTGCCGGACCAATCCGCCATCGTGCCCCGGCCAACAACCTCATAAGAGCATCGGAACGTCCTGGATCGGCGAGGACCCGCAACGTCGCCACCAGATCCACGATCTCTGGTGTGTCCAGCAAGCCGCCGAGTCCCACGATCTCGTAGGGAATGCCCTGGAGTTCGAACTCGCGGCGGAGGCACTCCATCTGCGCCCGTCGGCGACACAGGACCGCCATGGTGGGTTTGACCGGGGTGCCGTCTTTCTCTTCCTCGAAAACAGTTCTTTGGTAGCGCCGGACATCGCGGGCTATGACGGTGGCCTCGTCTTCATCCGTGCCGAAGCGACCGATCACTACGCTCCCATCCACCGCTGCAGGGCTGGGTACCAACGCGGGGACTGAGACATTACCGGCTGTCTTCCTGTCCCCTGCCGGACCCTCCGATGCTGCCGCCCTGTTCAAGGGCGCTGCGATGGTGTTGGCGGCTTGGAGGATGTTTCTGCCGTTCCGCCAGGCAGTGGTCAGGTAGGAGGTGGGCGCGACGGAGTAGGACTCATTGTCGCCGGAGTGGTCCGCATGCCGCACGGGAAACTCCTGCACAAAGTGGAAGAGTTGCCCTGCAGAAGCGCCGCGGAATCCGTATATCGACTGGTTCGGGTCGCCTACCGCGGTCACTGCGTGGCCCTGTCCGAAAAGACGCGAGAACAGAACAAGCTGCGCGTGGGAGGTGTCCTGGAACTCATCCAGGAGCACCACTTTGTAGCGGGCACGTTCGGTGGTGGCAGCGAGAGGGATGTCGCTCGCAATCCGCGCCGCAAGAGCCACGAGGTCACCGAAATCAAGGACACCGCGCTGACGCTTCGCTTCCTGGTAGCGGACCACCATGTCGGCAACGCTGCCGCGTGTCCGGAGCATCGCCGCAAGTTCGCCGGCTGCCTGCGTTGGATTCTTCTTAGCCCCGGCTACATAGGGAAGCTCCTCAAAGGTCTGAACGCGCTCCAAGACCCAGTCCCGTACTTCCCCCGGATCCTGAAGGTGCTCGGCGCATTCACCGGCCAGCTGGATCACTGCAGTGACGAGTGTGGATTTGGCGGCAGTGAAGTGCTGGTACTCGCCGTCATACGCTTCAACGACTTCGCTGGCCAGCTGCCAGGACTGCGCTCCCCCCAGCAAGACGACATCCCGCTCGATGCCCAGGCGAAGGCCGTAATCCGACACGATGCCGCTTGCATAGGAGTGGTATGTGGACACTTTAGGTTCGAGGTCGTCGGCTTCGAGGAGTCCCTCCGGGAAGCCAATGCTACCGTCGTCCGCCGCCGCTATCCGCTGGAGGGTAGCCAGCTTGGACCGTATCCGACTCGCCAGCTCTCCCGCTGCCTTGCGAGTGAACGTCACGCCGAGCACTTCTTCAGGACGCACCCAGCCGTTGGCCACTAGCCACACCACCCGGTCCGCCATGGTGGCCGTTTTGCCAGAACCCGCTCCGGCGATCACCAGACGGGGCGAAAGAGGTGAGGCAATAATGGCTGCCTGTTCAGGCGTAGGGTGGTTCTTCTCGCCGAGGATGCCGGCCAGTTCAGAAGGTGAAAACCTTGGCTCGGGAACTACCTCTACACCCAGGGTGCTGGAGGCGAAGCCGTCCAGGAGCTCGGTTGTCATTCGGTGACCTGCTTTCCTCTGGCGCACAACGGGCAAATATCCGGGAGTCGGCATCCATGGCCGCCATGCCCTCCCTTGCCGGGGTCGTGACGAGCTTCGAACGTCGCACCGGCCATCAGCGCGGCCGCCTCATTGACCAGGCTTTCCGCCCAGTTATCCGTCGAATCCAATGGATCCTGCTGCTGCACGGCGGGACTCTTTGTCTTCGTCCCAAGTTGGGCCAACACAGCACCGCCGGGGACGAAGCCATGACCGGACCCGGCAAGGGATCCGGCGTCGTTCGTTTCCTCCCGCGTTCCAGCATCCAGGAAGGCGCCTCTGAGAACTGCGGCCTGGTACGCACCTAGTTGGGGATGCTTGGCAACCTCAGCTTTGCCGGGTTGCCGCTTGCCGGTCTTGAGGTCCACGATCACGAGCCTGCCCTCCGGATCTATTTCGAGGCGGTCCACCTGACCCCGGAGTACGGCGTGGCGGACGGCCTCCTCATCAGGAGCATGAGGATTACCTGTGCCACCGGCATTCACGGCGATATCCGGCAGCTGAACTTCAAAGTCGTGTTCAACCGCCAGAAGGCTTCTTCCCTCGCTGCGCATGATGAGCACATACTGGGCCAACTTTCGAACCATGAGTTCCGCCCGCTGGAAATCAAGCTTCCCTTCCCAGTTGTCCTTCATACCCAAAGTGGGCCAGCGGCGTACGAGTTCAGCAACGTACTCGGCTCCCGAAGCATCGGGAAGTTCCTGCGCGATGCTGTGGACCAAGGTGCCCAGGCTGCGCGCAAAATCGGTGGCAGCTTCCCCTCCGGCTGCTTGGACGAACCAGTCCAACGGGGACTTATGGACCGCTTCCACTTTGGACGGCGAGACGGAGACGGTGCCGCCAGCCGGCACCACGGCTTCATAGGAACTCAGCGCCGCCAAACCCCACCACGAGTCAGGATGGGCACCCGGAACGGCTGGTTCCGTGCCGGCAAGCCTGGCCAGTATGCGGGCGGCTTCATGCGCGGTTCCGTTGATTCCGGTACCTGCGTCTTCCGATTGGGCGTGCTGGCGCAGTTCCGCGACAAGGGCCCTCAACGTCATGGGACGATCAACAGGCGTGTAGTCGCGCTTGTACTCACCGGAACCCAGCGGCGCCACGTAGTCCAGAAAAGCGGAAGGTTGTTCATCCTCAGAGGACACTGCCGTGCAGATCAATACTTCACGGGCGCGCGATACAGCTGTAGAGAAGCTCCTGAGTTCGTCGTAGCGAATGTCCCGGAGCCGGCTCAGGGGCCCGCGCTTCAGGGCGTAGTCCACTCCATGTTCCACGGCGTCGGCATAGACTGTGCTGCCCAGCAGCTCTCCACGCAATCGGGTGTTGGGCCACACGCCTTCCTGGAGACCCGCCACTATCACCACCGGCCATTCCCGCCCCGCCGCACTTGCGGGAGTCATGATCTCTACGCAGGCCTCCAACTGTGCCCGCGCGGCGAGGGTGTCCATAGGCAGCTCCTGGTTCAACAAGTAGTCCAGAAACTGCTCGGGGCCGGAACCGGGCAGTTGGTCCACGAAGCGTTCGGCTGTATGGAACAGAGCCATCATGGCGTCAAGGTCCCGATCGGCGCGGGCCCCGGCGTTGCCGCCTTCAAGGGCCGTTTCCGCCCAGCGGGAAGACAGTCCGGTGGCATGCCACAAAGCCCACAGAACAGATTCCGCGTTGGCCCCGGGCTCGGCGGCGGCCGCTGTACCGGCTGCGATCATGCGGGCGAGCCGGCGGGCAGAACTGCCTTCAATCCCCAATGAGGCCAAAGCCCCGGGCTGAAGCAGAGCCTCCACCAGCAAAGCGTCGCTGGAGCGGCCGCCACCGCCCGAGAGCTCCTCGCGACGCAGGGATTGCCGGAGCCTCCGCAACTCGATGGCCGTGGCTCCGCCGATGCGGGACGTCAGGAGGGAAACTGCAGTTTCCGGCGTCAGTTTTCCGGGGTCCAGGACAATGGCAAAAGCCTCCAGCAACGGCCGCACGGCGACTTCGTCACGGACAGCTGAGTCTGCCACGGGAACGCGCACCGGAATCCCCTGGCCACTCAGGTAGCGCTGCAACTGCGAAATTTGCCCGCCGTTCCGGACGATCACCGCGATGTCGCTGAACTCCCGGGATTCCCGCAGCTGCGCTTCGAGGATGCGCTGCGCCACATAGCGCAGCTCGTGCACAGCCGATGGGAGAACATGGCCCTCAACCCGACCATGATCGCTGGTAGTCGCCTGACCCGTGCCTTCCGGACGTTGCGGTTGTTCCATCTGCCTGGCCAGCTGACCACCGGAACGCTGTGAGATACGGCCTGCAACCCGGGTCCACGCCTCAGCCACCTCGGGCGTGTGCCTGTGGGTCACCGACAGCGGGCGTTCGAGAACCTTCTGCTGCGTGCCGCCCAGCAGCGATGGCAACTCTGAGACCAGGTCCGGGCGTGCGCCGCGGAAACCCTGCACTACCGTGTCCGGTGAGTAGGTCACCACGACGTCCTTGCCTTCTCCAATGTCGGCAAGAAGTTCGAATACTGCCGGATTCGATTCCTGGGCGTCGTCCACGAGGATGAGTTGGAGACGTTGCCTCTCGGCGGCGAGGAACTCCGGTGAGTCCTGGAAAATTTGCCGCGCCGTGGTGATGATCCCGGCGGGGTCAAAGGCCTCCGGCATGCGGAGGTCCAGGACATCCCTGTACTCGCTGTACAGCTCAGCCGCCGCCATCCAGTCAGGCCGTCCGCACTCGTAAGCCAGCCCAACCAAGTCCTCGGCGGTGCGCCCCGATTCAATGATGCGGTCGAACAACTGCCGGATCTCGTGACGGAAGCCGCGGGTAGGAAGTGCTGCGGTGAGATCCTCCGGCCAAGGCAGCTGGAATCCCGGGCGGGAGTGGCCTTCCAGTAACTCCTTGATGATGAGGTCCTGCTCGGGGCCCGACAAAAGCTTCGGTGGCCGCGTCAGCGGCAGGATGCCTTCGGCCTTTGCCCGCCGGATAACGTCGAAGGCATACGACGCCCAGGTGCGTGCCGGCGTCGTACTGAGACTGCGGTCCAGCCGCCCTGTGAAGGTGTCGCGCAAAGCAGCGGCGGCGTGGCGCCCGGGAGCGAGGACGAGAATTTGTTCCGGATCCAGGCCGTCTTCACGAACACGGCGGACTGCGGATTCCACGAGCACAGTCGACTTGCCGGTGCCAGGTCCTCCGGGGACAAGGACGGGGCCGCTCCCCTGCGGGAGGGAAACGACTGCGAATTGGTCCGGGGACAAAACGGGTGCCGCGTAGTGGGTCTCACGCGGCGGGAGCAGGCGGAGGGCTGCCGGTGCTTGGCGGGTTTTGGCAGGAGTGGCGGTCACACAGTCATTTCATCATCGGGCACCGACAATTTATGGAGTTGACGCTCCAACTGGTCAGAGATCACATCAAGTTGGTCAAAGTCAGGTTCTGTAGGCGCCCATCGGGCGGCTGTCAGATCGACGCGCCAACGGCCTTCACCCGTCCTCAGGAATGCCTCGTAGGCGCCGTGCAGCGGAGTGGATTCTTCCAGGTAGTGCCGCAAGGCGTCTGCTTCATGACCGGGAGGCGCTTCCCCGCTTGCCCGCAGGACACGCCACCATGCGACGGAGCTGCCGTAGTGGCTCATCACAGTCCCAACCTGCCGTGGACCGCCGGCTCCAAGAAGCTCTGCGACGTCACCATAGGCGACCGCCGAACCCGATGGAACAAGGTCCACAACGGCCAGAACAGCCGTCACGTACTCCATCCGCATGTGTTCAGCGTAACGGCAGGAGTGTCGTGCCCAAAGAGTGTCGGACCCAGCCGGTAGCTTGAAGACATGAGTTCCTGGAATACCCTCTCCCGTGCCGCATTCGACCTCGAGACCACCGGAAAGAACTCGCGGTCAGCGCGGATCGTCACCGCTTCCATCACAGTTGTGGATGCTCACGGGGAACTCATCGCAGAGCACGAGTGGTTGGCAGATCCCGGTGTGGAGATTCCGCTCGAAGCCAGCGAGGTGCACGGCGTAACCACAGAGAAGGC
The DNA here is from genome assembly GCF_058799755.1 of Arthrobacter sp. GW822-FHT05G07. NCBI lineage: Bacteria > Bacillati > Actinomycetota > Actinomycetes > Micrococcales > Micrococcaceae > Arthrobacter > Arthrobacter sp. GW822-FHT05G07. The sequence goes on along the minus strand of NZ_JBXALT010000003.1, from coordinate 107,646 downwards.
CCGCGCCGAAGGCCGCCCGGCAGCAGAGGTCACACGCGAAGTCGCCGGGGTACTCCAAGGATTGTTCGACGACGGCACTCCCGTCATTGCTTTCAACGCCAGTTACGATTTCACCGTGTTGGCGGCGGAGTCTGCCCGCTACGGCGTTCCCCAACTGAGCCGCTTCCCCGTGCTGGATCCGTATGTCATGAACAAGCAAGTGGACCGGTACCGCAAGGGGAAGCGCACCCTCACCGCTTTGTGCGAGGAATACGGCGTGGACCTGACAAACGCACATACCTCCGCGGCGGATGCGCTCGCTACGCTCCGCGTTCTGGATGCCATGGCCGGCAAGTTCCCCAAGTTGCAGATGCCTGCGTCCACGCTGCATCAGCTGCAAGTAGACTGGGCGGCGTCCCAGGCTGCTGATTTCCAGCAGTACTTGCGCCGGAGCAAGCCCACCGCCGTCATCGAGGGTGAGTGGCCGGTTCTGCCGCCTGAGGATGCCAGCCGGGGCGGCTTCTAGAGCAGGAAGCACGCCAAGCGTTACTTTTTGCGACGCAAGTCACAACGAATTCGGGAACCCAAAATGTGGGACTGGCCGCGCGGAGATTCCACGCGAAGCTTCTCTGCCGGAATAGTCCGGAGTCCAGCCGGCGTTTGGCGGGAACTTTGTTCGGTTAATTTGAGTGCTGGCAGTCACTTCTTCGATTCACAGCGCGCTACTGGGCTGGTGACATAATTAAGTTTGGCGGGTTGAAGTCTGCTAGGGCAGCCAACCATTGTTCTGCTGCCGCATTCCCCGCCCACCGCGAAACGTCTCCGTTACCCGATGAAAGTGATTTCTTCATGAAATTCAAAGCCCCTAAGTGGCTGTCTGTTGCCCCCGTGGCCGCAGCCCTGGTGATTTCCCTGGCAGCATGCGGCGGAGGAACCTCCGAGCCCAGCGGCTCGCCCACCGACGCCCTCGCCGGCAGCGACCAGAAGTCGCTGGACACGTTTACCACCGCTGACGTTACGGCGCTGGATCAGATCGACAAGTCCAAGCTGGGCCTCATCACCGACGGCACCCTGCGCGTGGGCACCCTTTCCGATGCCCCGCCGAACATTTTCATTGATCCGTCCGGTAACTTCACCGGTTACGACAACGAACTCCTGCGCGCCATTGGTGACAAGCTGGGCCTCAAGGTCGAGTTCGCGTCCACCGACTTCTCGGCGCTTCTGTCCCAGGTGGGCAACAAGCAGTTCGACGTCGGATCCTCCTCGATCTCCACCACGGACGCCCGTCGCAAGACAGTCGGCTTCACGAATGGCTACGACTTTGGCTACATGGCGATCGTGACCAAGAGCGACTCCAAGGTCACCGGCTTCGCCGACGTCAAGGAAGGCCTCCGCATCGGCGTCGTCCAGGGCACCGTCCAGGATGACTACATGACCAACACCCTGAAGATCGAGCCTGTCCGTTTCCCTGACTACAACACTGTCTACGGCAACGTCAAGAACGGCCAGATCGACGCTTGGGTTGCACCTTCGCAGCAGGCTGAAGGCCAGGTCAAGGAAGGCGACAACACCAAGATCGCCGAGAAGGTTGTCAACACCCAGAACTTCACCGCATACGCCGTGAACAAGGACAACCAGCCGCTGATCGACGCCCTGAACTCCGGTTTGGATGCAGTCATCGCTGACGGCACCTGGGCCAAGCTCACGGCCGAATGGTACAAGGACCGTCCGACTGCCGCCGAGCAGACCCCCCAGGGCTGGAAGCCGGGCAGCAAGGCCGTCCAGCTCCCCGCCAAGTAACCAAGGCGTTCCATGGATATCCTCAATCAACTAGCCGAGACCTTCTTTGACTGGGAGGCAATGGGCGAAGTCATCCCCAAGATGTTCGCCGTCGGCCTGCCCAACACCATCGTCCTGGCCGTCGTCTCGGGCATCATCGGGACCGCGCTCGGGATGCTGCTCGCCCTGATGGGGATTTCCCGGAACGCAGCAGCACGGTGGGTAGCCCGCATTTACACGGACATCCTCCGCGGGCTTCCCCCGGTGCTGACCATCCTGGTGATCGGATTCGGTTTCGGTCCTATCATTCGCGAGCTTACGGGTTCCACCAGCCCTTACCCCATGGCCATCGCGGCTCTGTCCTTGATGTCCGGCGCGTACATCGGCGAGATCTTCCGTTCCGGTATCCAGAGCGTGGATAAGGGCCAACTGGAAGCAACCCGCGCCTTGGGGTTCAGCTACGGCTCGTCCATGCGTCTGGTGGTGGTGCCCCAAGGCATCCGCCGCGTGCTTCCGGCTTTGGTCAACCAGTTCATCGCGTTGATCAAGGAATCGTCGCTGGTGTTCATGCTTGGCTTGCTGGCAACCGAGCGTGAAATCTTCCAGATCGGCAAGGACGCCGCTGCCAACAGCGGCAACCTGTCGCCGTACGTCGCAGCGGCCATCTTCTATCTGGCGCTGACCATCCCGCTTACGCACTTTGTGAACTGGATTGATGCACGCATGCGTGCCGGCCGCCCGGAGAAGAAGGAACCGGACGAGGCAGCAGCCGTCGTTGGAAAAGGAGCCCAAGCATGAGTGAATTCGCATCAGGCACATTGACGGCGAAGAACATCCACTTATCGTTCGGCAGCAATCACGTCTTGCGGGGCATCGACCTGCACGTCGAGAAGGGCACCACGGCATCCGTGATCGGCCCGTCCGGCTCGGGCAAGTCAACGCTGCTCCGCGTGATGAACCGACTCATCGAACCCGACCAGGGCGACATCCTGCTGGATGGAAGATCGGTGCTGAAGGACAACCCGGACGAACTGCGTCGCCGCATCGGCATGGTCTTCCAGCAGTTCAACTTGTTCCCGCACAAAACGGTGGCCGAGAACATCTCGCTGGCATTGCGCAAAATCCGCGGCATGTCCAAGGAGCAGGCGCGCGATGAGGCCCTGGCCCAGCTGGACCTGGTGGGTTTGAAGCACAAGGCGGACTCGCGTCCAGCCAACCTCTCAGGCGGACAGCAGCAGCGTGTGGCAATTGCCCGCGCGCTTGCCATGAAGCCCGAGGTGATGTTCTTTGACGAAGCTACCTCCGCGCTGGACCCGGAACTCGTCAAGGGCGTGCTTGCCCTCATGACGGACTTGGCCCAAGGAGGCATGACCATGGTGGTGGTAACCCACGAAATGGGCTTCTCCCGGAATGTCTCGGACATCGTGACCTTCATGGACGCCGGCGTTGTGGTTGAATCCGGTCCTCCGGAGCAGCTGTTCACCGATCCCCGGACGGAACGCCTTCAAGGTTTCCTTTCGGACGTCCTCTAAGGACGTCCTCTAAGCAGGACAAAGCACAGGTTGCAAAGAACCCCGCCTTCCAAACGAAGGCGGGGTTCTTTGCTGTGCTCACTGCCTTGGAGCCGTTAGTGAGCGGCTTTGACCCGCAGCACTGTCAACGCTGCAGCATCCACCTTGGCCCTGAAAGCAGGATCTGACGTAGCCTTCTGCACCACCGCCCGGTGCATGGCCGGAATGCTCGTGGGATCGGCGCACACCAGCATGGTTCCGCCTGCACCGAAGAAGTTCAGGGCGCGCTCGGCATCGGACCATGCTTCCAGCTGCGCGGCACTGCAGAGATCGTCCGAAAGAACGATCCCCGTGAAGCCGGCGTCAGCACGGAGCATGGTTTCCATCACGGTGGGTGAGAACGGTGCGATGTTGGCGGCGTCAATCTTGTCGTAGTAAGCATTGGACACCATGACCCATTGGGTGCCTGATTTGATGGCCGCGTGGAACGGCTCCAGCGCAGGATCGTTCCGGGTGGTGGCCGTGTCACGTACGTCGCTGCGGACATCGGTGTTGGGAACCACCCGGCCAAGGCCCGGGAAGTGTTTGACCACGGGAGCGACGCCCGCGTCCTTCATGCCATCGGCAAAGGCGTTGCCCAGGAGCGAGACGCTGGCAGGGTCATAGCCGTACTCCCGCTGAAAATGGCCGATGGGGGCATTTGACGGGGAAAACTCCGGGCTGGTCACTGTATCAAGGACCGGCGCGAGATTCACATTGACGCCTACGCTACGAAGTTCCTTCCCCCACGTTGCAGCATCCGTGCGGAGCTTGGCCGCCCCGGAGGACGCCTGGAGCACTGCGGTCGGAATAGTGGAGAATCCGGGACCGGACAGAACCTGCACGTATCCTCCTTCTTGGTCCGTCGCCACAAATAGGGGTACCCCACCTGTTGTGGCAGCCGAGACCGTACCGGTCAACGACGACACGACAGCTGTAGTCGGGGCAGTTCCAGCCTTGCTGCGTCCGCTGAGGTAAACGTTGCCGGCGTGATACTTCGTCAGTGCTTCCATGGTGCCCGGTTCCGCGCCGCTGGCCTTGGCCGCCACCATAAACAGTTGCCCTACCCGCTGCTCAAGGCTGAGCGCTGCGAGTTGCTGCTCCGCAGGTGACGGTGTGCTCGGCGCCGGGGCCGGTGCGGCGGAAGGAGGCGGGGAAGGAACGGCAGACGGCGTGGTTGTCGCCGGCGGGGATGTAGGTGCCGGCGTGGCTGTCGGCGAAGAAGGAGATACAGAAGGCGTCCCCTCCGCCGAGGCCTGGCCGGAGTTGGATGGGCCACTGGAACATCCCGAGGCCGTCACCAGAAGTACTCCGGCGGTGGCAATGCTGACACTCAATGAAGCAATGGACGGGAACTTGCGCATGGTAAACCGTGAATTCGTTGGGGGTGGGGTTTCCACCTACGAGCCTACCCCGTGACAAGCAACGATGCCCCGGACAACTGCTTCAAGCAGGCGCCGGGGCATCACCAAAAACTAGGCCGATGCGCCCGCTGCGGCCTTCGCTGCTGCAGGGAGGGCATCGACGATCCTGTTCATCGCTGCGTCGTCATGGGCAGCGGAAAGGAACCAGGCTTCGAAGACCGATGGCGGAAGGTAGACGCCGGAGTCCAGCATGGAGTGGAAGAACGGGGCGTATCGGAAGCTTTCCTGCCGCTGCGCGTCGTCGTAGTTGTGCACGCCGTGGGCAGAGGTACCAAACGCGACGGAGAACAGGTTGCCTGCCCGCTGGATGGAGTGGTCCACACCCGCGGCATCAAGGGCAGAGGAGAGCGCGGCGGAGAGTTCCAGGGATCGGGCATCAACGTAGGCGTAGACCTCAGGAGTTGCGTTCGTCAGCGTTGCGACACCCGCTGCCATGGCCACGGGGTTTCCGGACAGCGTCCCGGCCTGGTAAACCGGGCCGACGGGAGCAAGGTAGTCCATGACGTCGGCACGGCCGCCGAGTGCCGCCGTCGGCATTCCGCCGCCGATGACCTTGCCGAACGTGAGCAGGTCCGGAGCCCAGCCTTCCTGGCGGCCGGTCAGTCCCCAGTAGCCGGCGTAGCCGGTGCGGAAGCCGGTGAGGACTTCGTCGAGGATGAGGAGCGCACCGTGTTCCTTGGTGATGCGGGACAGCCCCGCGTTGAAGCCCTCACCCGGGGTGACGACGCCCATGTTGGCCGGAGCTGCTTCGGTGATAACGGCAGCAATGTTCTTGCCGTGCGCAGCGAATGCAGCCTCGACGGCAGCGAGATCGTTATAGGGCAGGACCAGTGTCTCAGCGGCAGTGGCCTCGGTGACGCCGGCAGAGCCGGGCAGTGCCAACGTGGCGACGCCGGATCCTGCGGCTGCCAGCAATCCGTCAAGGTGCCCGTGGTAGCAGCCGGCGAACTTGATGATCAGGTTGCGGCCGGTGAAACCACGGGCCAGGCGGACGGCAGTCATGGTGGCTTCGGTTCCCGTGGACACCATCCGCAAGCGTTCGACGGCGGACACCCGGTCCTTGACGATCGCAGCCAGGTTGGCTTCATCCGGGGTGGAAGCTCCGAAGGACAAGCCACGGTCCACAGCTGCGTGAACGGCGTCGAGCACGGCGGGGTGGGCGTGACCCAACAGCGCCGGCCCCCAGGAGCAGACGAGGTCTACGTATTCCTTACCGTCGGCGTCTGTCAGGTAGGCACCCTTGGCGGACACCATGAACTTCGGAGTACCGCCCACTGACCCGAAGGCCCGAACCGGCGAGTTGACGCCGCCGGGCATCAGGGACCGGGCGCGGTCGAACAGCTGGTCGGACACAGGGGTGTTTGACGTCATGGTTCCTATTCTTTCAGTGATTTAAGCTTGGCCGGGCGCAGTCTTATGAGGCGTCGGCCAGCAGCTCAGCAACCCGGGGGGCCACTTCGCTGCCGTAGAGCTCGATGCAGCGCATCATGGATTGATGCGGCAATGTTCCATTGCTGTATTTGAGGTCGAAGCGGTCCACACCAAGGTTCCGCTTGAGCAAGGCGATTTTCCGGGCAACGGTTTCCGGGGAGCCAACGTAGAGCGCACCTTCAGGGCCGCACATGGCATCAAACTCTCCGCGATTCCCTGGACCCCAGCCGCGCTCTGAACCTATCCGGTTGCGCTGCTCCAGCCAATGCGGGAAGAGTTCCTCGCGGGCGGCTTCGTCCGTGTCAGCAATGAACCCCGGTGAGTGCGTTGCGATCTGCCGCATCGGATGGCCGTACTTGGCCATCGCATCACGGTACAGCTTGACCAGCGGCGCGAAGCGGCGGGGTTCTCCCCCAATAATGGCGAAGATGATGGGGTAGCCATATTCGGCGCAGCGCAGCACGGACTCGGGTGTACCGCCTACACCGATCCAAGCCGGCAGCAAGTGGTGCTGCAGTTTGGGGTATACCTGCAGCCCGTTGACGTTGGGACGCGTGCGGCCTTCCCAATGAACCGGTTTCTGCGAGCGAACTTTATCGAACAGTTCCAGTTTTTCCTCGAACAGGACTTCGTAGTCCGCCAGGTCCAAACCAAACAGAGGGAACGACTCCACGAACGAACCCCTGCCGAGCATTACCTCCGCCCTGCCGTTGGACAACGCATCCACGGTGGCGAAGCGCTGGAAAACCCGGATGGGGTCATCGGAGCTGAGCACGGTAACGGCCGAGCCAAGGCGAATCCGTGAGGTAACCGCGGCCGCCGCTGCAAGGAAGACTTCAGGTGCGGACACCGCGAAATCGCGCCGGTGGTGCTCCCCCACCCCAAAGGCATGAAGTCCGACGGCGTCAGCCAGCTTCGCTTCCTGGAGCAGCTCGCGCAGCACGCGCGCATGTTCCTTCGGGTTTCCATCGGCGTCCACCCCGGCGTCGCCGAAAGTGTTCAGGCCGAGCAGGATCTCATGGGCCGCCACCGGCGCTGTGGGATCGGCAGGAACTGCGGTCATCAGGACTCCTTCAGCCAGCGTGCGAGTTCGGAGGCCCAGTAGGTCAGGACGGTGTCGGCTCCGGCACGCTTGATGCCGAGGACGGATTCGGTGATGGCACCCCGCCTGTCGATCCAGCCATTGGCGGCGGCCGCTTCGATCATGGCGTACTCGCCCGAGATTTGGTAGGCCGACACCGGCACCGGGCTCATGGCTGCGACGTCGGCCAGGATGTCCAAGTAGCTCATGGCAGGCTTGACCATGACCATGTCAGCGCCTTCTTCGAGGTCCAGTTCAACTTCCAGGATGGCTTCCCGACGGTTTGCCGCGTCCATCTGGTAGGTCCGGCGATCACCCTTGAGCTGGGAATCCACGGCCTCACGGAACGGGCCATAGAATGCTGACGCGTACTTGGCTGCATAGGCAAGAACTGCTGTGTTCTTGTGCCCGGACTCCTCCAGCGCTTGACGGATGACTGCGATCTGTCCGTCCATCATTCCCGAGGGCCCCAGCACGTGAGCTCCGGCGTCCGCTTGGGCAACAGCCATCCGGCCGTAGATCTCCAGCGTGGCGTCGTTGTCTACGTAGCCTTCGGAATCGAGGACGCCGCAGTGGCCGTGGTCCGTGAACTCATCGAGGCAAACGTCGCCCATAATCACCAGGTCATCGCCGACCTCGGCTTTGACGTCGCGGATGGCCTTGTTCAGGACGCCATCCGGGTCCAATGAAGCGGTGCCTTGCGCGTCGCGCACGGCGGGCACACCGAACAGCATGATGCCGCCCACGCCCAACTCCACGGCTTCTGCGGCCGCCCGTTTCAGGGACTCGGTGGTGTGCTGGACCACTCCCGGCATGGAGCTGATGGGGCTCGGCTCTGTGAGGCCCTCCCTTATGAACGCCGGGAGGATCAGGTCCGCGGGCGCCAGGCGGTTTTCGGCGGTGAGCCTCCGCATTGCGGGAGTGGTGCGCAAGCGGCGGGGACGATGGTTCGGAAAGCTCATTGCGGGTTCCCTTCGTTGGCGAAAACAGATTCCAAGGCGGCCACAATGCCGTCCGGGGTTGGTTCTTTGGCGGTGGCTGCCACGGTGAGGCCGATCCGGGAGGCCTCTGCCGCCGTCGGACGCCCGATGGCGATGAAGCGGCAGGTGCCCAAAGCAGGAAATATGTGGGCGATGCGACGCGCAGCGCTGGGTGAAGCAGCCACCACGGCGTCCAGGCTCCCGACGTCCATTGCGGTCCGTGCCTCGTCCGGGCTGAGAGTCGGCGGCATGTCGCCCCGGGAAACTACGACGTCGGACGGAAGCTCCGCTGTTAGGCGGAGTTCCGGACGGGCTGGGTAACCGACTGTGTTGTAGGCGACAACGGAGGTCACGTCCGCGCCTCTGGCGGTCAAGCCTTCCCGCAGGCCGGGCGACGCGATATCTGCTTGTGGCAGGAAAACCCGTCCACCGGATGACTCCCACACAGCAAGCAGACCTTCGGCCGATTGGACATCGGTAGGCGACAAAGCAACGGTGAGACCAACGGATTCAAGGACCTGCCGGGACGAGGGTCCAATGGTGGCCACCTTTGTTCCCGATGGCACGAGGTCCGCAAGGTCGACGCCGCGCTGCGCAGCTTTGTCCAGGAGAACCCGGACAGTGGTGATGCTGCTGATCACCAGCCAATCGAAATTGCCAGCCACCAAACGGTCCAAGGCTGAATCAAGGGGAGCCTGGTCTCCGGCCCTCTCGAAATCAATGAGCGGCAACACCAGTGGCTCGGCCCCAAAGCTACTGAGGAGCGATGCCAAGGGGCGCGCGCGGTCGGCGCTCCTGGTGATCAGGACGCGCCGACCGGTCAGCCCGTTCGATTCATGCGGCTCAGGACGCGGCAAGGTCCGCGATCTCCGCGGCGCCGGCGGCGAGCAACAGCTCAGCCACTTCGATGCCGAGCAACGTGGCGCCAACCTCCGTGAGGCCGTCGGTGGCCTTCTTCTCGCGGACAGTCTTGGTGCCATCCACTGCGCAGACCACTGCCTCAAGGTGCAGCATGCTGCCCTTACGGAAGGCGTAGGCACCAACGGGGGCCGCGCAACCGGCTTCGAGCCTGGCCAGAACAGCGCGCTCGGCCGTTACGGCGAGGCGGGTGTCGTGGTCGTTCAGTGCCGCAAGGGCCTGTGCCAGCACCCCGTCGGCCCCTTCGGCGGAACCTGCCACGCTGGGGGCGTCTTCAGTGCGGCACTCGATGGCCAACGCTCCCTGCCCGGGGGCGGGAAGCATGACGTCGGATTCGAAGAACTCGCTGACGGTGTCCAACCGGTCCATTCGTTCCAAGCCCGCCGCGGCCAGCACCACGGCGTCAAGGTCGCAGGACTTGCCTTGAACAACCTCATCGGTGGTGTTACCCGGGAGGCCGGGGACGCGTCCAAGGCGTGTGTCCACGTTTCCGCGGATATCGAGTACTTCGATGTCCGGACGTGCAGCCCGAAGCTGCGCGGCACGCCGAGGCGAGCCTGTGCCTACTTTGGCGCCGCCCGGCAGCTGGGCGAGTGTCATACCGTCACGGGCACAGAGCACGTCACGGACATCCACCCGCTTGGGGGTTGCCGCGATGCTCAGGCCAAGTGCGGCACCCGTGGGCAGGTCCTTCAGCGAGTGCACGGCGACATCGCAGGCGTCAGCCAGCAGGGCATCCCGCAGTGCAGCGACGAACACTCCGGTGCCACCCATCTGGGACAGGGATCCGGTTTTCACATCGCCCTCGGTCTTGATGTGCACCAGCTCCACCGGGAAGCCGCCCACGGCAGCCAACTGGTCCGCAGTCTGTTGCGTTTGCGTCAGGGCAAGCTTGCTAGCCCTGGTTCCGATGCGGACTGTCACTTGGCAGCCTCCGAAGCGGGGTAGGCGTCATGGCCGGTCCCGATGCTGGTGCCAACTTCGGCGATGACGGGCTTTGCTCCGCGGAAGTTCTCGCAGCAGTTGGGACGGCAGACGTCGTACCACGGGCCAAGGTCCATGACGTGGGGACGCTCGGCAATGTTGTTCTCCACCGTGCGTTCGCAGATCAGGTCCACCAGGCCGGACACGAAAGCCGCATGCGTGCCCGGCGTGGGAACGCGGGTGGCCTCGATGCTCAGGTTCTTGCACGTTTCCAAGGCCTCGGTGTCGAGGTCCCAGGCAACTTCCATGTGGTCGCTGACAAAGCCGAGGGGAACGATGACCACGCCGCGCACGCCTTCGGGGGCGATTTCCTCGAGGTGGTCGTTGATGTCAGGTTCAAGCCAAGGGATGTGCGGGGCACCGGAGCGTGACTGGTACACGAGGTCCCAGGCAACGTTCGGTGCCACAGCGTCCATGATGGCCTGGGCGTTGGCAAGGTGCTGGGCTGCGTAGGCGGACCCTTCAGCAAATTCGCGAGGCTCGTCCTGGGACCTGCCTGCGGCTTCAGCATCCCGGGTGGGGATGGAGTGGGTGGCGAACAGAACCCGAATCTTCGAATCCGGGTCAGCTTCGCCGGCAGCGGCCAGCTTGCCGCGAATCTCTTCCAATCCGGCGGCGGTTCCTTCCAGGAAGGGCTGGACTACGCCGGGGTGGTCGAAGTACTGGCGGATCTTGTCCACCTCAAGCTTGCCGTCCAAACCGGTTTCGGTCAGCGCAATGCCGATGTCTTCGCGGTATTGGCGGCAGCTGGAGTAACAGGAGTAGATGCTGGTGGTGAGCATCAGGATCCGGCGGTGTCCGGCGTCGTATGCGTCCTGCAGGACCGGCGCGATGTAGGGATCCCAGTTCCGGTTTCCCCAGAGGACCGGCAGTTCGATGCCACGCCGCGCCAGTTCAGCCTCGATCGCTGCCTTCAGCTCGCGGTTCTGCTGATTGATGGGGCTGATACCGCCGAAAGCGCGATAGTGGTGCGAGACCTCTTCGAGCCGCTCGTCCGGGATGCCGCGGCCACGGGTGACGTTGCGCAGGAAGGGAATGACGTCGTCCTGGCCTTCAGGACCGCCGAAGGATGCGAGCAGTACGGCGTCGTACTGTTTGGCTTCCTGGCGTCCACGCTCAGTGATGGCGTTCGCTTCAGTGGTGATAACAAGCTCGGTCATGCCAGGACCTCGGCAATCTCGGCAGCCGTGACGCGGCGGCCGGTGTAGAAGGGAATCTCTTCGCGGACGTGGTGGCGCGCTTCGGTGGACCGCAGGTGGCGCATCAGGTCCACGAGGTCCACCAGTTCAGGTGCTTCGAGGCCGAGGATCCATTCCCAGTCGCCCAGGGCAAACGAGGACACGGTGTTGGAGATGACCTGCGGGAATTCGCGTCCAAGCAGGCCGTGGTCGCGGAGCATCTTGCCGCGCTCATCCGTGGGAAGCAGATACCACTCGTAGGAGCGCACAAACGGATAGACGCAGAGCCAAGTGCTGGGCTCTACGCCCCGCGCGTAGGCGGGCACGTGGCTCTTGGAGAACTCGGCTTCACGGTGCACGCCCATGGCGGACCAAACGATTTCGGTTCCCGCAAAGAGCTTGCTGCGGCGGATGGAGCGGACAGCGGACTGCAGGTCCTCCGGCTTGGGCCCGTGGAGCCACACCATGATGTCTGCGTCCGAGCGCATGGCCGAGACGTCATAGCTGCCCCGAAGGATCACGCCGCCTTCCGCGAGCTTCTCGGCAAGGGCTTCGAATTCCTGTGCAGCATCGCCGCTGCGCAGGACGTCGGCCGAGCGCTTGAAGACCGTCCACAGTGTGTAGAACTGTTCTTCGGTTTCAGCAGTTTTAGTGACAGATTCGGCAGAAGTGTGGCTCATGGTTCAAGTTTGCCCCGTGCCAGCCGCTAAGTCGAAACGGATCAGTTCTACAAGACGTAGAAGTGATGCAAATCACTCAATGGATGGTCCGTTGGCGCTTACCGCGGCAAGTTGCGCCCGCGTATCAGCCACTACTGCGGCAAGGCCGTTTCCGGCCAACCAGCCGCCCACCATGGTCAGACCGTCCGCAGCGGCGCACACCTTGCGCACTTGCGCCACACGCTGTTTATGACCGACGGCGGCGAACGGCAATGCGCCCGCCCACCGCACCACATCCCAGTCCACGATGTCCGACCGGGATACCCGAACGGTCAACAGCGCGGAAGCGTCTTCCAGGGCGGCGGCCAGGAGAGACCCATCATCCAGTACGAGGTCCGCTCCACCACCCCCCTCTTCGCGCCGACCATAGGAAAGGCGCAGGACATGCGTTCCGGGACCAGCCTCGTCAGCCAACCAATCCCACTTTGCCGTTGCATGCGTCAAGGCTTTGGCCTTGATCCCAGGGGTCTCAGGAGCCACCAGGATCCCTGTCCCCCGCGGCCTGCCATCAAGCTGCGGCAAATCCACAACCATCGTCACCAGGCTCACCAGCGGTCCGGGGGCGGGACGCAGGCTGGACAACTCAGGTAACGACTTCTCCAGCAGCCCAACGGCGGCTGGGCCGTCAAGCGCAACCACCAGCCGGTCGGCGTCGTACGTGTCGTTTCCGGCGGTGACCCGCCAACCGTCTTCCGTCTTGACGACGTCCTCGGCACGCTTGCCGGTCAGCAATGACACCCCGCGCTCCCGCAAGTCCGATACCAGCGCGACCACCAGGGTATTCATCCCACCCTTCAAGCCCGCGACGGCGGAACCCGCCTTCGCCGGGCCGGACGCCGTAGATGCGGTAGCCGTTCTGCGTTGAGCCGCAACAGCGGCAGCGAGGGATCCATGGGCGCGGAGCCCCGCGCGCAGCCCCGGGGCGACCATGTCCACATCCAAGAGGGCAGGGTCGGCAGAGTGAACGCCACCCACCACCGGAGAAACAAGCCGTTCAAGAACCCTTTTGCCCATCCGGGTTCGGACCAAAGAGGAAACGCTGGTGACGTCCGAGGACGTTCCCACAGAGGCCGGGAGCCAACGGTCCAAGGATGCCCTCATTGCTCCCGCGAGCCCCAAGGATCGCCGAACTTCAGGGTCCCAGGGGTTCGCAGGAATCCCGAGCACCCCCGTTTTGGGGAGCTCCTGCGGGCCGTTGGGAAGCTGCACCCAGGCGCCACCCGGATGCGGGGCGACGATGCGGTCCGCCAGTCCAAGCTCACGCGCGAGGTCGGCTACAGCTGTGGACCGGGTGGCGAACGACTCCGCCCCGCTGTCCAGCTGCAGCCCGGCAACAACATGGCTTCCCACGCAGCCGCCCCAAGCGTTGCTTGCTTCGAGGACAGTGACCGCCCAACCGTCCGCTGCCAGTTCACGTGAGGCGATCAGGCCCGAGATGCCTCCGCCAACCACCACGGCTGTTGGCCGTGAATCATGTGCCTCGGGCTTTGTGTGCCCCCTGCGCATGAGTCCTACTCCGCGGGGATGGAGTGAATGAGCTCCACGACGCGGGTCAGGACTGTGGGGTCTGTTTCGGGGGGAACCCCGTGGCCGAGGTTCAGTACGTGGCCCGGGGCGTGGGAACCAGCGGCGATGACTTCGCGGACGTGGGCTTCAAGGACTTCCCACGGGGCAGACAGAAGAGCGGGGTCGATGTTGCCCTGGAGCGGAACAGTGCCACCGAGCCGACGGTTGGCCTCGTCCAAGGGCAGCCGGTAGTCCACGCCCACGACGTCCACTCCGACGTCGCGCATGGCAACCAGCAGTTCGGAGGTGCCGGTGCCGAAGTGGATCAACGGCGCCCCGAGTCCACGTACGTGGTCAAGCGCGCGGGTAGATGCCGGCGCCACGTATTTGGTGTAGTCAGCCAAGCCCAGCGATCCTGCCCACGAGTCAAAGAGCTGCGCGGCCGACGCGCCTGCCTCAAGCTGGGCCTGGAGGAACATTCCGGAGGTATCGGCAGCCCAGTTGGCCAGCGCGGCCCAGGTCTCGGGATCCGCGTGCATCATGGTCCGCGGGCCAAGGTGGTCACGCGAAGGCTTCCCTTCCACCATGTAAGCCGCAAGGGTGAACGGCGCGCCGGCAAAGCCGATCAGCGGCGTCTTACCCAGTTCGGCCACCGTCAGGCGGACAGCTTCCCGGATGGGCTCCAGGGCTTCCCACGTCAGCGTGGGAAGGGCGGCAACATCAGCTGCTGTCCGGACCGGCTTGTCCAAAACGGGTCCCACGCCGGGGACGATGTCCACGCCGACACCCGCGAGCTTCAAAGGAATGACGATGTCGGAGAAGAAGATGGCGGCGTCAACATCGTGGCGTCGAACGGGTTGAAGGGTAATCTCGGCAGCGAGCTCCGGGCGAAGGCAGGAGTCCAACATGGCAACGCCCTCGCGCACCTTCAGGTATTCAGGCAGGGAACGGCCGGCCTGGCGCATGAACCAGACGGGCCTGCGGGACGGCGTGCCACCGCGGTAGGCCGTGATCAGCGGCGAGTCCGAGGTGCGACCGTCCTTCAGCGGGTGGTTGTCGCCGAGGGTTCCCGCCGGGGCGTTGGAGGCCGTACTGTTGGATGCTGCCGCGCTAGAAGTCATGCCTTCGATTGTGCCGAAAATCCGGGGCAAAAGATAACGACAAGCTGTCACGTCGCGCCCCGCCCGGGCCGTTGTGGCCGGGATCACTCACTTGCGTGTGGATCACCACGGCGCCACATTGTTCTACCGGGCTACGAAAAAGCTATGATTGGGGTGCTGTGGTTCTTTTCTCATTGGTGGCTACACACGCCGACATCGACCTCGAAACTGTCGCTCAGTTGAGCAACGGTTCCTCTGAGCTTGCCTCGGCAGCCCTGACGGACTCCTCAGTAGTCTCCGGTGCAGTGGTCCTGGCCACCTGCAACCGCTACGAGGTTTACGGCGAAACTGCCAACGGGGCTGACCTTGAGGCGGCCCGTTCCGCCCTTGTTTCGCAGATCAGCGAACTCAGCGGCCTTAACGAGCAACTCGTCTCCCGCTCCTTTGCTACCCACACGGGCCCGGATGTCACCCGGCACCTCTTCGCAGTCAGCGCCGGGCTGGACTCGGCCGTGGTGGGTGAGCGTGAAATCGCCGGCCAGGTTCGTCGGGCCCTGATCACCGCCCAGCAGGAAGGCACCGCCAGCTCCGGCCTGGTGCGTCTCTTCCAGGCAGCGTCCAAGACCGCCAAGGATGTAGGCGCGCAGACCGCCCTCGGCTCGCGCGGGCTTTCCATTGTTTCCGTCGCACTGGACCTCGCCACCGATCTCGCCGAGAACGACGATTGGACCACCAAGAAAGTTGTGGTCTTCGGAACCGGGGCCTATGCCGGCGCTACCATGTCACTTCTCCGTGAGCGCGGCTGCACCGATATTTCCGTTTACTCTTCATCCGGACGCGCCGAAGGCTTCGTAGCCACCCGCGGCGGTACGGCGCTCGACGCCGACACTCTTCCCGCTGCTGTTGCCGCGGCTGACGTCATGATCGGCTGCAGCGGATCCGACAACCGGGTTGAGGCCGCAGACCTTGCCCGTGTCCGGGCGAATTCGGGCAAACCGTTGATCGCGATCGACCTCGCCCTCACCCATGACTTCGACCCCGCCGTGGGAGAACTCGACGGCGTTGAACTTCTGACGCTTGAATCCGTACGGCTCGCTGCTCCCCAGGAACAGGCAGAGTCACTCTCGCAGGCCAGCGCAATCGTCAACGGCGCTGCCACGTCATTCGAGTCCGAACGCGAAGCCCGTTCCGTGGACACCGCCATCGTGGCGCTCCGCCGTCACACCATGAACGTCCTGGACGCGGAAATGGAAAAAGTCCGCGCCCGCCACGGTTGTACCGCTGCTGCCGAAGAGGTGGAGTTCGCCCTGCGCCGGATGGTCAAGCAGCTCCTGCACATCCCGACGGTCCGGGCCCGCGAACTCGCAGCCAACGGCCAGCAGGATGACTACGTTGCAGCGCTCGAGGCCCTCTACGGCATCCAGGTGGAACAGCCCCAGGCTGCAGCCCCCGCCTCGGAGTGCCCGGTGGATCACGAGCAACTGCGCTCCGAAAGCGCCTAACTGTTTTTGAGGCCGCCCCTCCCTGGAAGGCTGGGCGGCCCGACCCCTACGTTTAGTAGACGGGCTTCTGCGGCTCCACGTCCCGCACCCAGGCGAGAATACCGCCGTCGAGATGCCTGACGCGCGTGTACCCCGCCTTCTGTGCCGCCTCAAGGACAGCAGCCGAGCGTGTCCCGGCCTTGCAGTGGAACACGATGTCCTTATCCTGCGGCAGCTCCACCCACGCCTCGCCGGAGAGAATGCGGCCCTGCGGAATGAGGACCGAGCCATCGATGCTCACGATGCTGTGCTCGCCGGACTCACGGACGTCCACGAGTTCGAAGTCCCGCTCCCCCGACTCCCGTTCGGCCAGCATTCCTGCGAGGTCTTTGGCGGACACAGTGTGCTCCTGGTCCGTGGCCGCGAGTGGCGTCACGCCGCAGAAAGCCTCGTAGTCGGTCAGTTCCGTGATGGGTTCGGCTTCAGGGTCCTTGGAGACCTTGATCTCGCGCCAGCTCCCGCCCAAAGCGTCAAAGAGCGCCACACGGCCCAGCAATGAACGCCCGACGCCGGTGATCAGCTTTACGGCCTCGGTCACCATGAGCGATCCAACCGCCGCGCACAGCATGCCGAACACGCCGCCCTCACCACAGGACGGCACGGAGCCGGCGGGAGGCGCCTCAGGGTAGAGATCCCTGTACGTGGGCCCGTGTTCGGCCCAGAAGACGCTTACTTGGCCGTCGAAGCGGAAGATGGAGCCCCAAACATAGGGCTTACCGAGAATGGCAGCGGCATCATTGACGAGATAACGGGTAGCGAAGTTGTCCGCACCGTCGAGGATGAGGTCATATTTCGCAAACAACTCCAGCGCGTTGGACGCGTCGAGCCGGATGTCATGCAGGACAACGTCCACCAAGGGGTTGAGCTCGGCGATCGCGCTTCGGGCCGATTCGATCTTGGGCGAACCCACGTCCCGTACGCCATGGATGACCTGGCGCTGCAGGTTGCTGAGGTCCACCACGTCGTCATCCACAATGCCGAGCGTTCCCACGCCGGCGGCGGCCAGGTACAACAAAGCAGGCGAACCAAGTCCTCCGGCACCTATGACGAGGACTTTGGCATTTTTAAGCCTGCGTTGGCCCAGGGCGCCGATTTCGGGAATGATGAGATGCCGGGAGTACCGCTCCACCTCGGCCGGCGTGAGTTCGGCGGCCGGTTCAACGAGGGGTGGAAGGACAGCGGGCGCAGCGGAGTGGGCAGCAACTATTGAGGCCATACCTCAATGTATGCCTGCAGATGCCGCCCGGTCATATTACCCACCGGTAGAGTAGTCATAACTGCAAAGGAAAGGCGGCAGACTGTGGCTGACGGCACACGGGCAAGCGATGGGGCACCAGCCAAGCAGGAACGGGCAGGTTCTACGCGTTCACCAAGGTTGCCGCGGGATGAGCGCCGCGCACAGTTGCTGAACGCGGCATTGGAAGTTTTCGTCTCCAACGGCTTCCATGGGGCAGCCATGGACGAAATCGCAGAAGCAGCGCACGTGAGCAAACCAGTGCTGTACCAGCACTTCCCGTCCAAGCGCGAGCTCTATATGGCCCTCTTGGACAGCCACCTGGCTACCCTGACGCAGCTGATGCTCAATGCCTTGAACTCCACCACGGACAACAAGGAACGCGTCAAGGCCGTCATGCGCGCCTATTACAGGTTCATCGCGGACGACGACCAAGCCCATCGCCTGGTCTTCGAGTCGGACCTGATTAATGATCCCGACGTCAGCTCGCGTTTGGAGACTTTCAACAAGACGTTTGCGGACGCCGTGGCCCACGTCATAGCCGAAGACACCAAACTGCCCCCTCTTGAAGCGCAGCTTCTCGGGCGTGGTTTGGCCGGAATGGCGCAGGTCAGCGCGCGGTATTGGCTTGAAACGGACGGAAACCTGGACCTCGATGTGGCCAGCGATCTGATCTATCGTTTAGCTTGGCGCGGAATCAGTCGATTCCCCAAAGAGTCCTAGGCTACAAATAGAGGACTGACTTAACACTTGATTGGCTTGGAGGCCTTGCTGTGGAAGTAAAGATCGGCATTCAGAACGTTGGCCGTGAGATCGTGCTCGAATCCGCCTTGGATGCTGACGCCGTTGCCAAAATTGTGGCCGAGGCCGTCACCAAGGGCTCCGAACTCCGTCTTACTGACGAAAAAGGCCGCCAGATCATCGTTCCCGGCAACGTCCTGGGCTATGTGGAGATCGGCGCCGAGGAAGTTCGCCGCGTAGGTTTCGGCGCCCTCTAAGGTTTCCCACGTCTCGTCCGTCCGCTAAGGAGTTTTCATGCTTTCTCTCGTCGTGGTGGTTCTGGCCACCATTGCCACCGGTTTCATTGTGTGGGCCAACGACAAGCGGCACGGCAAGTACGGGATCGCGTTGCCGGCCGGCGTCTCAGCAGCTGTGGGCACGCTGAGCTGGATCGCCTTCATCAGCGCAGGTTTGGGCTACCAGCCGGGCGCAACCTGGATTCCGTGGGTCCTGCCTATTGTGCTCGGCACTGCTGCGGCGGTTGCCGTGGTGCTCTTCCTCGGCCGGACCCGGACCCAACACGACACTGCGGCGCTCACCAAGGCGCTGCGGCTTTAGAGCCTTAAGCAGTAGTGACCGTCACCTACGGGGTGACGGTCACTACTGTTTTAAGCCACTGTCACTACTGATTTAACCCACTTTGCGACGCCGGATAGCGCTCAGGCTGTGCGGTGGCACCCAAGACCGCTGCTGCTTCGCTCACCGCGGTGGCCGCGGCAATGTCACGTTTGGTCACCTGCGCGCCGGCATCGTGGGACACATAGCGAAGGAAGACCCTGTTGTAGCGCCATTCCAGATCCGGATGATGATGTTGTTCCTCGGCGAGCTGTCCGATAGCCGCAATGAGCGCAAGCGCGTCCGCCGCCGTCGAAGTTTTGTAGACGGTCACCAGGCCCTCCTGATACTTCCAGTCCGGAAGGTCTCCGAGGGCAGCATTGATGGCTGCCTCAGCCAGTTGCTCATCCTTGGCTGCCATGACCGCCCCTTCTATTTCGGAGAACCCAGGTCAGAGGAACTCTGCCCGGCCCTCCATCGCCGAGGATGCGAGCGCATGCTCCCGCCGAGGAATCCGCCCTGCCTGCTTGGCCAGCCTACCGGCGATCACAGCGTGTTTGAAGGCTTCCCCCATCTGTACCGGGTTCTGAGCCCGGGTTACAGCAGTGGCCAGCAGGACGGCGTCGCAGCCCAACTCCATGGCCAACGCGGCATCGGAGGCGGTTCCGATTCCCGCGTCGAGGACCACAGGTACGGAGGCCCGGGACACGATGAGTTCAATGTTGTGCGGGTTCAGGATGCCGAGGCCTGTTCCAATGGGTGATCCCAGGGGCATGACAGCGGTGGCACCCAGGTTTTCGAGCCTGAGCGCGAGCACGGGATCGTCATTTGTGTAGGCGAAAACCTTGAAGCCGCGGTTCACCAGTTGTTCCGTTGCATCCACCAGTTCCACGGCGTCGGGCAGGAGCGTGTGTTCGTCGGCGATGACTTCCAGCTTCACCCAATCGGTCTCCAGGGCTTCCCGTGCCAGTTCAGCAGTCATCACGGCGTCCTTGGCAGTAAAGCAGCCCGCAGTGTTGGGAAGGACCCGGATGTTGTGGTTCACCAGGAGCTGGAACAGCGATCCCGTTTCGGCTGGGGAATAGCGGCGCATGGCCACGGTGGTGAGCTCGGTCCCCGACGCCAGGAGCGCTGATCCCAGGCCATCGAGGCTCGGCGCGCCTCCGGTACCCATGATGAGCCGGGAACCGAATTCGACACCGTCGATCACCAGCGCGTCAGTGGAATGAACGTCAGTGGTGCGAACGTCAATGTTTGCTGTTGTCATGGTTCAGCCTCCTTGGACTGCTGTTACGAGTTCGAGTTCGTCTCCGTCGGCCAGCGCCGTCACGGCCCATTGGCTGCGGGGCACCACCTCGGAGTTACGTGCGACCGCGACTCCCAGCTTGCCGCCGTCGGCCGCTTGTCCGCGAGGGTCCAAGGCGCGGCCGGTGATCGCTGTGACCAGGGTGCTGACGGATGCGTCATCGGAGACTGCGTGATCGGTTCCGTTGAGTTTGATGTTCATGCTGTTTCCTTGGTGGGAGCGTGTGCTGCTGGTGTAAGAACTTGGGGAACTGAAGCGTTGCCCGCGAAGCGATCAGGCAGGAACGGAGTCCATCGAGGGTCCGTTGTGCCGCTGATGAGTTCGCCCACGATTCTGGCGGCCACGGGAGTCAGGAGCACACCGTGGCGGAAGAAACCTGTGGCGATCACCAGGCCGTCAGTGTCGCCGTGGGGACCGCTGACCCGTCCGAGCAGGGGGGCGTTGTCCGGGGTTCCAGGGCGGGCGCGGGCGGTTGCTTCAAGGAGTTCCAATTCCGCAACTGCGGGGACCAGGGCTTGGGCATCCCTCAGCAGCTGGTAGACGCCGCCGGCCGAGACCGCGTTGGAAGACGCTGACAATCCGTCTTCGCGTTGCGTCGCCCCAATCACCACGGTTCCGTCATCCCGGGGAACTATGTAGACGGGAACGCCTCGAACCATCCCCCGAACAGTGGACGTGACCAAGGGCCGGAGGTTGTCGGGGACGCGAAGCCGGAGGATGTCGCCATAGACCGGCCTCACCGGAAGGTTCAGTCCCTCAGGGAGCCCCGACAGTTGGGATGCCCCCAGCCCGTTGGCCACCACAGTCTCCGCGGCGCGGACCACGACTCCGGATTCGAGTTCCACTCCGGTGACCCGCCCGTCATCCCTCAGCACACCGCGTGCCGGGGAAGGAACGGCGAATCCGTCATCGGCCCCGGACACCCAGGAACCGTCGTCAGGTGAATGGTTTGCTAATCCAGCCAGGAGGCATGCGGCGAGCTTTCGCGGATCCACTTGGTGGTCGGCGGGAATATCGAAAGCGCAGGAAATCTGTGGGCTGAGGAGCGGCTCGCGTTGCCTCGCGTCCCGCAGGGCCAGAGGTTCAACTCCCAATCCAGCTGCGAGCTGTACGGACCTCAGGTCTGCGAGCGCCCTGCGGTCGGCTGCGTCGGCACCCACGGCGAGGGTCGGCGTCGTGCGGTATCCGCTGCCCTCTCCACCCACGTGCAGTCCGTCCACGAAGGAAGGCCACAGCCGCGAAGATTCGACCATCAATTCCAGGAGGTCTCCCTCCTGATAATGCAGTTCGCTGACGGGTGCAAGCATTCCGGCGGCGGCGAACGTTGCACCCGAGGCCGGGACGGGATCGATCAGCGCCACTGAACGGCCAAGTCGCCGGGCTTCATGAGCGATGCCAAGGCCTATGATGCCGCCGCCAATGACGGCCACGTCTGCCTGGATGGGGGTATGGCGGGGACCTGCCATTCGTTTCCTTCCCTACGCCGGTACTAGCCGGATCAGGTCAAGCGGTCGGCGCTGAAGCCCTCTCAGCCGGACAGTCATATGACGAATGTCGCGGCTCCCGCAGTACGTGCCCAGTTTAGAGGAACTACTCTGGTTTCCATGACCCAGCCTGACGCCCTCGCCTCCGCCCGCCTCTATCTGTGCACTGATGCCCGTCAACGGCAGGGCGATTTCGAAGACTTTGTGGACGCCGCATTCGCTGGAGGCGTTGACATCATCCAGCTCCGCGACAAGACTCTGGAAGCTGCCGAGGAGCTTGAATTGCTGGCCGTTTTGCGGAGCGTCGCACAACGGCACGGACGGCTTTGGGCTGTCAACGACCGGGCCGATGTTGCCAGTATTTCCGGGGCTCCTGTATTCCACATCGGTCAAAAGGACCTGCCCCTGACGGCAGCGCGAACCCTCTTGCCGAACGTGACCGGCATCGGTCTTTCCACCCACACACAGGAACAAATCGATGCGGCAGTCGCCACCTCCCAGGGCCCCCTGGGACTGGACTATTTCTGCGTGGGTCCGGTCTGGGCAACGCCTACCAAACCCGGCCGCTCGGCGGTGGGGCTGGACTTGGTCACATATGCCGCAGAAGCGGAAAAGCGTTCGGGCAATGCTGTGACACTTCCTTGGTTCGCCATTGGTGGCATCGACCTCAGCAACGTTGAACAGGTAGTGGAAGCGGGAGCCAGCCGGATCGTCGTGGTCCGTGCCATCACCGAGGCAACAGACCCGACGGCGGCAGCCAAGTCGCTGCTGCAAGCACTGGACACCGTGTAGTTTCCCGCCGAATTCAAGTGGTCTTAGCCGCTACGCGGTCAGGCCAAGGCCTGTCATCCGGCGCCCGTGTTTATCGGCGAGTTCCGTCGTTAAGCTCCTGACCGCTGCACGCGCATCCCCGCCGCCTTTCAGCAATGGTCCCAGCAGGGGGTGTTCCATGCCGACGCGCTGCGCCTGCGTCAAGGCCTCCCCCACCAAGCGGCGACCCCACAATGCAAGGCGCGAGGCCAGGCGCGGGTCGTCAGCCAAGGCCCGCCTGATCAGGACCCGAAGGACTTCCGTGGCCTGGTCAGGGGAAGCGACGCGTTCAACGAAATGCCGCGTTGTTGGGTCGAGGAACATCGATACGGCCCTGTAGAAGTCCGATGACACCGTATCGATGACGTACGCCTTCATGACAGATTCGAACCAGTCCCCCGGTTTGGTGCGCTCATGGAAATGATCGAAGGAGCGCTGGAACGGCAGCATGGCTTGTTCCGGATCGACGCCCATCTCCGACAACCGGTCATTGAGGAGCGCAAAGTTGCCGTAGGCGCCCACGGCGATCTTCGCGAACACAGACCTGTCATGGAGGGTGGGGGCATAGCGCGAATCCAGGGAGAGGCGCCCGAAAGCGGATAGCTCGCCATATGCCATGGCTCCAAGCAACTCCGCGGAGAGTTGCCCGGCAGAGGCTGCAGCGTCCGGGGAGATGCCCATGGATCAAGACTATCCCTGGTGGGCCACAACCTCCCCGGGGTCGGGTTCCTGCTTCCAGTGCCATTCCTACTAGGCTGGCTCGAAGTGAGTTGACTGCCGCATGCCCCTCATGCCGTAGGTCCTCCTCCTCGCACCCACTTCACTGAAGGATTTTCAATGAGTCACCCCAGTTACCCACCCGCGCCGCAGAACGACGCCGGAGCAGGAATTCCGCAGGTGCCTGCCGCACCCTACGCTTACGGCGGCCAGTTCCAGGGTGGGGCACAGCCGGGCTACCAGCCCGGACCGGATTCAGGCCCCTACGGAACCCCGGTGGGAGCTCCGGCGAAGTCCTTCATGACCACATGGATCCTGGCCCTGCTCCTGGGTAGCTTCGGTGTGGACCGCTTCTATCTGGGCAAGATCGGTACCGGAATCGCGAAGCTGCTCACAGCCGGCGGCTTCGGTATCTGGTCCATCGTTGACCTCATCATCACGCTGACGGGAAACGCCCGGGACAAGCAGGGCCGTCCGCTTGCGGGTTACCCGGAGAACAAGAAGAAGGCATGGATCATCACCATTGTCGTCTGGTTCGCGGGCCTGATTGTCGGAATCGTGTCCACGGTGTTGTCGTTGACCTTTGTTGCTGCTGCAGTCCAGGGTGCAGGCACCGATGCCCCGGTCCTGCCGTCGGCCTCCCAGGAGGCACCGGCACCGTCGTCGGGCACTGCCTCTGATGACGGTTCCTTAACCGTCACCATGTCCGAGGGCAACACCGTGAAAGTCAGCCTCCTGAACTCCGGTTACACCACCGAAATTCCCGGGATGTCCTACATGAAACCGACCAGGGGAGGCTTCCTCCTCTTGGAGGTTTCCTGGGAGGCCACAGCTGGAAGCAGTTACGCCTCACCCTCGAACTTCGAGGCCTTCGACGCGGACGGCGCCAAGGGCGAGGAGATCTACGTGGAGGAAGGTCTGGGAGGACTGCCTTCCGGGGATGTTGCCGCCGGAGAGATGCAGCGGGGAGTCATTGCCTTCGACATCAAGAACGGCCCCACCACAGTGGTCATCAGCGATGACTTCGGCGACAAGGCAGCTACTTTCACCCTGACGCCGGCAAACTAAACAGCCGGTCCGGTCCATACCGCCGCACGGAAAGCCCGTTGCCCCCTTGGGGTAGCGGGCTTTTTGGGTGGGACATCCAAGACTATCCGCCGGTTTCGGGCTACCCTGATTTTCGTGTCACATCATCGGATAGCGCCCAACGTCGACGACTCCTCGGACCAGCTCGCCGCGGCGCTTGCCGCTCTCAGGACAGAGCTGGAACTCCCTGGCGAATACCCGGCAGAAGCTGTGGAAGAAGCACGGCAAGCCGTCGCGGACCTTGAGTTGCCGGGTCAGGACCTGCGGCACGTACCATTCGTGACCATTGATCCGGCGACCTCCACGGACTTGGACCAGGCCCTGTTCATTGACCGTGCCGGCGACGGCTACAAGGTCCTCTACGCAATCGCCGATGTCCCGTCTTTCGTGGAACCGGGTGGGGCACTGGACCACGAAACCCGTCACCGCGGGCAGACCTTCTATGCTCCTGACGGGCGGATCCCGCTGCATCCGGAGGTCATCAGCGAGAACGCCGGCAGCCTCTTGGCCGATCAGGACTGCAGTGCGTTCGTGTGGGACTTCGACTTGGACGCGGAAGCTGGAGTGTTGGCTGTCACCGTTGCCCGCGCCGCCGTTCGCAGCAGGGCCAAACTCAGCTACAAGGGCGCTCAGCAGCAGATTGACGACGGTACGGCCCCGCCCGTACTTCAGCTCCTCAAAGAAGTGGGAATCAAGCGTGTTGAACTGGAACGGCGGCGCGGCGGCGCAAGCCTCAACATGCCGGAACAGGAAATCGTCCAAGCAACCGACGGCGGCGGATACAGGATCGCGGCTGCCCCCTCCCTCCCGGTTGAGGACTGGAACGCGCAGATCTCGCTCATGACCGGCATGGCCGCCGCGCAGATGATGCTCGACGGAAAAGTGGGCATCCTGCGCACCATGCCCGCTCCTGATGACCGGTCACTGCTCCATTTCAAGCGCCAGACCTCCGCTCTGGGCAAGCCCTGGGACGGCCACGTCACCTACGGCGAGTACCTGAGGACCTTGGACGCATCCGATCCCCAACAGCTGGCCATCCTTCACTCTGCCGGTATGTTGTTCCGGGGCGCCGGTTACACCCCCTTTGACGGAGAGCTGCCGGCAATCGTGACCCAAGCAGCCATCGGAGCTCCGTATGCACACGCCACGGCACCCCTGCGCCGGCTCATCGATCGCTTTGTCCTGGTGATCTGCGAGGCGCTCAGCAACAACCACGACATCCCGCAGTGGGCTCGGGAGGCACTCCCTTCATTGCCGGAGATCATGGCGGCCTCCGACCAGTTGGCCGGACGCCTCGAACGTGCGGCGCTGGACACTGTGGAAGCAGCCCTCGTAGCCAACCACGTGGGCCAGGAATTCGACGCTGTAGTCATTTCGGGGTCCAAGCCCTCCAATGGGGCCGGTTTCAAAGCTGCCAACGGCAATGGCAGTAACAACGGCGGCAGCAACGGCAACGGGCCCTTTGGCGTCATACAAATATCAGACCCTGCTGTAACGGCCCGGTGCGACGGAGAAATGGAGTCTGGAACCAAAGTCCGGGTGCGGCTGCTGAAGGCCGATATCGCCAGCCGGGAGATCAGGTTCGAGCTGCTGCCCTGACGCCGTTCTGCCGACGATCCGGGCTTTCCGGCCCCCAGAGGATAGACTGGGCTTGTAGTAATGGATGCCCGGTCGTTGATTCAGTTAATTTTTGAACTCAACAAGCCCGCCCCTACGCGATCTTGAGATGTACCAACTGGTGACCAGTGCCAGTACTTAGATAGCCCGCGATCGGCTTCCACTGGACTTGCTTGCGCGCCCGTTCGTGCTCCGGTACGGCTCCGCCGCCGCCGTTGAGCATGCAGCGCCAATGCCCAAATGAATAAGGAAACTCCCTGTGAGTGAATTGCATACCCACGAAGTCCTGACGGACTCCACCGGAACCGAATCCATCGAACCCGAGGAAACGATCATCTCGGATGAGACGCCCCACGAGATCGAAGAGAAGTCGTTCGCTGACTTCAACGTCCGCGCCGACATCGTTGAGTCTTTGGCCGACGCCGGAATCACGCACCCGTTCCCCATCCAGGCAATGACCCTGCCGGTCGCCTTGAGCGGCCACGACATCATCGGCCAAGCCAAAACCGGTACCGGAAAAACGCTTGGCTTCGGCATCCCCGCCCTCCAGCGCGTCGCCGGAAGGGATGATGCAGGTTACGCCAAGCTCGCTGTCCCGGGCGCACCGCAGGCACTGGTCATCGTCCCCACGCGTGAGCTTGCCGTGCAGGTAGCCAACGACCTCCAGGCCGCGTCACGCAAGCGCAACGCCCGCATCGCCACCATCTACGGCGGCCGCGCCTACGAACCCCAGATTGATGCCCTGCAGAAGGGCGTCGAAATCGTAGTGGGCACCCCTGGCCGGCTGATCGATCTCTACAAGCAGAAGCACCTGAGCCTCAAGAACGTCAAGATGGTGATCCTTGACGAAGCCGACGAAATGCTGGACCTTGGCTTCCTCCCCGACGTCGAGACCCTGATCGCCGGCACCCCCGCGGTTCGGCAAACGCTCCTCTTCTCGGCAACCATGCCCGGCCCCGTCATCGCTATGGCTCGCCGCTACATGACGCAGCCCACCCACATCCGGGCAGCCGACCCGAATGATGAAGGCCTGACCAAGCGCGACATCCGCCAACTCATCTACCGTGCACACAGCATGGACAAGACCGAGGTTGTGGCCCGCATCCTGCAGGCCCGCGGACGTGGCCGCACCATCATCTTCACCAAGACCAAGCGCACCGCCGCGAAAGTTGCCGAGGAACTCGTTGACCGCGGCTTCGCGGCTGCAGCCATTCACGGCGACCTCGGCCAGGGCGCCCGTGAACAGGCCCTCCGCGCGTTCCGCAACAACAAGGTTGACGTCCTGGTAGCCACCGACGTCGCAGCCCGCGGCATCGACGTTGATGACGTTACCCATGTCATCAACTACCAGTGCGTGGAAGACGAAAAGATCTACCTGCACCGCGTTGGACGTACGGGCCGCGCAGGTAACAAGGGCACCGCCGTCACGTTTGTTGACTGGGACGACATGCCTCGCTGGGGCCTGATCAACAAAGCCCTGGGACTCAGCGTTCCCGAGCCCGTTGAAACCTACTCCTCGTCGCCGCACCTGTACACGGATCTGGACATTCCCGAGGGCACCAAGGGTCGTCTGCCGCGCAACAAGCGCGTCCTCGCCGGCGTTGACGCCGAAGTCCTTGAGGACCTCGGCGAAACCGGCAAGAAGAATGCACGCTCCGGCGGCTCAGGCCGGGATGGCGGACGTGACGGCAAGCGCGACGGCGGTCGTGACGGCGGTCGCGGACGCTCCGGCAGGTCCGGTGACGCCGAGTCCAGCGAATCCAAGGGCGAGGGCGGTCGCAACCGTACGCGCCGCCGTCGTACTTCTGATGGCGAGGCAGCCCCCGCTGCCGGTGCCTCGGAAACCCGCACTGCCACCGCAGACAACGCGGAGAAGCCGGCCCGCACGCGCCGGACCCGCACGCGCCGCCGCAACGGCGAAGTGGTCTCCGGTGAGACCGCAGCTGCCCAGTCCGGCAGCACCGAGGCCTAAAAACCTCAATGACTGAATCTGTTTGGGCGCCGGACGGCGGCAACTTGGTGGTGCACGCGGACAACGCGGAGTTCCTCCCTACGCTGCCGGACGGCGCCTTCACACTCATCTACGTGGACCCGCCCTTCAACACGGGCCGGGTCCAACGCCGCCAGGAAACCCGCATGGTCCGCAACGCGGACGGCGACGGCGACCGCGTCGGCTTCAAGGGCCGCTCTTACGACACCATCAAGGGCGCCCTGCACAGCTACGACGACGCCTTCAGCGACTACTGGTCCTTCCTGGAGCCCAAGCTCGTGGAGGCTTGGCGGCTGCTGGCCGACGACGGCACCCTGTACCTGCATTTGGATTACCGGGAAGTCCACTACGCCAAGGTGATGCTGGACTCCATCTTCGGCCGGGAATGCTTCCTCAACGAGATCATCTGGGCCTACGATTACGGCGCCCGCGCCAAGAACCGCTGGCCCACCAAGCACGACAACATTTTGGTGTACGTCAAGAACCCCACCAAGTATCACTTCGACAACGCCGAAGTGGACCGGGAACCGTACATGGCACCCGGACTGGTCACCCCCGCCAAACGCGAGCTCGGCAAGCTGCCCACGGATGTCTGGTGGCACACCATCGTTTCGCCTACCGGCCGCGAAAAGACCGGCTATCCTACCCAAAAACCCGAGGGCCTGGTACGCAGGATTGTCTCCGCATCAAGCCGCGAGGGCGATTGGTGCCTCGATTTCTTCGCTGGTTCAGGGACCCTCGGTGCTGTGGCAGCCAAACTGGGCCGCAACTTTGTGTGCGTCGACCAGAACGAACAAGCCATCGAAGTCATGCGAAAACGGCTGGGCACCAAGGCCGACTTCCGCCGGAGCGGCTCATTGCCGGACGCCAGCCTGGATCAGGCAGCGCCCTTCACGAAGGCCTGAACTGCGTCCGCGATCATTTGGACGGCAATGGCTGACAACAGCAGGCCGGCAATCCGGGTGACCAGCTCCACTCCGTTTTCCCCGAGCACCCGCTGCACGACGCCCGCGAAGCGCATCGCCAAGTACAGCGAGCCAAGCACCACAGCGATGCCGAGCCCCACCGCCAGATACTCCGCGAGCTGGCTGGACTGCTGCACGAAAACCATGACGGCAACGATCGCGCCCGGTCCGGCCATGAGCGGCGTTCCCAGTGGCACAAAAGCCACGTTCTTGTACTTGGCGGCATTCTCTTCACCACTGGTGGACCCCGTCAGCAGCTGCAGCGCTATCAGCACCAGGAGCAGGCCACCGGCACCCTGCAGGGCAGCCAGCGAGATGTGCATGTAGTTGAGGATCGACTGGCCAAAGATCGCGAACACCACGATCACACCTGTGGCCACCAACAGGGCCTGGAAAGCGGAGCGGTTACGATCCTTGGCCGACATCTGCGCCGTCAAGGACATGAAAATCGGCACGGTACCCGGTGGATCCATGATCACGAACAGCGTGACGATCACGGATGCGAGCAACTGCAGATCCATCAGCGGACCCCTTTCACCGAATGACCGTGCTGCCTGTTGCCAACTCCTCTATCCGTGACAAGACTGCGGGCGAGGTAGTGTTTTCGCCCAACAGGTTAGGCTTGCCCGCTCCGTGGTAGTCGGAGGACCCCGTCATGAGCAAACCGTGTTCGGCGGCCAAGCCGCGAAGGAATGTCCGGCCCTCCTCCGGGTTGTCCCGATGTTCAACCTCAAGTCCCAGAAGTCCGGCATCAATCATGTCCTGGTAGGTTTTCTCCCCCACAATGCGTCCCCGCGATGAGGCCACAGGGTGGGCAAAGACGGGGACGCCGCCAGCCGCGCGGACAAGCTCGACGGCGACCGCCGGGTTGGGTGCATAGTGCTGCACGAAGTACCGCGAATGTGAAGTGAGGATGGACGTGAAAGCCTCCGTGCGATCCGCCACCACACCGGCAGCCACCAAGGCATCGGCGATGTGCGGGCGGCCCACCGTGGCACCGGGAGCCACATGGTGAATCACGTCGTCCCACGTCAACGGATAATCCTCGGACAACAATGTAACCATGTGCTCGGCGCGGGTGAGCCGGGCGTCCTTGGACTTGGTGATTTCCTCCAGCAGGCCGGCATGGGCGGGATCGTGGAGGTAACTGAGCAAATGGACGCTGATTCCCTGCTCCGTCCGGCAGGAGATCTCCATTCCAGGAACGAACGCAATGCCATGTTCCCTGGCAGCAGCGGCAGCGGACTCCCAACCATCAGTGGAATCGTGATCGGTCAGCGCCACGGCATCCAGACCGGCCGAGACGGCAGAGATGATCACTCCGGCCGGTGTCTCGGTTCCGTCGGAAACATTTGAGTGCGCATGCAGGTCTATCCTCACTTTCCCAGCCTATGGGATGCGGGCGTGCTTGGAGTGTTGCGCCGTTGGCCTCTCCACGAAACTGGTGGGACGATGTAACGGTGAACGATGCCGAAAACACCCAGAACTCGTCCTCCCAGCCACTGCAAGAGCGCGTCAACAACCGCTCGCAAAGGCCCACATCCGATGCCTTCAAGGCATTCATGGCCAGCAACTGGGCGCCCGCCCCGCAGGTGACCCCTGCGCGTGACGCCGTTGCAGACCATGCCGCGCGCCGCCGTCGTACTATTTCCGAACTGTTCAAGGGCGAACGGCTCGTTGTCCCGGCCGGTCCACTGAAGGTCCGATCCAACGACTGCGACTACCGTTTCCGTCCCCACTCCGGTTTCGCCCACCTCACTGGCCTGGGCCTCGACCACGAGCCCGACGCCGTGTTGATCCTGGAGCCCGTAGCTGAAGGAAAGGGCGACGACGGCGGTCACCACACCGCGACGCTCTACTTCCGTCCGCTGGCCGGCCGGGACACAGAACAGTTCTACGCTGACTCCCGCGCAGGCGAGTTCTGGATCGGTGCACGCCCCACGCTCGCAGAATTCGAAGCCCGGCTCGGCCTGCCCACCGCGCACATCTCTGAGCTCGAAATGGCAATCACCAAGAACGTGGGCGCCCCGGAAATCGGCGGCATCTCCATTCGACTGGTCCGCAAGGTGGACGAGAACATCGACGCACTGGTTGATACCGCCCGCTACAACACGGCCAAGGACCCCGAGAACCTGGACCTAGGCGAACTCGACGCCCTGGACGAGAAGCTCAGCGAAGCACTGTCAGAGCTGCGCCTCCTCAAGGACGACTGGGAAATCGAGCAGATGAAGATTGCCGTGGCGGCAACGGTGGAAGGCTTCGCTGACGTAGTCCGCGCCCTTCCCCGCGCGCTGACCCACGCGCGCGGAGAGCGGGTAGTTGAAGGCGCCTTCTTCGCCCGCGCCCGCGAGGAAGGCAACGAACTCGGCTACGACACCATTGCCGCGTCCGGCAACAACGCCACGGTTCTGCACTGGAACCGCAACTCCGGAACCGTCAACGCCGGCGAGCTCCTTCTCCTCGATGCCGGCGTGGAAGCAGACTCCCTCTACACAGCTGACATCACCCGCACGCTGCCCGCCACCGGCACCTTCACCGACGTCCAGCGCAAGGTCT
The DNA here is from genome assembly GCF_058799755.1 of Arthrobacter sp. GW822-FHT05G07. Taxonomy (NCBI): domain Bacteria; kingdom Bacillati; phylum Actinomycetota; class Actinomycetes; order Micrococcales; family Micrococcaceae; genus Arthrobacter; species Arthrobacter sp. GW822-FHT05G07. The sequence goes on along the minus strand of NZ_JBXALT010000003.1, from coordinate 76,376 downwards.
ACCAGGCCGTGCTCGACGCCGCCGATGCCGGTTTCGCAGCCGCCCAGCCGGGCGTGAAGTTCCGCGACATCCACACCGCGGCAACCACGGTCCTGGCCGAACGCCTGGCTGAATGGGGCCTGCTGCCCGTATCCGTCGAGGAAGCCATCAGCCCGGAGGGCCAGCAACACCGCCGCTGGATGCCGCACGGCACCAGCCACCACCTGGGCCTCGACGTCCACGACTGTGCGCAGGCAAAACGGGAACTGTACCTCGATGGAATCCTCACCGAAGGCATGGTTTTCACGATCGAACCGGGTCTCTATTTCAAGAATGAAGACCTCGCCATCCCCGAGGAGTACCGCGGGATCGGCGTCCGCATCGAGGACGACATCCTCATGACCGCCGACGGACCCGTCAACCTCAGCGCCGCGCTGCCCCGCGAAGCAGACGACGTCGAGTCCTGGATGGCCGGCATCTACCAGGAAGCCCAAGGCTAAGCGCAGGCCGTTGCCACCACAACAGAAAGGGAAGGCCACCGGAGACAGATCCGGTGGCCTTCCCTTTCTTGTGCTTGACGGAAGCCTTTTGCTCCGGCGAAGCCCTACTGCTTGGTCGACCCCTCGGAGGTGGACTGATGTCCCTCTTCCTGCGGGGTGTTCTGCCCTTGGCTCTGGCCGTCGGTCACACGGACGCCGTACTGCGGACGACCGTCCGGGAGGTCGGGGTAACGGACAGCTGCCGGTGCCGGGTTCTGCGCGGACTGGTCCACTGGGGCGTTCTGTCCCTCAGGAGTACTGGAACCGTTGGACTCGGGGCCACGCTGGCCGTAGGGATCGTTCCACGTGGAAGGCCGCTCAGGCGCCTGGCCGGGCTGCTGGAACGGCGCATTCTGCTGGTTGTAGTTGGCGGCCTGCGGTGCGGCTGCCTGCGACGGGTTCATCGGCAGCTGGTGGAGCAAACGGCGGGCCTCGTGGGCTGCCTCCACGGCGACGATGACATCGTAGTTGGTGGCAACCACTTGGCTGGTGGAGGTGAAGTCACGCTTCCCGCGCTGGGTGGCATAGGTGACGATGCCGAACAGCATGAAGAAAGCCGCACCCATGAGCACCGAAGTGATGATGGAGAACGGGCCGCCGGCGGGAGTGAAGAAGGACAACATGACGCCGACGAAGAGGCCGAACCACATGCCGCTCAGGGCGCCGGACAAAGCCACCCTCGGGTAGCTCAGGCGGCCGGTCACGCGCTCCACCATTTTGAGGTCATTGCCCACGATCGACACCAGCTGAACAGGGAACTGCTGGTCTGCGAGGTAGTCCACCGCCTTCTGGGCATCCAAATACGAGGTGTACGAGCCCACGGTGTCGCCTTGGGGGACACTGCGGGATTCCTCAACGGCTTTGGGAGCACCAAAAATGTTTGACATAGCCCCATTGTGTCTCATGGACATGTGTAGTGGCTGGAATTCAGCTAAAAGAGAGCAGACTCGGTAGCCTGTAAACATGAGCACACATCCCTCACGCGTCTTTGTCGCGCGCCTGCTCGGCTTGGACGTCTTCGACCCCCTGGGCGATCGTCTTGGCCGGTTGCGCGACGTCGTGGTGCTCTCCCGCGGCACCCGTGGTGCTCCCCATGTGGTGGGCATCGTGGTTGAAGTTCCTGGCAAGAAGCGCGTCTTTGTTCCCATGACCCGCATTACGTCCATCGACCAGACGCAAATCATTTGCACTGGCCTGGTCAACCTGCGGCGCTTCGAGCAGCGCGGTGCCGAAACACTGGTGGTCGCTGAAATGTTCGACCGCCGCGTGACGCTGGCGGACGGCAGTGGAGACGCGACGATCGAGGACATTGCCATGGACCAGCACCGGTCCAAGGACTGGTTCGTCAGCAAGCTGTTCGTCCGCCGCGGCCACTCCCTGTCCCCCTTTGGCAGGCTCCGCCGCAACGAGACCCTGATCATCGACTGGGCCGATGCCCAGACCGGCGCCCACAACGAGCCCCAGGCCGCTACGCAGTTCGTTGCCACGCACGAAGACCTGAAACCTGCCGACTTTGCTGAAGCCCTTCAGGAAATGAGCGACAAACGGCGTTTTGAAGTGGCCAGTGAGCTCCAGGATGAGCGCCTTGCCGATGTTCTCCAGGAACTCCCGGAAGATGACCAAGTGGAGATTCTCTCCGCACTTGATGTGGAACGCGCCGCTGACGTCCTCGAAGAGATGGATCCTGACGACGCCGCCGACCTCCTGGCCGAGCTTCCTTCAGCGCAGGCCGAAGAACTTCTCCAACTCATGGAACCCCAGGAGGCCGAGGACGTCCGCCGCCTCCTGGAGTACGACGAAGACACCGCCGGTGGCCTCATGACACCGGTCCCGGTCATCCTGCCGCCGGAAGCCACAGTGGCCGAGGCCCTGGCGCATGTCCGGCGTGAGGAGCTCTCACCCGCACTGGCCTCATCCATCTTTATCGCCCGCCCTCCCTTGGAGACCCCCACCGGACGCTTCCTGGGCGTGGTTCATATCCAACAGCTTCTGCGTTTCCCTCCGCCGGAACCGCTGGGCAACCTCGTGGACAAGAATCTTGAGCCCCTTTCGGACCAGGCCCACATCTCCGAAGTTGCCCGGACCCTGGCCACGTACAACTTGAATTCACTTCCAGTCGTGGACGACGACGGCCGCCTTGTGGGGGCGGTGACTGTTGATGACGTGCTGGATCACCTGTTGCCGGATGACTGGCGCGCCCATGAGGACGACGCCCCTATAAGGAAACTTGGAGGCCGCATTGGCTGATAACAACGCCACCCGATCCCCCAAGTCCTCAGGACGCTCGAGCAGCAGCCTTGACACGCCTTTGAGTGGTCGCCAACGCATCCTGCCCAAGTTCTCACCGAACCCGGATGCTTTCGGAAACGCCACGGAGGGCTTCGCCCGGTTCATGGGCACGCCTACGTTCCTCGTCTACATGACGGTGTTCTGCGTGTTCTGGCTTGCGTGGAACTCGTTCGCACCCACGGACTGGCAATTCGACCGCATGGAGCTGGGCTTCACCCTGCTGACGCTCATGCTGTCCCTTCAAGCCTCCTACGCGGCGCCGCTCCTCCTGCTGGCCCAAAACCGGCAGGATGACCGCGACCGTGTCTCGCTCCAGCAGGACCGCCAGCGTGCCGAACGCAACCTCTCCGACACCGAGTACCTGACGAGGGAGTTGGCCTCGCTCCGCATTGCTTTGCGTGAGGTAGCAACCCGTGACTATGTCCGGACTGAGCTCCGAAGCCTGCTGGAAGACATCATCGATGCTCAGGAAGAGCTCCGCGAGAACGAAGCCTCCGCTGATGGCACGGAATCGCCGGGTGAGAAGGTCAAGGAGAAACTGAAGGAGAAGCGCGACAAATCGCGCGGGCCCCGCACACAGCAGATTCCGAAGGTCCGCCCGCCAAGGGCCGCAGGTCCACAACATTCCACCGGCAAACCATCGCCGGGAAACCCCGAAAGCCGAGCCTGACCATATGACCACCGCATCGGCCGAGGCGCTGCACGCTGCCTTGGCAACCGTCATCGATCCCGAGCTCCGGCGCCCCATCACGGAACTCGGGATGGTGGAGTCGGTGTCTGCCGATGATGACGGAGCCGTGCACGTTGCCGTTCTGCTGACCATCGCCGGGTGCCCCTTGCGCGAGACCATTACCAAGGACGCCACCGACGCCCTCACCCGCGTAGAAGGCGTCACAGGCGTGGACGTGGAACTGAAGGTCATGACCCCAGAGCAGCGCGAAGCCCTCAAGGAACAGCTCCGCGGCCCCGGTGGACAGCGTGGCATACCCTTCACCAAGCCTGGGTCCCTGACCAAGGTGTACGCCGTAGCCAGCGGAAAAGGCGGCGTGGGCAAGTCATCCGTCACCGTCAACCTGGCCTGTGCACTGGCCGCCCAGGGCCTCCGCGTGGGCATTGTGGACGCCGATGTGCACGGCTTCTCCGTCCCCGCCCTGATGGGCATCACGCAAAAGCCCACCCAAGTGGACGACATGATCCTTCCGCCTGTGGCTTACGGCGTGAAGGTCATCTCCATCGGCATGTTCGTTGCGGGCAACCAGCCGGTGGCGTGGCGCGGTCCGATGCTGCACAGGGCCCTTGAGCAATTCCTCACCGATGTTTACTTCGGCGATCTCGATGCCCTCTTCCTGGACCTTCCCCCTGGCACAGGGGACATCGCGATTTCCGTGGCGCAGCTCTTGCCCAACGCGGAAATCCTGGTGGTCACCACGCCGCAGGCAGCTGCTGCGGACGTCGCCGAACGTGCCGGAACCATCGCCACCCAGACAGGGCAGAAGGTGGCCGGTGTCATCGAGAACATGTCCTACTTGGAAATGCCCGACGGCGGGCGCATGGAATTGTTCGGAAGTGGCGGGGGTGCCATCCTGGCTGAGCGGTTGAGCGCTGCTGTGGGCACCGAGGTTCCGCTCCTCGGCCAGATTCCACTGGACATCCGCTTGCGGGAGGGCGGCGACGCCGGGAAACCCGTAGTTCTGGCCGCACCCGAAACGGCCGCCGCCAAAGCGATGGAGGGTGTTGCTGCAGCCTTGGCAACCCGGCCACGCGGGCTGTCCGGCATGCCTTTGGGAATCCAGCCGCGCTGAACCGGCGGCCCTTCCCTGGTCTGGCAGATGCCTCGGCTCAGGTTGCTTCGGTATCGAACGGGGCGGCTTCGCCCTCGGCAAGCCGCTCGATGATCCGCGCAGGGGCCTTGGGTTTGGCACCTGCTGCTGCAGCAGCAGCTACGGGGGCGCCGGCACTGACCGGCTTGGTGTCGTCGTCCAGGAGCGCATCCTTGATGATGCGACGGGGATCGTACTGACGGGGATCGTATTTCTTCCAGTCGACCTCATCGATGTCGATGCCGACTTCTTCTTTGATCTGCTCGCGGGCGCCGGAAGCCATCCGGCGCACTTCCTTAACCAGGTTGGCGAGCTTTTGAGTGTATTCGGGCAAACGGCTGGGACCGATGACGAGTACGCCGATAATCAGAAGGAGTATGAACTCCGGGCCGTTGATTCCAAGCACGATACGAAGATTACCTTGTCTGTGGTGCCGCTCCTAAACCAGCAGGACGCAGCAAGGTTTGGAGGCCTCGCAGCACCCTTTTGTACCATGCCTCTGGATCTTCGTCGGCGGAAATCAACGCCATGGACTCCCCCGCCCGGACGATTTCCGGGACGGCGTCGTCTGCACTGTCCGCCGGGAGGTCGGAAGCATAGCTGATGACGGCCGCTGGCATGGTGTATACAGCCTTCCACGGGATTCCTTGCGTGACAGAAAGCTGCGCCGACCTGGAGCGCCCGGGTCCGGACCCATTAGCCGGCAGGTGTTCCTCCACAATGGTGGCGTAGTGACCGTTGCTTTCGAGCCTGATCTCCACAGCAGGGTTGCCGTTGAGCATGGTGGCTTGGGCGGACACGACGTGGAAGCCCATTCCGGACAGCTCAGGACAGGCCCATCCTTCGTCCCGCAGTGACTCCAACTGCGCAGGGCTCAAGCTGACCGTGCTGCCCGCCCGAAAAGCGGGGCCAACCATCGATTCTGCAGGGTTACCTGTCCAAGCACCGGCAACCGCGCCAAGGTCAGATGGTCCCGCGAGGACGCGCGAATCCTCATCACCGGCGATTACGTAGGCCGAGACCGCCAAGGCCCCTGCACTGACCGCCAAGGTACCCGCGGCAATGCCCGCAATGCGAAGGCCCCGGAAGCGACCGAACGGATGTTGCGGCGTGGAGGTTGAGTACGTTGGGGCCGGCTCGTTGGCCAGGCGTTCGGTGTGCTGGATCAATCGCGCGGCAAGATCCTGGCTTGCTTCGGGGACAGCCGCTCCACGAAGGCGTTCAAGGTACTGCCGCTCCCGGCGGAGCGCAATTCGGCACTCCGCGCAGTCCTGGAGGTGTTCCGGCGTGCGCGGATGGCGCAGCGCAGCCAATCTGCGTCGGGAAAGGGCTCCCGGACGAAGTGAACGTCGAGGCATCGACACCCTAAAGAATGCTGGCGATGCGGGGCATCTTCAACCGCGGCTTGCGGGCCTCTGCCGGACGGGGGTCGCGGTGGGCAAGTTTCTCGCGCAGCATGGTGCGCCCCCGGTGGATGCGGGATCGGACGGTCCCCAGCTTCACACCGAGCGCCTCGGCGACTTCGTCGTACGAAAGGCCCTCAAGGTCACACAGCACGACGGCGGCGCGGAAGTCCGGTGGGAGTTCTTCCAGGGCCCGCTGGACATCAAGGTCAAGGTTGTTGTGCTCGAAGCTCTGTTCCGGGCCGGGCTCGCGACCGGGCAAACGGGATTCGGCATCCTCGGCGAGCGCATCGAAGCGGATTCGGCTCTTGCGGCGCGCCTGATCCAGAAATAGGTTGGTGGTGATGCGGTGCAACCAGCCATCCAGGGTTCCCGGCTTGAAATTCTCAAGTGAACGAAACACCCTGACGAAGACCTCCTGCGTGAGATCCTCGGCGTCGAACTTGTTGCCGGTCAGGCGATAGGCGAGGCGATACACCTTGGCGGAGTGGTTCGAAACCACTTCCTCCCAGCTGGGCATGACCCAATCAGTAACGGCCTCAAGGCTTTCCGTTGTTTGGACTGGCGCAGCATGCGATGCCGGCATCGTCCACTCCCCTCAAACTCTGGTACACCGAATCTTCGGTGCCGCCCACCTCATGGATGACCGGAGCATTATCATCCCAAGTTTGTCTGGGAATTTCCTGACTGGCGGGCCATTTCTCCGCAAGGCTGAACTCGGTGACGGACACAGGCTCGGAGGAGCTCCCCTGCAGCGGGTTTACCGGTGCGGACCCAGTAGTCTTGGTACAAACACCCCTACCCGCGGAAAGCGAACCCCTTCATGAGTGCCGACAAGTCAAGCAGCTGGTCCTACGCAGAAGATCTGCCGGCTGAGGATGACGTGTTGTTGCGCGCCCGGGAGCGGTCCTTTGAACTCGGTGTTACCCCTATCAGCCCCGGTGTGGGTGCAGTGCTGACAGTGCTCGCTGCCGCTTCAAAGGCCCAGACCGTGGTGGAAGTCGGTTCGGGTGCCGGAGTGTCCGGGGTTTGCTTGCTGCGTGGACTAAGCCCCCATGCTGTGCTGACCACCATCGACGTGGACGTCGAACACCTTAAAGCCGCCAGGGAAGCGTTCCTGGAGTCGGGCAGTCCGGCCAACCGTACCCGCACCATCTCAGGCCGCGCAGCTGATGTGTTGCCTCGCCTGACCGACTCCGCGTACGACCTCGTCTTCATCGATGCCGACAAGCCAAACTTCCCCAAGTACGTGGAACAGGCAATCCGTCTCTTGAAGTCCGGAGGCACCTTGGTCATCAACGATGCTTTGGACAAGGACCGTGTCTCCAATCCGGCGGCGCGGGACGCCACCACCGTGGTCCTGCGTCAGATCGTAAAGGCAATTCGCGACGACGAGCGGCTGGCTTCCGCGATGCTGCCGACGGGCGACGGGCTTCTGGTGGCTGTCAAGAAATAGATCGCCCTTCAGTGGCACGAGAACAGCTTAAACAACAGCAGGGCCTCGGCTTGCCGGGCCCTGCTGTGTAACTCTATTCAAAACGCCTATTCAGTAACGCCTACGAGGCATTCCTTGAGGTTGGCCGCTTCCGCAGCGTTGAGCTCGACAACGAGTCGTCCTCCGCCTTCGAGCGGCACACGCATGATCAAGCTGCGTCCCTCTTTGGTAACTTCCATAGGGCCGTCGCCGGTACGTGGTTTCATAGCCGCCATTAGGAAAATCCCCTCCATTTGTCCCAAGTCACGCCAACCCGGCCGGGCTGGTTCCGCGTCGCAATTGCAGCCGGCGGCACCGCTTGGAGGCCGCCTTGGCCGGGCACTTTTCGGTGCTTTGTCCTTGCTCTTAGTCCATTATCCCGTAATTACCCGTCCGTAGCGAATCAAACACCTATTTGTCCGGGCTTTGTACATACTCCCTTCACGCAGCAAAGGTCCACGTCAGGGCGGATAGTCCCCGCCCCCGGGGAGCGGAGCCCACGCCCACAGCCACACCACCCAGACGATCTGGAGGAGGACGAACATCACCACCACGGTTCCCCGGTACGCCTTGGACTTGGACAGCAATGCCACGCCCAGTGCCAGCGGGAAAAGGGGCAACAGCATTCTGAACGTACTGGTCTGAGGATGCAGGAAGACCAGCAGGTATCCCATGTAGCAGGCACACCACAGCCGCAGCTCTGCTCCGAGGGCTCTGACGGGCTTCGACATCATGACCAGCACGAAAAGAGCGGCGAAGACGAAGGGGGCCAGCACGCCCAGCACAGGACCAAACAGCATCCGACCCGTGTCGAACCATGGTTTGAAGGGCACAAGATCGTGCCCCCGCCATGCTGTTTCAGTCCGTGTGTAGGCAGTAAATTCACCGGTAGTAGCCCAAGCGATGGCCGGCCATGCGAGAGCTCCGATGCCCGCTGCAAGCACCAGTGCGCCCAGTGAAAGCAAGCCGCGCACCGACGTCGTCTCGTCGTCATCACGGACCGAAGCTTGGGCCGATAGCGTCCTGGACCGCCCGAAGCGCTGCCATACACGCCAAATCAGCAGCAAGCCCATCATGGCTGCGAAGGGTACCCCCGTCGGCCTGGACAAGCACATCAGGAGCACAACCGGAATTGCGGCCAGATATCGGCGGCGGACCACCAGCAACAAGGAGCCGGACAACAGCAGCAGATTCAAGGACTCGGCATACGGGACCTGGAGGATCGGCGACACGGGAAAAGTAGAGACGAAGACGACGCCCCAGAGTGCGGCGCGCTTGCCTGCGAACTCGCGGAAGAGCTTGTAAATCACCAAAGCTGCGCCCACACCCGCCAGCATGGCGATGATGGTGAGCGCCGGGAAGGTTCCTATCCCCGTGGCTGCCGAGAGACCCCGGGCCAGGAAGGGAAAGAGCGCATAGAACGCCCATGCGTTCTGCTGTACCACACCATTCGCGTCTACGGGCAGGATCGAGGGGTAACCGTTATCGGCAGCTTCCTGGTACCAGCGTCCATCCCAGATAGTGATGAAGTTCCAGTAATCCGGGGCCGGCGGGAACCAAGGATTTGTTCCCTGGTGAATGGCAGCCGCCATGAAGATACATGCACTGACCATTCTGGCCACCACAAAAATCAAGGAAACCTGCAGCCACCAAGGCCATCCAGCCATTCTTACTGCCGCGGTCGAGAGCCCGTGGGAAAGCCGATCCGTGGGGGTTCGTGAGCTCACGGCTGGGTCCGACCGGTTTCGCCGCCCTCACGACGCGGCTGCTGTACCAAGACGCCAAGTCGTTCGATCTCGCGGTCCTTGGCCTGCAGCTGGTCTCTGAGCTCCTCCAGGACCTGGTCAACCTGATCCATGCGGTACCCGCGAAGCCCCAGGGCAAAGCTCAAGGAGTCGATGTCTGCGGGCTTGGCATTCTCCGGCAGCAGGACAGCGGGCAGGTTGGGGACCGGTTGATCAAGTCCCGATCCGATCGAACGCCCCCGTAGGATCCCGGCACCGAGATACAGCGCCGCACCGACGAGGACTATCGCGAGAAACACCAGGAAAAAGCTCACAGGGTCCATCGTGCCAGAAACGGCCGCCTACTCCGGGCGCTGCTGGTTTCCGTTGGTGGTAGGCGGAAGTGGTGCGCCGTGCAGGACACGGTGCACGGCATCGGCGGGGTCGTCCACCAACTGGATCAGGTCGAGGTCCTTCTCGGACACCATGCCTTCTGCCACCAGGGTGTCCCTGATCCACTCAAGCATGGGTCCCCAGAACCGAACACCGAGCAGCACGATGGGGAACGAGGTCACCTTGCGGGTTTGGACAAGCACCATTGCCTCGAACAACTCATCCAAGGTGCCAAGCCCTCCGGGGAGCACTACGAAGCCCTGCGCGTACTTGACGAACATGGTCTTGCGGGCGAAGAAGTACCGGAAGTTGATGCCCAGGTCCACCCACTGGTTGAGTCCCTGCTCAAATGGCAGTTCAATGCCCAGGCCCACTGAGACTCCGTTGCCTTCCACGGCACCCTTGTTGGCAGCTTCCATGGATCCGGGGCCGCCACCGGTGATCACCGCGACCCCGGCTTCAGCGAGTTTGCGCCCCACGTCCACGGCCATCTCGTAGTACTCGGTTCCCGGCTTGGTCCGCGCCGAACCGAACACACTGACGGCAGGTCCCAGGTCAGCCAGGGCTCCAAAGCCCTCCACGAACTCACTCTGGATCCTCAGGACACGCCACGGATCGGTGTGGATGAATTGCCCGGCACCACTGGTATCCAGCAAATGCTGGTCCGACATTCCCGTGTCCGCTTGTTTGCGTCGGAGCTCAAGGGAGCCTTTGTGCTTGGCGGGTGCGATCTCCGAGGGGAGCGGCACGTGGGTGCCCGTGACGCGACCGTTGGCATCCGGGTGGGGAATGGGGTGCTGGCTGATGCTCATTGCCCAAGGCTAGCGCGGATGACGGCATGCTCCGTCGCTGCGACCCGCTTCTTGCATTGCAGTCTGGTATCTCGCTGGGGAGCAGGTTTCTGTTCAGTCACGATCTTCAGGAAGTTGCCGTGACCGTGGTCATATTTGCTTCTTTGTTCGCTAGATTCGTCGTATGACTACTCAAGCGTCCGGCGATGCCCTCGTCTCCCTGAACGGCGTCAACAAGCACTACGGTCAATTGCACGTCCTCAAGGACATCAACCTCCAGGTTCAAAAGGGTGAAGTCGTGGTGGTTATCGGACCTTCAGGTTCCGGTAAATCCACTCTCTGCCGTGCGATCAACCGTTTGGAAACCATCGACGACGGCGACATCGCCATCGACGGGAAGAAGCTCCCCGAAGAAGGCAAGGACCTAGCGCACTTGCGTGCCGACGTCGGAATGGTGTTCCAGTCCTTCAACCTGTTCGCCCACAAGACGATTCTTGAGAACGTCACGCTGGGCCCCATCAAGGTTAAGAAGGTGGCCAAGGGCACGGCTGACAAGGAGGCCATGGCCCTCCTTGAGCGCGTAGGCGTCGGGCACCAAGCACCGAAGCTTCCCGCCCAGCTCTCCGGCGGCCAGCAGCAGCGTGTGGCCATTGCCCGTGCTCTTGCCATGAAGCCGAAGGTGATGCTGTTCGACGAGCCCACCTCCGCGTTGGACCCCGAAATGATCAACGAAGTACTGGACGTCATGATCCAGCTGGCCAAGGAAGGCATGACCATGATCGTGGTCACGCACGAAATGGGCTTCGCCCGCAAGGCCGCTGACCGCGTGGTGTTCATGGCCGACGGTCAGATCGTGGAAGACGCAACTCCCGAGGAATTCTTCACCAACCCGAAGAGCACTCGCGCCAAGGACTTCTTGTCCAAGCTCTTGACCCACTAGCTCCTTACCGCCCGCACCCCGGCCGTAAGGCGGCCATCCAATGAAAGGAACATCATGAAGTCTCTTATTACCCGGAGGAAGTCACTCCTGGTGGCCGCATCGGCTGCGCTTGCCCTCTCGCTGAGCGCTTGCGGCGGCGGCAGCACAACCACTCCCCCGGTTGCCTCGGCAAGCTTTGAAGCCGGCACCACCATGGAGAAGCTGAACAAGGCCCAGACGATCAAAATCGGGACCAAGTTCGACCAGCCGTTGTTCGGCCAGAAGGGCCTGGATGGCAAGCCTGTCGGTTTCGACGTCGAAATGGGCAAGGCAATCGCCGCAAAGCTTGGTATTCCGGCTGACAAAATCGAGTGGGTAGAGACGGTCTCCCAGAACCGTGAGTCGTTCATCGAGCAGGGTCGCGTCGATCTTGTGATCGCCACGTACACCATCAACGATGCCCGCAAGGAAAAGGTCGCCTTTGCCGGCCCTTACTACGAAGCAGGCCAGGCGTTGCTGGTGAACAAGGACGATACCTCCATCACCAAGCCTGAAGATGTCTCGGGCAAGAAGGTCTGCTCCGTCACGGGTTCCACCCCGGCCAAGACCATCGCCGAAAAGTACGGCGCAGAGGTAGTCCCTGCGGCCACCTACACCGCCTGCCTGGAGCCCCTGCGTAACAAGCAGGTTGTCGCCGTTACCACCGACAACGTCATCCTCGCCGGCTACGTCGACAAGGAGCCGGACGCCTTCAAGCTCGCCTCGGATGAAACCTTCACCAAGGAGCCTTACGGCATCGGCCTGAAGAAGGATGACACCGTGTTCCGCAACTGGATCAACGACCAGCTTGAGGGATTCGCCAAGGACGATACCTACAAGAAGGCTTGGGAAGCCACTGCAGGCAAGGTCATCAAGACTGCCCCTGAACTTCCTGCCATCAACCGCTACTAGCTAGTCGGGACCCGTCAACTGCCGCCGCCCATCGGGACGGCGGCAGTTGACGAATCCAGGACCCTGTTCCCTGATTAGCTGCAGCCAAAGGAAGCCATGGACGCCGTCATAGCAAGCCTCCCCGAATATTGGGACGGATTTCTCCGAACCCTTTATCTCTCCGTAATTTCAGGAATCATTGCCCTCATTGTCGGCACACTCCTGGCGGCCATGAGGGTTTCCCCCGTGGCAGCACTTCGCGGTTTCAGCATGTTCTATGTTGAAGTGGCACGTAATACCCCATTGACCATCATTTTCTTTTTCGCCGCCATCGTTTTGCCCCGGTTGGGCGTTAAGTTCGAACAGTTCGAAGTCGCGGCCATCATCGCGTTGAGCAGTTACACGGCAGCCTTCATCGCCGAAGCCGTCCGTTCCGGCGTCAACAGCGTGCCTGTTGGCCAGGCGGAAGCTGCCCGCAGCGTAGGCATGACCTTCACACAGGTTTTGGGCTTCATCGTCCTCCCCCAAGCCGTACGCACCGTCATTCCTCCGTTGATCAACATCCTGATTGCACTGGTCAAGAACTCCTCGGTGGCCGGCGCGTTCTTTGTCCTGGAGCTTTTCGGTTACGGCCGCCAGCTCTCCAATGACTACGGCAACCAAGTCCTCTGGATCCTCCTTGGGGTGGCTTTCTTCTACCTCTTGATCACGGTTCCTTTGGGACTTCTGGCGCACTTTGTTGAACGAAAGGTGGCGATTGCCCGATGACATCGGTCCTGTACGACGTCCCCGGGCCCAAGGCCCGCCTGTATTCGCTCCTGGGCTCCGCCGCCGGAATTCTGATCATCCTCGGCATCCTCGCCATCGCCGTCACAACGCTGGCGCAGCAAGGCATCTTCGACGCAGACCGTTGGGAGATCTTCTACGGCCCCATGGCACCCGATGTCTGGAGCCTGATCGGCCAAGGCATCCTCGCCACGCTGGCCGCAGCCGCTGTGGCAGCCGTGATCGCATTCCCCTTGGGCATTGCGCTCTGCCTGCTGCGTATTTCCTTGATTCCCTGGATCCGGATACCCACGCAGGTAGTGCTTGAGTTCCTCCGCGGCATGCCCGTGGTCCTTATGATGTTGTTCGTCCTGCTGGTTTTCGCCACAGGTCAGTTCCAGGCCGTGGTTGTTGGCTTGGTTCTCTACAACGCCGCCATCTTCGCTGAGATCCTGCGTGCAGGCATCCAGTCTCTCCCCAAGGGACAACGCGAGGCTGGTCTGGCCATCGGCCTCCGCAGTTTCCAGTCACGGATGTCCATCGAGTTCCCTCAGGCTGTGCGCCGGATGCTTCCGTCCTTGGTTGCCCAGTTGGTGGTTTTGCTCAAGGACACCTCGCTCGGCTACATCGTGGGCTATGAGGAACTCCTGCGGAAGATCCAAATCATGGCCGACTTCCTTGGCCCTGACTTCCTGTTCCCCGCCTTCTTTGTGGGCGCTGCGATCTACATCCTGATCAACCTGACGGTGTCACGGATTGCGATCATGATTGAACGCCGCGGTTCCAAGAAGGCCGCCGGCGGCATGGCATCGGCCATCAAGACGGTGGACCTCGAGGTCAACGTACCCGGTACGGACAACAAGAAGTAATCCCCGCACCAAAAAAGAAAGTCCGCAGCCACCGGCTGCGGACCTTCTTTTGTTGGGGGCAACCCTGAGGGCTACGGCGCCAGCCACGTCCTCAGTGCACGGAGGCACTCACGGATGGCATCGGCGTCGACGTGCTCGTTGTCCTTGTGAGCCAGCAGCGGATCGCCGGGTCCGAAGTTCACAGCCGGGATGCCCAGCTCACTGAAACGCGCGACGTCGGTCCATCCGTATTTGGGCTTGGGCTCGGCACCGACTGCGGCAACGAAGGAGGCTGCGGCCGGGTGATTGAGTCCAGGACGCGCGCCGGCAGCGGCGTCCGTACGGACGACGTCGAATCCCTCCAAGAGGTCCCGGACGTGGGCCTCGGCCTGGTCCGGTGTTTTGTCCGGAGCGAAACGGTAGTTGATTTCCACCACGCAGCGGTCCGGGATCACGTTGCCGGCAGTTCCGCCGTTGATCTTCACCGCGTTGAGGCTCTCACGGTAATCGAGGCCGTCCACGTTGATGGTCTGCGGTTCGTAGTCGGCGAGCCGCGCCAGGATGGGGGCTGCGGCGTGGATCGCGTTGACGCCCATCCATGCGCGTGCAGAGTGGGCTGTTTCGCCGATGGTGGTGGCTTCGAAGCGGCTGGTGCCGTTGCAGCCGCCTTCCACCGTGCCGTGGGTTGGCTCCAGCAGGATCGCGAAGTCGCCCTGCAACAGGTCACCGTGGTTGCGGACCAACCTTCCGAGGCCGCTCTTGACCGCTTCCACTTCCTCATGGTCGTAGAAGACGAAGGTGACGTCCTTGTCCGGCTGCCGCCCGTCGTCGAACAGTGTTGCCGCGAGGGCGAGCTGCACCGCCACGCCACCCTTCATGTCTGTGGTCCCGCGCCCGTACAGGATGCCTTCACCGGGAACCCCGGACTCCCACGTGGCCGGAACGGTGCCCAGTGAGCCCTCCACGGTGGGAAGGGGCACGGTGTCCAGATGTCCGGCCAGGATGACGCGCTCGGAACGGCCAAGTTCGGTGCGCGCAATGATGGCGTCGCCGTCACGGGTCACGGTATAGGCCGGGATGGCACGAAGGGCGGACTCGACGGCGTCGGCGAGTTCGGTCTCGTTGCCGGACACGCTGTTGAAGTCAATGAGCGCGGCTGTCAGCACGGCAACGTCCTGGCGCAGGTCAAGGAGGGCGGGAGCAGGGTTCAGGGTCACCCGTCCAGCCTAATGCCCGCAATTGCGACTTCTATGGCATGAGACGGGTTTTAACCGACCTCTGCCTGCTGGATAGACTTGGCGCATGACTGAAACTGCTTCCTCTGCTGTGCCCGCAAACGCGCCCGCCAACCACCGATCAGCCTATGGCTTCGGCCTCGCCACCATCGCCACCTCGGCTTCCGGGGAAGCAACCGTGCTGGACGTCTGGTACCCGGCACCCGCGCTTGGTGTCACCGCCGAAACCCTGCGCGACGTGGACAATGCCGATCCTGCGCTCACCGCACTTGCCGAGGAAGGCAAGGACGCCGACCGCGGAACCGAGCAGAAGGTTGTCTTTGCACAGATCGACCTCGACGCCGCCCCTGCAGACACGGCCGACGCGTACCTGCGTTTGCACCTCCTCTCCCACCGTTTGGTCAAGCCGAACAGCATCAACCTGGACGGTGTCTTCGGCAAGCTGCCCAACGTTGTGTGGACCAACTTCGGTCCCGCAGCTGTGGACGGCTTCGAACTGACCCGTGCCCGCCTGCGCAAGCGCGGCAACGTTGTGGTCTTCGGCGTGGACAAGTTCCCGCGGATGGTCGATTACGTGATCCCCTCCGGTGTTCGCATTGCCGACGCCGACCGCGTCCGTTTGGGTGCCCACCTCGCCGAAGGCACCACGGTCATGCACGAAGGCTTCGTGAACTTCAACGCAGGAACCCTTGGCACTTCCATGGTGGAAGGCCGCATCTCGGCAGGCGTCGTGGCCGGTGACGGTACGGACGTCGGCGGCGGAGCGTCCATCATGGGCACGCTCTCCGGTGGCGGCAAGGAAAAGATCGCACTGGGCGAGCGTGTTCTGCTCGGCGCCAACTCCGGCGTAGGCATCAGCATTGGCGACGACTCCGTGGTGGAGGCGGGCCTGTACGTCACCGCCGGTACCCGTGTGCGCGTTCCAGGCCCCAAGGACGAGAACGGCGAGGACACCAGCAAGATCATCAAGGCCGTGGAACTCTCCGGCGTTCCCAACCTGCTCTTCCGCCGCAACTCCACCACCGGCGGCGTGGAAGTACTTCCCCGCAAGGGCCAGACCGTGGAGCTGAATGAGGCTCTCCACGCCAACTAGCAGGAGAGAATCAATGCGCCGGTTCCGCCGCGCCATGGTTGCGGTGCTGGCTTTGGCCCTCGTAGCAGGTGCCATTTACGCAATAGTCGCAGTGCTGCAGCGCTCCGAGACCCTGGTCACGGAGCGCTGCTTTGCCATTGTCGGCTCTGAAAGCCATGAGCTTGCCACGGACCAGGCTGCGAACGCTTCGCTCATCTCCGCGATTTCGGTCCAGCGCGGACTTCCACCCAGGGCAGCAAGCATTGCCCTGGCCACGGCCATGCAGGAATCAAGGCTGCGCAACATCAATTACGGCGACGACGCCGGGCCGGACTCCCGCGGATTGTTCCAGCAGCGGCCCTCGCAAGGCTGGGGAACCGAAGAACAAGTCATGGACCCCGTCTATGCAAGCAACGCGTTCTTTGACGGACTGGTCAAGGTGGCCGGCTACGAATCCATGGAAATCACCCAAGCAGCACAAGCGGTCCAACGTTCCGCTTTCCCCCGCGCTTACGCCCAGCATGAGGGCATGGGCCGGGCCTTCGCTTCCGCTCTCACCGGACACTCCACCGCTTCTTTGAACTGCGAGTTGCGCATGCCGGAGGCGGCCGGTGACCCTGCCGTCGTCGTCGATGAATTCACGACGGCGTTCGGCACCCAAGCGGCCACCATTCAGGGTCGCTCGGTTCAGCTGGAGATCGGTGGAACGCAGGCCTGGGCTGTGGCTCACTGGGCGGTGGCAAACGCCAAGACCCTGTCCATCACGCAGGTGGACCTTGCAGGCCAGACGTGGAACAGGCAAAAACGCGACGGCTGGCAACCCTCTGCCGCGGCCTCCGAGGGCGTCACGATCACCGTATCGGCACCTACCACCTAAGCCCTACTGGAATTCCTTCAGGCGAGCAGCTCAACCACAGGCTGGACGTAACTGCGGAACACGTCAGGCTCGGACAGCAGGCGGTGGCTCATGATCATAGTGCTCGGTTCCAGATACCAGGCACGGGGTTCACTGAGTGGCAGCTCAATAATGGTGAGCTCGAAGTCGCGGGAACTGCGGCCGACTTCAAGGAGCCTGTCTTCCACCATTTCGTTCAGGACGTGCGTCACGCCGTTGGCTTCACGGGCTGCCTCAAGATGGGCGTACTCGTCAATCCTGTCCGTGGCCCATCC
Organism: Arthrobacter sp. GW822-FHT05G07; assembly: GCF_058799755.1. NCBI lineage: Bacteria > Bacillati > Actinomycetota > Actinomycetes > Micrococcales > Micrococcaceae > Arthrobacter > Arthrobacter sp. GW822-FHT05G07. Next base: position 59,025 of record NZ_JBXALT010000003.1, on the reverse strand, counting down.
GAGCGCTGAACCAAAATGTGCCTGCAGGACGCGCTGCAGTGCCGGCGAGTTGCCGAAGGCCTTGAAGCTTGGCGGTGCCAGCTCAGGAGCCGGGTTGGGATAGGACTTCACCAGGCTCTCCCACCAGGCCTCCCACTCGGTCTTGAGCGCCGGGAAGCCCCCCACGTCAGAGGTGAGATGCTTGTGGTCGGCATGCCGGACTTTCGGAGCAGCGTGGGAGAGCATCGGTTTGCCGGCGCCATCCAGTCCCGCTACATCGCGCAAGTACAGGGCGATGAGCATCGGCCCGGACGTATCCATAGTGATGCGCCATCCCGGGCCGCCTGACTCGTGCATGCGAATTCCTCCCTTGGCAGGTCCCCGACATGTCCCAGTCTATTCCCGATGGCTGCGGACGGTAATGGCGCTGCAGGATGGTTTAGCGGTGGACTGGCACGGCTCCCAGGGATCGCAGGTGGGCTGTGAGGACGTCGCTGCACATCTCCGCGGTCATCCACTCGGGCTGCAGCAGCGCGTGCATGCAGAGCCCGTCCATGGTGGCCAAGAGCCTTTCAGCTTCAGTCACCAGGGTTTGCTGCGCGTCAGCCCCGCCCGGGCTCAGGATCATGATCAGGCGACCGACGATGGCGGCCACAGCGCGGTGGCTGCGCTCGGCTTCGTCGGCCAGGACGGGCTTGATCCTGGCGGCGTGCCGGAACGCCATCCAGACGCACGCGTCTACCGCCAGCTCCTCGTCCAAGGGCAGGACCTGTCCCAGGAGATTCAGCACGGCGTTGTGCTGCTCAGGGCTTTCCGGTGATGCTTCCTCGACGGACGTGAGCGCCGCCTCAAGACGCCCGGCGATGCGATCAATGACTGCCCCGAAGGAGAAAACCAGAAGTTCATCACTGCTGGCGAAGTAGTGCCGCACCGAGCCAACAGCCAGCCCCGCTTCGTCAGCTACTTCCCTGAGGGATGCCCGTTCCAAGCCGTCGCTGGCAATGATCCGGAAGACAGCTTGGACAACTTCAAGGCGCCGGGCTTCGGCATCAACAATTTTGGGCACCAGTATTTTTTAGCACGAACGTGCTTCAACACCGCTCAACAGAGAGCGGCGTGGCTCCGATTTCCGCTAGCGTAGGAACCATGAAAATTCTTGTCACGGGTGGCACCGGCTACATCGGTTCCCACACCGTTTTGTCCCTTCAGGAAGCCGGCCACGACGTCGTTGTGCTCGACAACCTCGTGAACTCCAGCGAGGAATCCCTCCGCCGGGTGTCGGAGCTCACCGGCAAGACCGCCGCCTTCCACCAGGTGGACCTGGTGGACGAGCCCGCAGTTGAGGCCGTGTTCGACCAGCACCAGATCGACGCCGTGATCCACTTCGCGGGACTGAAGGCCGTGGGAGAGTCCGTCCAGGAACCCCTCGCCTACTACTACAACAACATCGTGGGCACCCTGAACCTGCTCCGCGCCATGGACAAGCACAACGTGCGCTCCATCGTGTTCAGCTCCTCAGCCACCGTGTACGGCGAGCACAACCCGATCCCCTACATCGAGAAGATGGAAATCGGCGCCAATAACCCGTACGGCCGCACCAAGGAACAGATCGAGGACATCCTCTCGGACCTGGGCAACGCCGATGACCGCTGGCATATCGCACTGCTGCGCTATTTCAACCCCGTGGGCGCACACCCGTCCGGCCGCATCGGCGAGGACCCCCAAGGCATCCCGAACAACCTTGTCCCCTTCATCGCACAGGTAGCCGTGGGACGCCGCGAGAAGCTCATGGTCTTTGGTGGCGACTACGACACCCCCGATGGCACCGCCCAGCGTGACTACATCCACGTAGTGGACTTGGCAGACGGCCACGTAGCAGCCCTGAACTACATCGCCGAGCGCGCCGGCGTCCGCCGCTGGAACCTTGGCTCCGGCCGCGGTTCGTCCGTTCTCGAAGTACTGCGCTCCTTCGAGAAGGCCGTGGGCCAGCCCATTCCGTACGAGATCACCGGCCGCCGCGCCGGCGATCTCCCCGCCTTCTGGGCCGACGCTTCGTCCGCCCTCGCTGACCTTGGATGGTCCACCACCAAGACCGTGGACCAGATGTGCGAGGACCACTGGCGCTGGCAGAAGAACAACCCTTACGGCTACAACGCTGCCGAGCCTGCCGCGGCGAGCAACGCCTAATCCGCCGCAAACACGGCAAGCAACGACGGCGGCCGCCCACCTCGCGAGGTGGGCGGCCGCCGTCGTTATTGACGCTGTTGCCGTATCAGTTGGCCGGGTAGTTGCGCTCCGGCTCCCCTGTGTAGAGCTGCCGCGGGCGGCCGATCTTCGTCTGGGGGTCGTTGATCATTTCGCGCCACTGGGCAATCCAGCCCGGGAGGCGTCCAATGGCGAAGAGGACGGTGAACATCTTCTCCGGGAAGCCCATGGCCTTGTAGATGAGGCCGGTGTAGAAGTCGACGTTCGGGTACAGCTTGCGCTGGATGAAGTAGTCATCGGCCAGTGCCTTCTCTTCAAGGCGCATGGCGATGTCCAGCAGTTCGTCGTTGCCGCCAAGCTTGCCCAGAACTTCGTGTGCCGTTGCCTTGATGATCTTGGCGCGGGGATCGTAGTTCTTGTAGACGCGGTGTCCGAAGCCCATGAGGCGGACGCCGTCTTCCTTGTTCTTGACCTTCTCCATGTAGTCCTCGGGCTTGATGCCGTCGGCCTGGATCTGGCGGAGCATCTTCAGTACGGCCTCGTTGGCACCACCGTGCGCCGGGCCGAAGAGGGCGTTGATGCCGGCGGACACCGACGCGAAGAGGTTCGCGTTGGACGAGCCCACCAGTCGCACGGTGGACGTGGAACAGTTCTGCTCGTGATCGGCGTGAAGGATGAGCAGGAGGTCGAGGGCCTTGACGACCACCGGGTCCATTTCGTACTGCTCGGCGGGAAGGCCGAAGCTAAGGCGCAGGAAGTTCTCCACAAGGTTCATGGAGTTGTCCGGGTAGAGCATCGGCTGGCCGATGGACTTCTTGTGCGCATAGGCAGCGATAACCGGCAGCTTGGCCATGAGGCGGATGGTGGAAACTTCCACGTGCTCCGCGTTGAAGGGATCCAGCGAGTCCTGGTAGAACGTGGACAGCGCCGAAACAGCCGAGGAGAGAACCGGCATGGGGTGGGCGTCGCGCGGGAATCCGCCGAAGAAGCCCTTGAGCTCTTCGTGCAGGAGCGTGTGGCGACGGATGCGCTGATCGAACTCCTCCAGCTCCGTGGGAGTGGGGAGGTTGCCGTAGATCAGCAGGTAGGAAACCTCGAGGAAGCTCGAGTGCTGCGCGAGCTGCTCGATGGGGTAACCGCGGTAGCGCAGGACACCTGCGTCGCCGTCGATGTAGGTGATGGCCGAGGTGGTGGCCGCTGTGTTCATGAAGCCGGGGTCATAGGCAACGGCGCCCGTCTGCTTCAGCAGCTTGGAAACGTCATAACCTTCGTTTCCTTCTACAACCTTGATGCGCGGCAGTTCGAGTTCGCCGCCGGCATGGCGCAGTGTCGCGCTGGTGGTCTCAGTCATGGAGTCCCCTTCATGAGGCCTTTGGGCCTCTATCGAACGCTTGTCCAACCAACTTCTGGTGCCGCCGCCTTCGACCCTACTGTTGCAGGGCTCCAACGACCGAAGTGCTTTCTTAGTGAAGGCCACCATTGATAGTCAGTTAAAAAGTTACCGCCAGTAACCCTACGGAACTAATCCGTGCCGTCCGGTTACTGGCGGAATGACGCTATTAGTGGTGCAAGTCACAGCATTGTTATGAGGCTGTGGTGAGCCGTTCAACGGCGGCATCAATTCGCTCGTCGCTTCCGGTGAGGGCCACCCGGATGAATCCGTTGCCGGCATCGCCGTAGAAAACGCCCGGGCCCACCACGATGCCAAGTTCAGCGAACCGCGCCACCGTATCCCAGGTGGCTTCGCCGGCCGTGGACCAGAGGTAGAGTCCCGCTTTGGATTCGTGGATTGTCAGCCCGAACTTTTCAAGCGCCGGCACGATCCTCTCGCGTCGCCCCCGGTACAGGTCCTTCTGGGCCAGGACATGGCCGACATCTCCCAGCGCAACACGCATGGCTTCTTGCACAGGGTAGGGAACGATCATGCCCGCATGTTTGCGGCTGTTGACCAGATTCGCCATGATCGCCGAATCTCCGGCCACGAACGCGGCACGGTACCCGGCAAGGTTCGACTGCTTGCTGAGCGAGTAGACACACAGCAGGCCATCCGTGGAACCACCGGTAACCCGGGGATCCAGGATGCTGGGGACGGCTTCCCCGCCGCGCTGGGCATCCCATTCGCCCCAGCCCAGCTCCGCGTAGCACTCGTCAGAGGCCACGACCGCTCCGAGCTCACGGGCCTGAGCTACGATCCTTTGGAGTGACTCAACGTCCCGGACGCTGCCCGTGGGATTGCCCGGTGAGTTGATCCAGATCAAGCGCACTTTAGCGCGGGTGGCTGGATCGAGTTCATCCAGGTCGTCAGCTGCAACGGCAGTGGCACCTGCCAGTGAGGCTCCGATGTCGTAGGTCGGGTACGCGACGGTGGGACGCACAACGACGTCCCCGGCGCTCAAACCCAACAGGAACGGCAACCAAGCCACCAGCTCCTTTGAACCCACCGTCGGCATGACGTCCTTGGGATCCAGCCCCGGGACGCCGCGACGACCGGCGAACCAGTCCACAACGGCCTGCCGCAAGGCTTCCGTACCGTGAACCGTGGGATAGCCGTGGGCGTCGGCAGCGTTGGCCAGAGCCTCACGGATCAGCCCGGGGGTGGGGTCCACCGGCGTTCCGATAGAGAGATTCACTGCACCGCCGGGATGCTTGGCGGCCGTGGCAACATACGGCGCCATGGCCTCCCAGGGGTAGTCAGGCAGGTTCAGGCCGAAAGCCGGCGCCGCGGAAATCAAAGAAACTACCGCCTAGTGGTCTTGGTTCTGCGGGGGCAGCGCGGCGATGTACGGGTGATCCTTGCCCGTGTTGCCGATCTTGGCGGCACCGCCCGGGGAACCGAGATCGTCAAAGAACTCCACGTTGGCCTTGTAGTAGTCGGCCCACTCCTCCGGGGTGTCATCCTCGTAGTAGATGGCCTCAACCGGGCACACGGGTTCGCAGGCACCACAGTCGACACATTCATCGGGGTGGATGTAGAGGGAACGCTCACCTTCGTAAATGCAGTCGACAGGGCATTCTTCAATACATGCCTTGTCCTTGACATCTACACACGGCTGCGCGATTACGTACGTCACGTCCCAGACCTCTCCACGGTTTGTCCCGGCGATAGCCGGGGTAATACGGCCGGCATCATGCCGGGCACTCAACTTCCGAGCCTATTATCCAACAGTGCGCTGACGCCAACCTAGCCCGCGTCTTAGTATGAAACGGTGACTCCCCCGAATTTGCCGCCCCGACAATTCCTTCTCGACGCAGAACCAGGCATCCGGGTGGTGGTCCGCTACCGGATCGAGGACGGGTTGACGGACGCCTTGGGCTATCTGGTGGGAACCACGGAAGGTTCCTGTACCGTACGGACCCGTACTGCCGACGTCGAAATTCCGTTGGCAATGGTTATCGCGGCGAAAGAGGTTCCCCCGCCACCGCCGCGGCGTCAGTCCGCCCGCGTCGCATCCGACTAACAACCAGCGGTTTAACAGCCATAAGCATGATTAACGTCACTACGCCGATGCCGAAGACCCACACGTTGCCCACCGCGTCACCAAGTATCAACTGCTTGGCCGCACCGGCTGAGGACAGGAAGCCGACGGCGGCATAGCTCACCACGCCTGCCACCGCCGTCGGTACTACCGAGCGGGACCACGAAGCGAGCCACAACTGCACAGAGGCAAGCAGCAGCAGCGCAGCGGCCACGCCCCATGAGATCTCCACCCCGGACCAAAGCAAGGTCTGCCGGTGCAAAACCGTACCGGCCAAGGCGACGAAAAGAGCCGCCGGCACGGCCGTGGCAATGCCACGGACCGAACCGGCGACTCTTCTCTTCATTCAGCTGTTCCTGACTGGTTCAGACCAGTACAGGCTAGGACTTGGCGCGGGCGCGGTTGGCCTTGGCGCGCTCGTTGGAGTCCAGGATGACCTTGCGGATACGGATATCTTCCGGCGTAACCTCAACGCATTCGTCCTCACGGGCGAATTCGAGGGACTCTTCGAGGGTGAGATCGCGCGGCGGCGTCAGGTTCTCGAAGGAGTCAGAGGAAGCTGCACGCATGTTGGTGAGCTTCTTTTCCTTGGTGATGTTCACATCCATGTCATCCGCGCGGGAGTTCTCGCCCACGATCATGCCTTCGTAAACCTCGGAGGTGGGCTTCACGAAGAAGGAACCACGTTCCTGCAGGTTGATCATGGCGAACGGCGTAACAACACCGGCGCGGTCGGCGATCATGGAACCGTTGGTGCGGTATTCGATGGGGCCGGCCCACGGCTCGTAGCCTTCGGAGATGGAAGCTGCGATACCGGCGCCGCGGGTGTCCGTGAGGAACTTGGTGCGGAAGCCGATCAGGCCACGTGCAGGCACGATGAATTCCATGCGGCACCAGCCCGTACCGTGGTTGGCCATGTTGGTCATGCGGCCCTTACGGGCAGCCATGAGCTGGGTGACGGAGCCGAGGTACTCTTCCGGCACGTCGATGGTCATGTGCTCCATCGGCTCGTGGATCTTGCCGTCGATGGTCTTGGTGACAACCTGAGGCTTGCCCACGGTCAGCTCGAAGCCTTCGCGACGCATCTGCTCAACCAGGATGGCCAGCGCGAGCTCACCACGTCCCTGGACTTCCCAAGCGTCGGGACGCTCGGTGGGGAGGACCTTGATGGAGACGTTACCGATCAGTTCCTTGTCCAGGCGATCCTTCACCTGGCGGGCGGTGACCTTGGCGCCCTTGACCTTGCCGGCCAGCGGCGAAGTGTTGATACCGATGGTCATGGAGATCGCGGGATCGTCCACAGTGATCAGCGGCAGCGGCTGCGGGTTCTCGGCGTCCGTGAGGGTTTCACCGATGGTGATGTCCTCGATGCCGGCGACGGCAACGATTTCACCCGGGCCGGCGGACTCGGCAGGTACACGGGTCAGAGCCTTGGTGGCCAGCAGTTCGGTGATCTTGACGTTCTTGAGCTCACCGTTGGCGCGCGCCCAGGCCACGGTCTGGCCCTTGCGGAGGGTGCCGTTGTAGATACGGAGCAGGGCGAGGCGGCCAAGGAACGGCGATGCGTCCAAGTTGGTCACGTGTGCCTGCAGCACGCCGTCCGGGTTGTACGTCGGAGCGGGGATGTGCTCGATGATGGTCTTGAAGAGGGGCTCGAGGTCCTCGTTCTCCGGAGCCGAGCCGTTGTCCGGCTGGTCCAGGGACGCACGGCCAACCTTTGCAGCGGCGTAGACGACGGGAACTTCGAGGACCTTGTCCAGGTCCAGGTCCGGAACTTCGTCGGCGAGGTCCGAAGCGAGGCCCAGGAGCAGGTCCATGGACTCGTGGACAACTTCGTCGATGCGGGCGTCGGGACGGTCGGTCTTGTTGACCAGGAGGATGACCGGGAGGTGCGCGGCAAGGGCCTTGCGGAGCACGAAGCGAGTCTGGGGCAGGGGGCCCTCGGAGGAGTCGACCAGAAGGACGACGCCGTCAACCATGGAGAGACCGCGCTCTACCTCGCCACCGAAGTCGGCGTGGCCAGGAGTGTCGATGACGTTAATGGTGATGGTCTCGCCGTTGGACGACGGGCCGTTGTAGGCAACCGTGGTGTTCTTCGCGAGGATGGTAATGCCCTTTTCGCGCTCCAGGTCACCGGAGTCCATGACACGGTCCTCAACCTCACCATGGGAAGCGAAGGAGTTGGTCTGCTTGAGCATGGCGTCGACCAGGGTGGTCTTGCCGTGGTCAACGTGTGCGACGATCGCGACGTTGCGCAGATCGCTCCGCGACGCAGTGTTGGTGATGGTTTCAGACATGCGTTAATGACTCGTTTCAGTGGTGAAGTCAGCTGTTTGTATCCGCGCGCATACCTGATCGACTTGATCGGAACACACAGCGAAAAGACCCCGGGACACAGGGCACCTGCATCCAGTCTAAACGCAGTTGCATTTCTCAGCCTAAAAAGCAAGCGATTCAGTGCTTCAATGTGGCGCTGCTCACACTTTCGAGTTGTTACGTAAACGCAAGTCCAGATGCTGGATTTTCCATGCCCCGTGCACCATGATGGGCTGCAGAACCAGTGCCATGTGGAGAACAACGATGCGAAACGCTCCGGCCGTGTTCCGCCTGCTCGCACCATTGATCGCCATCGGCGTTCTTTCGGTGGGCTGCGGACCAAGCCCAGCACCAATCAGCGCCCCCTCTGGCTCAACCGCGCCCGGGCCCGCGCAGACATCGGCCGCGGATAAACCGCTCAGGATCGCCCCGGCCCCCAGCTCGCTGAACCTACCCGTGGGCTCGCTGTACAAAAACCCCGCGAACAACCGCAGCGAAGTGGTTCTCGCAGACGTGCGCCACACGGCGGTACTCATCGGCGACTCCCAGTCAATGCCGAAGGACTCCTGGCCGCAGCAGGGCATCGCAGCCATGGGCTACAAACTGCACGTCGTAGGCATGGGCGGCACCGGGTACGTGGCCAGCAATGGCAAGACAGGAAACTACATCGATGCGTTGCAACGCGGCGACTGGGTGCTGCCCTTCGGCGACCCGCCGCTGATCGTGATCCAAGGTGGCGGCAACGACGCCACACAACGTGCCACCGACGCCCAGATCACCAGCAACGCCGAGCGGCTTCTCGCCGCCCTGAAGAAGCGCTACCCCGGCACCACGCTGGCCATGATTGGAACCCTTGCCAGGGGCGTGAGCAACGGAGGCGGACGCCGCACGGAAATAGATGCCCTCCTGGGCCGCATCGCCGCCAAGCACGCCATACCGTTCGTCAGCGCGGGCGATTGGCTCACCCGCTACAACGCGATTGTGGATCTCCAAGATGGCGTGCACTTGAAGCCGGCCGGGCATGCAAAGCTGGGCGCCGCCCTGGCTCACGAATTCACTGCGCTTGGCCTCACGGCACGCCGGGACAGCGCCGCCTCCGCACCGGAATCTGCACCTGAATCTGCACCTGCGCAGTAGAGCGCGCGTTGCGGGGCCCGCTCTGCACGCTTCGTGAGCCCTTTTGCGCGCAGAGCAGGCCTCACAATACGTAGTTGCGCGTTGCGCGGCCCGCTCTGCACGCTTCGCGAGCTTTATGACGTGCGCAGCAGGCCTCACAACACGAAGTTAACGGCAAGAGCCGGTGGTTCCCTTCCGGGGAACCACCGGCTCTGTTGCTGACCGGCTGATGAAACTTACGACGCCGGTCAGGCCACCTCTGGGGGCAACAGCAGTGAACCACCCGGGATGGCGTCCAGAAGTGCCTGCGTGTAGGCCTCCCTCGGGTTGTCGAACACGTCATCCGTGCTGCCAGTCTCCACAAGCTTGCCCTTCTGCATGACGCAGACGTGATCCGCAATCTGCCGCACCACCGCAAGGTCGTGGGTGATGAACAGGTACGTCAGGCCGAGGTTGTCCTGCAGGTCAGCCAAGAGGTTCAGCACCTGGGCCTGAACGAGGACGTCCAGTGCGGAGACCGCTTCATCACAAATGATGACTTCCGGATCCAAGGCCAAGGCACGCGCAATGGCAATGCGCTGGCGCTGGCCACCGGAGAGTTCGTTGGGGTAACGGCGCATGGTGGACTGCGGCAGCGCCACCTGGTCCAGAAGCTCGCGTACTTTCTTCTCACGACTGGCCTTGTTGCCAATCTTGTGGGTCCTCAACGGCTCTTCAATGGTGCGGAAGATGTTGTACATCGGGTCGAGGGAACCATACGGGTCCTGGAAGATCGGCTGAACCCGGCGACGGAACTTGAACAGATCCTTGCTGCCGAGCGTGGACGTGTCCACGCCGTCAAAGATGATCTTTCCAGACGTCGGTTCCAGCAAGTTGAGGACCATTTGTGCCACTGTGGACTTGCCGGATCCCGACTCGCCAACAATCGCCGTGGTGGTTCCACGCTTGACAGCAAAAGACACGGAATCCACGGCGGTGAAGTCTGTGGACTTGCCAATTCCTCCACGAAGCTTGAAGACCTTGGTCAGGTCCTGGACCTTCAGGACCTCCTCCGGCAGAGCCGTCTCGACGACGACGGGCTCAACAGGAGCCAGCAGCTCCTCCGACTCGATACCCTGCTCCTTGGCAACCTGGATACGACGTGACGCCAGGGACGGCGCCGAAGCAACCAGCCGCTTAGTGTAGGGGTGCCGGGGGTTACGGAGAAGTTCCAGAGACGGGCCGGACTCCACAACCTGGCCCTTGTACATGACAACTACCTTGTCCGCGCGCTCAGCTGCGAGGCCGAGATCGTGGGTAATGAGCAACACAGCCGTTCCCAGCTCGGAGGTCATCTTGTCCAAGTGATCCAGAATTTGCCGCTGGACCGTAACATCAAGGGCAGAAGTCGGCTCATCCGCGATCAGGAGGCGCGGCTGGCACGAAAGCCCAATCGCAATGAGCGCGCGCTGGCGCATACCTCCGGAGAACTCGTGGGGGTACTGTTTGGCGCGGCGGGTGGCGTCGGGCAGACCGGCTTCGGAAAGCACCTTGGCCACGTCCTCGGGTCCGGAAGGAAGCCCGTTCGCTTTCAACGTCTCCTTGACCTGGAATCCGATCTTCCAGACGGGGTTCAGGTTGGACATGGGATCCTGCGGAACCATCCCAATGGAATTGCCGCGAAGCTCGATCATCCGCTTCTCGCTGGCATGGGCAATGTCTTCGCCGTCAAACAGAATTTCGCCGCCGGCAACTCGTCCATTCCCGGGAAGCAGCCCGATGGCCGCCAGGGCTGACGTCGATTTCCCTGAGCCTGACTCCCCCACAATCGCCACAGTTTCCCCAGGCATGACCGTGAGGTGGGCGTTCCTCACAGCATTGACCTCACCATTACTGGTGGTGAAGTTGATCGCGAGATTCTTGATCTCCAGCAGCGGACGCTCCGAGCCAGCGACTTCTTCCTGGATGTGAACTGAAGAGTTCATGGCTTCGCCTTTCATCGTTTACGCGCCTTGGGGTCCAGGGCATCCCTGAGGGCATCGCCCAGCATGATGAAGCTCAAGACTGTTATGGAGAGAGCAATGGCCGGGTAGAGCAAGGGCATCGGGTTGGATCGCAATGATGCCTGAGCGGCCTGGATGTCATTGCCCCAGGACATGACACTCGGCGGCAGCCCAATACCAAGGAAGGAGAGGGTTGATTCTGCGACGATGAAGGTGCCCAGGGAGATCGTGGCCACGACGATGATCGGCGCGAGCGAGTTCGGCAATACGTGGCGCAGCAGTGAGCGGAAACGTGAAACGCCCAAGGACCTGGCCGCCATGACAAAGTCAGCATTCCTGACCTCAATCACAGCGCCTCTGGTGATTCGCGCGATTTGGGGCCAGCCAAAGACAATCAGGATCAACACCAAGGTCCACACCGTGCGGTTGGCGCGGAACACGGGAAGCTGCATCATGACGATCGCGCCCAGGATCAGGGGCAATGCGAAGAAGATGTCCGTCAGGCGGGCCAGCAGGGCATCAGCCCAGCCACCGTAGTAGCCGGCAAGGGCACCCACAACGCCGCCGAACAGAACCACGCCGATGGTAGTGAAGAGACCCACCGTCACTGACGAGCGGGTACCAAAAATAACGCGGGCGTAAACGTCGCAACCTTGCTGGGTAAAACCAAGCGGGTGTCCGCTCGTTGGTCCACCATCCGAGTTGGCCAACTGGCACGCCTCAGAGGACGGATCGATCTGTGAGAACAGGCCCGGGAACAGGGATACCACTACAACGGCCAGAATCATCACAGCCGAGATGATGAACAACGGCTGCTTGCGAAGGTTCTTCCAAGCCTCACCCCACAGGCTTGAAGGAGCGCTGTCTTCCTTGACCTTGTCCGTGGCCTGAAGCGGCGTCTCGTCAAGGTCGGCAACAAAGTGCTCGATGTGTCGGCGGGCGGTGTGCTGCCCGGTCAGGTTACTTTCAGGAGTCATAGCGGATCCTCGGGTCAAGCCAGGCGTATAGGAGGTCAACAAGCAAGTTGGAGAGGCAATAGATCAAAACCAACACCGTGACAATGGAGACCACCGTGGGTCCCTCACCCGACAAGACGGCACGATAGAGCCTGTTGCCCACGCCGGGAACGTTGAAGATGCCTTCCGTGACGATCGCGCCACCCATCAGCGTGCCCAAGTCTGCGCCCAGGAATGTCACCACCGGAATAAGGGAGTTACGCAGAATGTGGACGTTGACAACCCTGAAGCGGGACAGTCCCTTAGCCGTCGCTGTCCGGACATAATCGGCGTTCATGTTCTCTATGACGCTGGTCCGGGTCAAGCGGAGAACATACGCGAAGGAAGCCAACCCAAGGACGATTGCCGGCAGGATCAAATCCTGCACGGTTGCGGCCGCACTGACAGTTGGTTTCGCCCACCCCAACTGCACACCGATGAAGAACTGGAGTATGAAGCCAAGGACGAAGATCGGGATACCGATAACGATCAGGGAGGCGATCAAAACGGTTCCGTCAAAGAGCTTGCCCTTGCGCAGACCGGCAATGAGCCCGAAAGCAATGCCGAAGACTGCTTCAAAGATCAAAGCCATCACTGCAAGGCGGGCCGTCACAGGAAATACCTCGCCGAGGACGGCGGCAATGGGGCGGCCGGAGAAGTCCTGGCCGAGGTCGAACGTGAAGATGCTCTTGAGATAGAGCAGGTACTGGATGATGAAGGGCTGGTCCAGGTTGTACTGAGCCCTCAGCTTTGCAGCAACAGCCTCATTGACAGGCTTGTCGCCGAACAGTGCGGCAATGGGGTCGCCAGGAAGGCTGAACACCAGGAAGTAGACCAGCAGCGTGGCCCCAAGGAAAACGGGGATCAACTGGAGGAAGCGTTTGAGGATGTATGTCGCCATCAGCGCATCACACCCCGATCAGCAGGCACCCTGTCCATGGGTGCAGCGGAGTTGTTCATCGAAGAACCTTTTCGTCTGATGTGCAAACGTTCCAAGCCAAGGCAAGCGAAGGTCTGCACAAGGACGCCCAACCGGAGTTGGGCGTCATTGATTTGCAACGTGATACGGCGGCGGAAGCACTCAGCTGAGCACCTCCGCCGCCGTTTCGCGGTTACTTGCCAGTGATGTTGTAGTACAGCGGGACGCCGTCCCAACCGTAGTCAACATTCGTGACGCCTGTGCTCCAGCCACCCTGTGATACCTGGTACCACAGCGGAATAGCCGGCAGGTCCTGCAGCAGGATTTCCTGGGCCTTGTTCATGGCCTTGTTGCCTTCAGCCACGGACGGTGCGGACAGTCCATCGGAAATGGCCTTGTCGAACGTCGGGTTCTCATAGCGGGCGTCGTTCGAGCCAGCGCCGGTCTTGTAGATCGGGCCGAGGAAGTTGTACAGCGACGGGTAGTCTGCCTGCCAACCGGCGCGGATTGCACCAGTCAACTTGCCGGTCGTAGCAAGATCGCGGGCTTCCTTGAACGTTGCGAACGGAAGTCCCTCTGCCTTGATGCCGAGGTTGTTCTTCAGCTGGTTGGTAAGAGCCTCAACCCAAGCCTTGTGACCGCCCTTGTCAGCGTTGTACGCAATGGTGAAGGCAGTGTTCGGATCCCACTTCTGGATGGCGTCTGCCTTGGCCCAGAGTTCCTTGGCCTTGGTGGCGTCGAAGTTCAGGTTGTCCGAGCCCGGGATGCTGTCGCTGTAGCCGTCCAGGACGGGAGCAGTGAAGTCCTTGGCAGGCTGGCGGCCGCCGCTGAAGATCACCTTGGTGATCTCTTCCCGGTTGATGGCCATGGAGATTGCCTGGCGACGGAGCTTGCCGGCTTCTCCGCTCCACTCCGGGAGGTATTCCGGAATGGCGATGGTCTGGTTACCGGCGTAGGGCTTCTCGATGAAGCGGTCGCCAAGGTCAGACTTGAAGTTCTTCAGCGCGCTGGTGGGGATGACCTGCAGGATGTCCAGATTGTTGGACAGGAGATCCTGGTATGCGGCGTCATCGTTCTGGAAGATCTTGAACGTCACGCCACCGTTCTTTGCCTTACGAGGACCGTTGTAGTCCGGGTTGGGGACGAGCTGGATCTGCACGTTGTGCTGCCAACCGTTTTCCGCCATCTTGTACGGGCCGTTGCCTACCGGCTTTTCGCCGTAGGTCTTGGGGTCTGCGAGTGCCGCCGCCGGGACCGGCATGAACGCCGTGTAACCGAGACGCAGCGGCCAGTCAGATTCCGGCTGCTTGAGTTCAACGGTGAACGTGGTGTCGTCGACGACCTTGAGGCCGGACAACGTGTCCACAGTGGAACCCTCTGCACTTGCTTCGTCGTAACCCTTGATGCTCTCAAAGAAGGTGGCGCTCAATTGCGCGTTCTTTGCTGCTGCACCGTAGTTCCAAGAGTCCACGAACGTCTTAGCCGTGATGGCGTCACCGTTGGTGAACTTCTGGTCCTTCTTGATCTTGATGGTGAAGTTCTGTGCGTCGGGCGCCTCAATGGACTCCGCCAGCTCGTTTACCGGCTTTCCGGACGGGTCATAGCTGACAAGGCCGGAGAAGATCAGAGTTGCAATCTTTCCGCCGCCAACCTCGTTGATATCGGCCGGCATCAGCGGACGCTGCGGCTCCGAGCCGTCGGCAATGATGACCTTGTTCGGGTCACCCGCAGATGTACCGGAGTCGTTGCTGCCGCCGCCACCGCAACCGGTAGCTGCGAGGGCGATGATCGCCGCTACGCCTAGAGCTTTGGAAGTGCGCGAGAAACGCATTCCGCCTCCTATGTGTCGTGGAGTTGAGCAGGGAAAATTCGTGATTTCCCCCAGGCAAAGGCACAGTTTCCTACTGTGACGTTGCCTACATGTGTGTGTAAGCCTACCCACATTGTGTCCGGATGTTGGGACTTGCTGGCCAAACTGTAACCGTTCCGCAACCTCCAGATGCCTAAATTGTCAGGGATTTCAAGTCAAACGCTACCCGGTGGTAATATTCGCTGTCTGACAGCAGGACAGGACGATTTTGGCGCGAAAAAAGGACCCCGGTTCTGTTGAACCGGAGCCCTTCGACATCGTGCTTTGTCGAACTTCTACGCAATGAGCCGATACGCACGCACTGATTGAATGTTGTTCTTGAAGAACGTGCGGCTGTACCACCCAACGTCGAAGCCATACGTCGCACCGATCGTGAAACTCGAGGCGACTTCGTCCCGGTTGTCGAAGCTAACGCCCCGGGATATCCCCAACGTCCCGCAATTCGATGTCTTCACCAAGACTGAGGCTGTAGAGGCTCCCCCTCGCGTTCCGCCTGAGTTGGTTCCCGGCTCCGCCGACACCACCTCGCACTGAAGGGTCTGGACGTCTTTCGTGTCCAACCAGGGACCCACCAGGACGAAGACCAGGAATGCACACAGAGGAATGGCAAGCCAAGCCCACAACCGATCCATTTTAGAGAGGTTCTTTTGCGGCGAAGGCGTCAGAGCAGCCTGGGGCTGGACAGGGGCTAGCCCGAGCTCACGTAGGCGTGAATCGAGCCTGAGGGCGGCCGCCTCCCGCTTGTGGAGCGAGTAGGCGGACCGACACTGCGAGGTGGTCCAACCCGCTCCCCGGTAAGCAGCCCACTGCCTACGGGCAGGCCCCTCAATGATGAAAGCAGCCAAGGCAACAACGAATGCAATGATCTGGCTAAGGCCCCCGAACATGACGCCAAAGACGGCTATGTTGGCTACCATCTCCGGATCCGTAGGTAATTCGTAGCCTGTGCTGTCCAAGTACCCAAAGAACATTCCCAAGGCAATAACCGGAAGGCCTATGCGCAGGGAATACCGCCAGAGGTACGACCAGAACGACCAGTGAGCTGGAGGCATCCTGGTCACCGCTGGAAGGGTACTTCCATTCACACTCGCGCCCGGTGGGGCCTCACCAGTTGCTTCACCGGTGCCGGAGTTGTGCTGATGGCCTTCCCCTGCGGCTTGAGGGATCGGGTCGCGGCTCATGGGGTTAGACGTTGAAGCGGAACGTACCTTATATACACGAGGCATGACGAAACCTTCTGAATCCGTTGAAATTCATAGATAATTCCGTTGCTCCAAGACGGCCAAAGATGGTGTGGCGCGGACCTGCTGCGGACTTTTTGCGGACTAAGCGAACGGATCGTGCGCGGTCTCGGTCCACCACTCGTCCTTCTTCGCCCGTCTTGCTCGGACCCAATCGATGATGCTGGCGACGTCGTCGGCGTGCAGCATGATGCGGTTCTTGCTGAGCCTGGTGCAGTGACCGGACTCCCGGCAGTAGCGCCGGAGCTCCGTCTTGGTCATCCCCAACTCTGGGGCTACCTCTTCAGGTGTGCGGAAGACTGTTCCGGTCACGGCCGATCGCCTGGCGCCTCGGTGGGTAACGCCTTCAGCCAGTCGGTGAGTTCGTCGGCAAGGATAACCGGCTTGGAGTTGGCGTAGCGGGCAACGAGTTCGCGGCTTCGGACAGCACGTCGAATGGTGTCAACGCTGTAGCCGATGGCTGTAGCCGCTTCCTCGAACGAGTATGCGAGCTTTGGAGTTGTCATGGCTTCAACAGTAGTGAAGTCGTACTGTTTGCCACATGGAAGAGCCTCGAATGTTAACGGCCGCGGATCTGGCCGCCCGCCTGAATGTCGCCGTGGACACCGTTTACCGAATGTGCAGCGCCGGCAAGTGGCCGCACAGCAAGATCGGCCGGCTCTACCGATTCACCGAAGAGCACTACCAAGCCATCATCGCCACGCCAGAAAAGCCCGAACCGTGGACGAAAGAACGGCGGGACAACATAGCCCGGATGCTCCGCCAGCTATCAGAGTGAATTACGGAGCGGTTCGCTCCACCGTGGCGTCCAAGCTGAGCGCCTCCCATGCTCCCGGCGCCTTTTCGTTCATAACGTGGAAAACACCCTGCTGAAGCAGCACCTTCAAAGCGAATGCCGGATCCTCACGGAACTTGAAGCCGAACTCAACATCGATTTCACCTAAGCCATTTGGCTGCGTGCGGAACGAGTTTGCGACAGCCACACCCAGGTCATCCCCATCGACTTCAATCCTGCCAGTCATGGTGAACTCAAAAACTGCCACAGCGCACTTCCTTCACATCGATTCAGAGACGATTCCTACCTACATGGATGGCCGCCAATGGCCATTGAAGCCCAGCGGGAGAATCTCGGGGGGATATTTTCGCTGTACCAAGGGGGACGACGCGCAATGGGGCACCCGAGGGGACCCTCCCCTGGTCCTCGGGGACGCTCACAGCTACCATTGACGGCTTGTTCGCAGTGGTTTGGCCGCGAGCACTACTGAGGGCTTGGGAGTGGTCCTGTTGCCCTTGGACTGATTGCAGCGACGGCATATCACGACCACATTCGACATACGATCGAGGCCGCCTTTGGAGTGCGGAATGATGTGGTCTGCTTCAGCGCTGTTTGGTAAGAGTCCGACGTCGTAGTTGAGGATGACCTTGCAGTAGGGGCAACGCTCCTGACCATCACGCCTTGCGTTCCTCTTGGCTGACTGTGAGACGCGCTTCCATGTTGATGTGCCTGTCCTGCTGGTGGCCATGCTGTTCCTTTCAGCCGTCCATGCGCCTGAGGGGTATGCAGTGAGCGCATACCCCTCAGGCTGTGTGCGGAGTTCACTCTTCGATCAGTGCGGCGCCGTTGGTGAAAGTCCAGCCAGGTGCGGCACTGTCGGTGAAGTCTTCGCTGACGTAGCTGATTGCCCCGTCAGCAGAGGTCAGGTTGATGGTTCTGATCTTGCCCGTGCCGCCCATGATGGTGAATGGTGCCGTTCCTGCAAAGACCGTGATGCCGGTGTATGTAACCCGTGCACCGAGTTGGGTCCACGTTGTGCCGTCTGTGCTGGTGTAGAAGTCCACCCATCCTGCTGCGGCGTTGAAGTCGACCCGGATCCCGAGGAGCGCGCCTGCCGTGGTCGTAGCGGCAACGGTGGAGTCCACGGTTGTGACAGGTGTTGCTGTGCCGGCCGTAAACAGCTGAAGGCGAAGCTTGCCGCCGGAGAGCGTGATCACCTGCCAGGACCGTTGGTCGCCAGTCGTGTTGTATCTGCCCATGATGGTCTTGGATACAAGCGAGTCATAGTTTCCGACGACTCGGGCTGAGATGTTTGCCGCGGTTTTCAAGGCGTCCGGGGATGGGATAGTGGCTGTCGATGTGGTGGTGGTCATCGACAACACCGTCGGGCCGGTGGGCGGCGCGGGAGTGTCGTCAAAGCCTGGGATGACCGCTCCGGTTGCGTCCACCCATCCCTTGGAGATCAGGAGGCGGGCTACCTTGCGCGCGATGACCTGCTGGCCAAGTGCGTTGGGGTGTGTGCCGTCTGCCCGGAGCGTCGCGGGAACGGTGTCCCCAGTGATGTCGATGTTGTCTTGCGCTGTCGGGGTGAGGCCAAGTTGCGCTAGACCGTAATCGATCAAGTAGCGGCGCATGTCGAAGTAGTTCTCAGGGTAGGCGCTTGCGAGGGCGTTGTTCGCCGCTGTCACATTCGTGTGCCCGGCTGTGCCGATTGTTTCGGTGCCGGTTGTGAGAATGCCGAATACTAGGAAGCGTTTCGGTTCGGTGAGGTAGCCAACCATGCTGGCCGTGTCCCTGAGCACTCTGGCAGTGTTGGGGTCATTGCGGCCCGCCCAGAAGGTTTGGATAGCGCCCCGGTTGGCCTTGCCTTCCTGGGTGTAGAAGAGGGAACCGTTCGGGCATGCGGTCGCTGTTCCCGCCGTTGTACGGGTGAATGTCCATGCTCCCGTGGCTTGATCATGGGCAAGAGTGCCAGGAATCCCGCATAGGCGTCCTTGGAAGTGACCGATGTTCTGGAATCCAGCTCCGGCAAGGTTCCGCCATCCAGTGCTTGGGCTGACTGTGTTCACGGTGACTGGCGATGTGTCCGCGGGGATCATTCCGCCGGCGAGCGTGAGTGCTGGCGCAAGCCCGCCTTGCCTTGTAGCGATGTCGGCGGGTGCTTCCCCTGGTACGGACGGATTCCAAACGGTGATGCGGAGGTAGTCGGATACGAGTTGGTGCCAGTGAATGCCTCCACCTTGGCCACCAGCCGTTACTGAATCGCCGATTGTAGCTAGGACGGCTGGCCCGCTTACGGACACTGGGAGCGTTGTCAGGGCACTGGCGATCGTTGCCTCAAGCGCCGCCCGAGTAGCTGTTCCAAGGGCCGCGACAGCTGCCGCAATGGCAGCGTCAGCAGGGGCTCCGACAAGCGCTGCAGCTGCGGCGGCTGCCGCCGCAGCGGACTCCGCATCATTGACTGCATCGGCTAGGGCTGCTGAGGCTGCTTCCGCGGCTGAAGCTCCGGCTTGAGCTGCCTCAGCTTGAGCGTCTTGGGCTGCATGCCTCGCCGCCACTGCTTCGTCACGCACGCTTTGGAAGCTGGACTTGATGACCTTCAGCCCGCCGCCGGACATCTTCACCTGCGGGGACGTGGCCACGAACGGCGGCACGAAAGCATCTGCGCTCGATGTGAGCGGGTTCGTTAGAGGCAGCCCGTTCAAGTCCTTCAGCGACAGCGGCGTGCTCTCGCTCTCGTCGTTAGCGTCATAAACCGTGATGGCGGAGTTAGCTGCGCGTTGGAACGTGAACGGGTCAGCAAGGAGCTCTGATTCGAAGACGTAATCAGTCATCCTGGTCCTCAACTTCGTTGCTCGCGCCCGTGAACGTGGTGGGAGAATTCTCGGTTTTGGCTGGTTCTGCCTGTTGCTTGCCGGGCAAGCCGTAGATGAGTCCCATTTGGTGCTCCTTTTTGAAAGTTCGGGTGGACCCGGTGAAGGACATGCCAGACGGAGTGTCAGAGGGTTCTGGGAAGTTGTCCGGAGCGCTCCCCAAAATTAGGGAGCGTTGGCTGCACCGGCTGCAGGTGATGGTGTCTGTGGTTGGGTTGAAGGTTGCGGAGTTGGGGAGGCCGCCTCGGTGGTAGTTGAGCGGGGTACCGCAGGAGGGGCAGTATGCCTGGCCGGCGTCGTATGCCGCCGTGATGGCCTGGATTTTCTCTTTTCGGGTCCGCTGGCTCATCGGCAACCTTCCGTGGTGTCCACATGCTGGACTTGTGAGTGTGGGGTGAGTCCCGCCCAGCCGGTTGGAAAGGGCGGGACTCGTAGTGCGCTGGGTGGGCTGACGGGGATTCAGGAGAAAACCCGCCCATCGATCCCTGATCCGGGTAAGAAAGTTTAAGAACGCGGGGGTGACGTTGACGCACGGTCTGTGGTTACGCGGTGAGCGTGATCCTGGTGATGGCAGCTTCGTCGGGGAATCCGAAGCCAATACGCATGGTGGCGCGGATGGCGATCCGGTCAGAGGTGAAGTAGGTGGAGTCGTTGACTGCTACCTCGACGTCTTCGCGCAGGACGGTGACGATCCGTGGCGCCGCGACGCCGTAGATAACACCAGGGGTTGCCTTCTTGCTGACAGTGGCCGGGCGACCGAGGGGCATGCGCGGGTTCTCGAGCAGCGTCTTGTTGGACCCGGTCGCTTCCTTGAGGATGGCAAGAGCTTCGGCCTGGGCGGGGTTCAGGATCCAGCCGGTGATGTTTTCCCCTGCGTCTTCGGCGGCGGCGATTGCTTCAGCGAAGATGTCGAGGTTGGCGAGGTTGCCGGTCAGCTCAGTTACGTTTTCGAGGGAGTCGAGGCCCTTGGGTGCGGGGGCGGCAAGGTTTCCGAGGAAGGCGGCGTTGATCTGGCTGATGATGGAGCGTGCCAGGCCTTGGCCAACCATTTCCTGGGCGGAGGGGCTGGAATCATTGGCAAGCTCACGGGAGATGATCGTGAGGCCGGCGACCTTGGACGGTTTGACGGTGATTTCACCAACGGAGGGATCATCCGGCGCAATTTCGGCGCCTTCGGCTACCCACGAGGCGCCCGCGTCCTCAAGAAGGATCGGGATCTGAAGATCCTTGGAAGTGGTGGTAACCACGGTGGCAATGGATTCCTGGAACGGAATCGCCCGCTCTGCGATGGGCTTGGTGATCAAGTCCGAGTATTCGGTGGGAAGGAGGCTTTCGGCAGCAGCTTCGAGAAAAGTCATTTGGGGCTCCTAGGACGGAAGTTACGGGGAGAAGTGTCTTGCTGTCCGTAAGGCCCTGCCTTAGCGGCTGCCCGTCCTGGGGCTACATGATGTGGAAGCTGGCACCCGGCCTAGAAAACTACATCGCTGTAATTTTAACAGCCGGGTGCCAGCTAAACAACCCGCTAGCGCTTGGCTTTGTTCATTACCTTGCTCCAACTCGGGCCATCTGCGCCCGTGCCTTCACGGCTACCCGTGCCAGATGCTGGCACGGGATCGGAGCCAAAGCGCAGCCCGACCTTTTGGTGGGTTTCCTTGACGGCATCTTTCAGCTTCGCCTGGTCGATGATGCCTTCTTTGGTGAAGAGGTCCGCGGCATTCTGTCCAGCTAGCCATAGGGCGTCAGCGTTGAGTTTGCTGCCGTGCGGCATGTTCTGGGCAATGAGCTGCTTTCGGAGCGAGTCGACGGATCCGGCGAGGGTGTCACGCTCGGCCTCGGTGTCGCGCAGCTGGCGCCGATATTTGGCGGCCTCCTGTCCTGGCTTGTTGCCGCCCTTGCTGTCGTCGATGGCCTCAGCAGTACTGAGGCCGTCCTGAGAGGGCTGGGCGCCTTCTGGGGTGTCATTAGTAGTGACACCCTCGGGGCTGCTTTCGGGAGTGGGGGTGTTGACTTGTGTGGTCATGGGTGCCTCCTAGGCGTTGTTGTTCTGCTCTTTGAGCTTGTTGCTGTATCGGATGGCGCGGGATTCCCAGAGTTCGGCTTTGTTCCGCATTTCGTAGAACTTGCGCCGGTACTTTCGCAGTTCGGCGGCTTCGCGTTCGGCCGCTTTGCGTGCAGACCGTTCCTTGGCTAGGGCGTCGTGCCCGGCCCGCCCCAGTTGCTCGCTCATGCTTGGACCCCGCCAAGGAGTAAGTCCGGGTTTACGCCGGCGATGGTCCTTGAGTGGATGCCAGTCGCGATTTGCTCAACGACAACCTCCGCGACTGTCGGGGTTTGCGGACCGGCGAACACAGCCAGTAGCTCAAGCTCGGTGCTCGTTGCCTGGCGGGTGAGCGGCGAGAAGCGGTGACTCAGTCGTTCATAGTCAGCGTGGTGGGTTGCGTCCTCGCGATCCCGAAGCCTGCACGTAGCCGGATCATGATCGAACACGAAGTTCCGGATCCAAGCACCTCCACAGTCGGGGCAAGTCCAAAACATCGACGGAGATTCTATAGGTGGGTTCATGATGCCTCTTTCTGTTCAAATTCAGCTATCAGGGCTTGGAGCGCTCGAGACTGCCTATCCTTTTCAGCCTCGATGGATTTCTCTTGATCAAGTGCGCCGAAGTCGTTCGCGCGCGCTGGTTCCTTAGTTACGTAAGGTGATTGGCGCTTTTTTCCTCTATGTCCTTCCTCTGGTATTCCTCCTAGTGGCTCATCAGTACTCATAGAGGCCACCTTTTCGGTGCCCCAGTCTCCACCGTCAGGGTGGGGCACGTGGGGCACCTTTTCGGTGGTGGGTGGGGCACTTTTTTGGTGGTCCATGTGGGGCACCGTTTCGGTGCCCCGCTCGGCTGATTCGCGACTGTCTCGCGAGCCCTCCCGAGGAATCGAGGACCAAGCAATGCCCCGACCGTTGCGGCCACTATCGGCGGGAACAAATGTGAATTCGGGATCCAGCGCCAAGGCGTATTCGGCTCGGACGCCCAACTTGGCCTGTCCACTGGAAACCACGGCACCAGCCGCAACGAGGGCGGCAACGGCTCTCCGATACTGTTCCTTGGCGCTTGCCCTATTACCGTCACAGTCGTACCCGATGGCGGTGGCCACGGCCTCCCACCCGCCAAAGAAAACAGGAGGGTTGCCCGCGTCAAGGGATATGAGGGCCATGAACGTCAGGGCGCGTGCTTCCCGGTGGCTGAGGCTTCCCCAGTGGGCAAATACCTTGGCGACGTTCTGTGCTCCCATTTGGTGGCCTCCGTTCCTCTCGTGCCTTAGTTCCTGGTTGCAGTCGCGAGGGCGGCAACCAGGTCGAGGGCGTCTTTGGCCGACAGCTCGGCATAGTTCGGGGCCGTGTGGTCCGCCAGCCAAACGTCCACGGATCGGCTGTCCGTGGCCGCGTTCCAAACGGACGTGATGATCCACCGCTCATGCATGACCTCAGGCCCGAGCCATCGAACGTCAGAATGGCGATCCGGCTTGAACCCTGCAGGCGGCATCGGCGGTGGACCTAGTTCCTCCAGAAGTCCTTGGAAGAGGTCCGAAAGGGTCTTCCCTTCGGCCTCTGCAAGTTTTCCGAGCTCTCGCACTGTGACGGGCCAGTTGGTAAGGTGTGGCAAGAGAATCTCCTAATTAGCTGTTGGTGGGTTCCGAGGCCGTGACGGACTTTGGTGAGGCGTCACGGCCTTTCTCTGTCTTGAGTCGAACCTTGCAGGCTTTCGCCGGCGTCATCGCCGGCACCGGCGGCCCTTCGCAGGAGCAGTTCCCTAGCCATTCACAGTTGCAACCGCTCATGCGCTCTTCTCCTTCTTGAATGCGTCTTCCACCCACTCCAGTACGTCTGACTCCTTGTAAACGACGCGGCTACCGGCCAGCTTGCCAAACTTGGGGCCTAGACCTTTGTGGCGGTAGTAGCGGAGCGTGTTTTCCGGCACCCCGGTCAGTCCTGACACTTCGCTGGTGCTGAGAAGCTTCATGGCCTTTACGGCTTCCATCGGTCCTCCTATACGTCAGTGTTGGGCTATCCCAACACGAATGACGATAGATGAAAATGTTTGCCGGTGCAACACTGTTGTGGGAGTATCTCTACATGGATGAATTGCGAGAAGATACGCCAGTTGCGTTGTTCGGGGCCAACCTAAGGCGCTTCCGAGAAGCCTTTGGGTGGTCTCAATCTGAACTTGCGCGGCGCATGGTTGACGCCGGGTGGCCAAAATACAGCCAAGTCGCTGTATCTAGAACCGAGGAAGGCGCGCGAGCCGTGCGCCTAGATGAAGCAATGGCCTTAGCGGAACTTTTCAACCGAAAGCTCCAGGACCTCCTTGATCCAAAAGACGTGATCGACTCCTGGCAGAGACTTCGATACTTCATGGATGACTATTCAAACGCGGTCTCCGCACTCCGCCGGTCAGTCCGTGAACTTGAGGATCAGAGAGCACATCTTCACGTGGCTGCCCAAATGCTGCACCAGGAGGTCGATGGTGTGGGACGAGAGAAGATCAGCGAGACGATGCTCAAGACGCTATCGAACGCTGATCGAATGCTGAGTCTGAGCACACTTGACCAAGTCGAGATCGAGATAGGGGAAATAGCCGCAGAAGCCACCCGAGAGGACATGGAAGATGGCAAACATTCAGAAGAGGCCTGATGGCCGCTGGCGCGCCCGGTACCGTGATGACGCAGGCAAGGAGCACGCTAAGCACTTCGCCCGCAAGCTCGACGCTCAGCGCTGGCTGGATGAGGTAACGACATCCGTTGTCACGGGCTCATACGTTGATCCCAAGTCGGGGAAGGTTACGCTCAACTCTTTCTTCGCAGAGTGGTCACAGCGGCAGCTGTGGGCGGCCGGCACGGCCAAGGCCATGAGCCTGGCCGTCCGCACATGCACGTTCGGAGACGTTGAGTTCAGGAATTTGAAGCGGTCCCACGTTGAGGCGTGGGTGAAGAAGATGACCGTCGACGGGCTGGCGCCGGGAACTGTGAAGACGCGCTACAACAACGTGCGCTCAGTGCTTCGGGGTGCGCGGAATGACCGGATGCTAGCCGCGGATCCGGCTGATGGGGTAACGCTTCCACGGGCCCGGAAGAGTGAGCACGCCATGGCCATTCCTTCTCCCGCCGAAGTGGGTGCCTTGCTGACGGCCGCCGAACCGTGGTTCCGGCCGTTCCTGGCCATGGCTGCATTCGCTGGCTTGCGCCTCGGTGAAGCTGCAGCTATCCAGCTGACTGATGTCGATTTCCTAAGGCGCTCCCTGAAGGTCCAAAGGCAGATTCAGCGGGCCGGTAAAGGGAAAGTGGATATCACTCCCCCGAAATACGGCTCGGAGCGTCTCGTTCACATCCCTGACGGCCTAGTCCAGCTGCTCGCGATGCACGTGGAGCAGATCGGCGTGCACAGTGACGCTCAGTGGCTTTTCCTTGGCGACGGCGGTCTCCCGCCACATCAGAACACGGTGGGCTACTGGTGGCGAAAGACAGCCAAAGCGGCAGGTCTCACCGGATACACGCTGCATGACCTTCGGCACTTCTACGCATCGGGGCTTATTGCAGCCGGTTGCGATGTCGTGACCGTCCAGCGGTCATTGGGGCACTCTAAAGCGACAACAACCCTGAACACTTATGCGCATCTATGGCCTACAGCAGAAGACCGCACGAGGTCCGCCGCTGGAGCGATGATGAACGAAGCTCTCGGGATTTCTGCGGACTCTGTGCGGACTGCTGAAGCCTAGGTCCAGTGTTTACGCGGGAAAAGCGCCATAATCACACGTTGAAGCGGAACTCCACCACGTCGCCGTCGGCCATCACGTACTCTTTGCCTTCGATGCGAACCTTGCCACGGGACTTTGCCTCGGCCATGGAACCGGCGTCGATGAGGTCGTCGAAGGAGACAACCTCGGCCTTGATGAAGCCACGCTGGAAGTCGGAGTGGATCACGCCGGCGGCCTGAGGCGCGGTGTCGCCCTGGCGGATGGTCCAGGCGCGGGTTTCCTTGGGACCGGCCGTGAGGTAGGTCTGCAGGCCAAGAGTGTGGAAACCTACACGTGCCAACTGATCCAGGCCGGATTCGCTCTGGCCGTTCATTTCCAGCATCTCGCGGGCTTCTTCCTCGTCCAGTTCCACGAGGTCGGCTTCGAGCTTGGCGTCAAGGAACACGGCATCTGCCGGCGCAACGAGGGCTCGCAGTTCGTCCTGCTTTTCCTGATCGCCGAGGATGCCTTCATCTGCGTTGAAGACGTAGATGAACGGTTTGGCTGTGAGAAGGCCCAGCTCTTTGAGGTGTCCCATCTCCAGCTTATCGCTCTTGATCGAGGAGAAGATGGTGTCACCGCGTTCCAGAACTGCTTGGGCGGCCTTGATAGCGGCAAGCTCAGCGGCCTCGCGCTTCTTGATCTTGACCTCTTTTTCGATACGCGGGATCGCGTTTTCGATGGTCTGAAGGTCGGCGAGGATCAGCTCGGTGTTGATGGTCTCCATGTCGGAGCGCGGGTCAACCTTGCCGTCGACGTGGATGACGTCGGGATCGTCAAATACGCGGACCACCTGTGCGATGGCCTCTGCTTCGCGGATGTTGGCCAGGAACTTGTTGCCCAGGCCTTCGCCCTCGGATGCACCCTTCACGATGCCGGCAATGTCCACGAAGGACACGGGCGCGGGAAGCAACTTCTGCGAACCGAAGATCTCTGCCAGCTTCGCAAGACGGGGATCAGGAAGGTTGACCACTCCGACGTTGGGCTCGATGGTAGCGAACGGATAGTTCGCAGCGAGCACCTGATTGCGGGTCAGTGCGTTGAAAAGAGTTGATTTGCCGACGTTGGGCAGTCCGACGATGCCAATAGTAAGAGCCACGAGCATTGATTCTACCCGTTGGAACCATGTCCGCGGTTGTTCCCTCCCCCAACCGACGCCCGCGGCTGCAGCCTCGCTAAAACTGTCGTACCCCTGTGACAGGGTTGCCACATGGATGGATTTGGATTGGTATTGGCCCTGCTCATGCTGCTGATTGGCGCCGCGGTTGGTCTCGCGGCCGGCTATGTTGTCTTCCGACGCCGGGGCGCTGGCTTGGAAGAAGACTTCGACGCCGTTTCGTCGCGGCTTTCAGAGGTGACCGCACAGCTGGCAGCAGCCGACGCCGAGCGGCGGCTCTTGTTTACACAGAACCGCGAGCTGAGCGCAGCAAGGAACTCCGATGGCAGTGTTCTGCGCGCGCTCGCTCCAGTGGCCGAAAAGCTCACGGCGGTGCAGCAACAGGTGTCGCTCCTCGAACGGGACAGGGTGGAGCAATACGGCCAACTGGCCCAGCAATTGCAGGATGCGCGTTCATCCGACGAACAGCTCTTGCGGTCAACGCACGCCTTGGCCTCAGCACTCCGTTCCAACAGCGCACGCGGCCAGTGGGGCGAGGTTCAGCTCCGCAGGGTGGTGGAGGCCTCGGGAATGCTCCGGCACGTGGACTTCCACGAGCAGGTTCATTCCGGACGCGGCGACAACACGCTGCGTCCGGACCTGGTGGTCCAGCTTCCCGGTGGCAAGCAACTGGTGGTGGACGCCAAGGTGCCCTTGGCTTCCTACCTCGCTGCGCAGGAACAACTCCACGGAGACGGATCCTTCGGTGAGGCTGTGGGTCCGGCCATCAACCATGACTCCAAGACGCTGCTGGCACAGCATGCAAAGGCTCTCAAGGCCCACATCGACGCCCTGGCGGCCAAGAAGTACTGGGACATTCCTGGGAACTCCCCCGAGCTGGTGATCTGCTTCCTTCCGGCAGAGTCCATTCTGGCGTCTGCCCTTGAGGCCGACCCCGCCCTGCTGGAACACGCTTTGTCCAGGAACGTGGTCTTGGTGTCGCCCGGCACCCTGCTGGCGGTCCTCAAGTCCGTGGCCTTCACGTGGCGACAGGACGTCCTCACCGACAGCGCCCATGAGCTGTTCGAGCTCGCCAAGCAACTGTACGAACGCATGGGCACGCTGGGTGAGAACGTCGGCAAGCTGGGAAGCTCATTGAAGACATCCGTGGATCGCTACAACGCCATGGTGGGCACGCTCGAGGCTCGGGTGCTCCCGACGGCG
Organism: Arthrobacter sp. GW822-FHT05G07; assembly: GCF_058799755.1. NCBI lineage: Bacteria > Bacillati > Actinomycetota > Actinomycetes > Micrococcales > Micrococcaceae > Arthrobacter > Arthrobacter sp. GW822-FHT05G07. The sequence goes on along the minus strand of NZ_JBXALT010000003.1, from coordinate 31,176 downwards.
CGCAAGCTCAACACCATGGACGACGCCGGACTTGCCGCGCCGATGTCCGTTGAAGTTGTTCCCCGCGCGTTGGCAGCACCGGAACTTCTTTCTGTCGACTCCCGCGATCAGCTGGATTCCGCCCGTGACCATGAGGACAGCCCAGACCGCGAATCAGCCGCCTGAGCTAAAGCCGGCTTAAAGGTGTCTGGTCCGGGATGGGTTGTGTTCACTAAGGTGAACCCAACCCATCCCGGACCAGCTATACCAACTATTTGCTAGGACGTCGGACGGTTTCCACGGCCGCCTAGGGCGCGTGTGACGTCGCCGGCTTTCTTCAGGGTGGCCCGCAGTTCCTTGGGAAGCGAGAAAAGCAGGTCTTCCTCTGCCGTCACCACTTCCTGGACCTCGCCGTAACCGTAGTCAGCCAAGAGTCGCAGGACATCCTTGACGAGCACCTCGGGAACAGACGCACCCGAAGTCACACCTACGGTGGCAACGCCCTCGAACCACGACTCGTCCACTTCATTGGCGAAGTCCACGCGGTACGAGCTCTTGGCACCATATTCGAGGGCTACTTCAACCAAGCGCACGGAGTTGGACGAGTTGGCCGAACCCACAACAATCACGAGGTCAGCCTGTGGTGCGATCTTCTTGATAGCCACCTGCCGGTTGGTGGTGGCGTAGCAAATGTCATCGCTGGGCGGATCCTGCAGCGTGGGGAACCGGTCTTTGAGCAGGCGAACAGTCTCCATGGTTTCGTCCACACTCAGCGTTGTCTGGGAAAGCCAGATGGTCTTCTCCGGATCGCGGACGGTGACCTTGTCTACCTCGTGGGGACCGTTGATGATCTGAATGTGCTCCGGTGCCTCGCCGGCTGTTCCTTCGACTTCCTCATGACCCTCGTGGCCTATGAGGAGGATGTCGTAATCTTCCTTGGCGAAGCGCACAGCTTCCTTGTGGACTTTGGTCACCAGAGGGCACGTGGCATCAATGGTGCGCAGTCCACGATCCTCGGCTGATTGCACCACTGCCGGCGAGACGCCGTGCGCGGAGAAGATCACCAACGCGCCTTCGGGGACCTCATCTGTCTCCTCGACGAAGATCGCCCCTTGTTCCTCCAGGGAGCTGACCACATGCACGTTGTGGACGATTTGCTTGCGTACGTAGACGGGAGGGCCGTAATGCTCCAGGGCCTTCTCCACAGCAATGACGGCCCGGTCCACACCGGCGCAATAACCCCGGGGGGCCGCCAACAGAACCTTCTTGGGGCCCGTGACGGGCGCCGCTGCCTGAACCTCTTCCGGGGAACGGCGTCTACGGGGCACCGTGGGCATAGGAATGGAAACTGCTGTGCTGGTCATTCCTCCATGCTACCGGGCCGGACTTTGCCTCCCTGCTATCGGGCCGGACTTTAGCTGCTGGCCGAACGTGACCCTCGTCGCCCTGACAGGACGGAGCCTATGACGCCTGCCACAAAGACTGCGCCCGACGCCACCGCCGCGATCACAATCCATTCCCCAAACCCTGTTTTGGCTGCCGTGAGGAACTCCTGTTTGAACAGTTCAGCCACACCGTTTGCGCTGGACAGGTTGCCGATCACTCCCCCTGCAAGATCCGCACCGGCCGTCCAGAGAGCAGCAAGTGCCAAGCCTCCCAGTCCGAGGAAAACCAGCATCAGGGAACGCCGACGCGTGGCAACAAGCGCCAGGAGCACGGAGAGCACAGCACCGAGGGCGGCCACCCACCAGAGGGGCGCAAAGGCCGCCACCCGCTCCACCAGCTGACGGTGGGAAGGTTCCCCCAAGGACACCAAGCTTTCCGATGGAACATCAATCCGAATTCGGGTGGCCTCCGCGAAGTGATCGCGAATAAGCCTGACCAAAGGGCTGATATCAAGGACCAGGGCAGTGGTGGCGGCGGCCTCCTCAGCTTGCTTCGCCGCGCCGAAGTTCAGCTTGTGGCTGTTTCGCACCGTCTCTTCCCACGCTTGGGGGTAGTCGCTCCACGATTGCATGCCCGATGCAGCGCTGCGGAGTGCATCGGCCGCCAAGGACTGTATAGGTCCTGGAAGATCCACTGAGGACTCGAACGTACCAACAGCGGCCGTGGCGAGCCGGCTTTGGAATTCCGGATCATTGCCCAGCGCACCCGCCATCCGGACAAAGCCCTCTTCTTTGACGATGTTCTGGTCGACCCACGCGGTAGGAACGGCTACGGCAGTGAGGAGTAGAGCGAGGATCACTCCCAATGCTGAGACAAAAGTACGCAAGGTCATCCTCGGGCTCGGGGGCTATGCCACCATCCTAGGTCTGTCCACATGACAGAAAAAATGTCGGAGGTGTTGCCCAAGCTATGGATAGAGTTGGAAGGCCGGTTAGCACCCACAGCCGCACCCTTAAGCGAGGACAATGACAATGCAGGAACAAGCACGGCGACTGAACCAGGTACGGGCCACCCATGTCCGCTGAAGCAACGCCGGAATCCACGCTGCCGGGTACTGCCGCCGAAACCAGCCCGGACAACCCCTGGCCCCTGCAGTTGCTGTCCCGCAAGCTCAAGGCACACATTGAGCGGGCGCCGGCTGCTTGGATCGAAGGTCAGGTCATTGAACTGAACCGCCGGGGTGGTAACGCTTTTCTGACACTGCGTGATGTTGACGCGGAGATTTCACTTCCTGCATCCGTCTGGTCAACGGTACTTGACCGCCAGAAGGTACCCCTGGAGCGTGGCTCGCGCGTGGTCGCCTTGGTGAAGGCGGACTTCTGGGTGAAGACCGGGCGCCTGAACATGTCAGTGAAAGACATCCGTCCGGTGGGCCTGGGAGATCTGCTGGCAAGGATCGAAAGGCTGCGCCAAGCTTTGGCAGCCGAGGGCCTGTTCGCGGATTCCCGGAAACGGAAGCTGCCCCTTCTCCCCCACCGTATCGGCCTCATCACCGGCCGGGAATCCGACGCCAAGAAAGATGTCATGCGCAACGCCGCCCTGCGTTGGCCGGCGGTTGAGTTTGACGTCCGCGAAGTAGCTGTCCAAGGTAACACCGCTGTTTCACAAATCATCGCGGCCTTGAAAAGACTGGACGCCGACCCGCACGTGGATGTCATTGTCCTGGCCCGCGGTGGCGGCGCGTTGGAAGACCTCCTGCCGTTCAGCAATGAAGACCTCATTCGTGCCGTCTCGGCAGCTACCACGCCCGTCGTCAGCGCCATCGGCCATGAAGCCGACCGTCCTATCCTGGACGATGTAGCGGACCTCCGGGCGTCAACACCCACGGATGCCGCCAAGCGCATCGTCCCGGACGTCGCCGAGGAACTGGCCATGGTTCGACAGGCCAGGGACCATCTCCGCCGAAGTATCAGCCGCATGGTGGACAGGGAGACAGATCGTCTCCACGCTCTAAGGTCCCGGCCGGTATTGGCCACTCCCGCTTCAATGGTGGATGCCCGCTCCGAGGACATCCACCGCCTGCAGCGCAGGACGCATTCTGCGGTCAGTACAGCGGTGGTCAGGGCGTTGGACCAGGTCCACCACTTGCGTGCCCAAGTCCGTGCCCTATCGCCACAAAAGACCTTGGACCGCGGCTATGCCGTTGTTCAACTTGTGGGCGAGGACCAGGCGGGGCACCACGTTGTCAGTAGCCCGGATGAAGCGCCGGACGGGACGCCACTGAGCATCCGGGTGGCCGAGGGCCGTTTCAGGGCTGTATCCGCTGGAGCGGGTCAGCTCGTCGAACACTGACAACTCCCGTTGGGCACCCACAAGTCGTCGACCACCACAAGCACAAAGGACCATCATGACCGAGAACAACCAAACAGCGCCGAATCCTGAATCCCTTGACGGATTGAGCTACGAGGAAGCCCGCGAGCAACTCGTGGCGGTGGTGGGACGTTTGGAGGCAGGCGGAGCCAGTTTGGAAGAATCACTGGCCCTTTGGGAGCGTGGCGAGGCCTTGGCCAAACGCTGCGAAGACTGGCTTGAGGGCGCCCGTAAGCGCCTGGCCACGGCCCGCGACGCCAGCAGCGACGGCGGGACCCCAGCCTAGGATTCCACCACGAGGGCGCGCTCAGCGGCGACATCGAAGTCAGCTTTGGGCCAGTCCAGCTGCAAACCGCCGAGGGCATCCAGCAGCAGTTGCTGGACTGCGATGCGTGCGTACCACTTCTTGTTGGCCGGCACCACGTGCCATGGGGCAATGTCGGTAGAGGTCTTCTCGAAGGCAACGCTGTAGGCGTCCATGTAGTCATCCCAGTACGCACGTTCCGCGAGGTCGCCGCGACTGTATTTCCAGTGCTTGCTGGGATCGTCCAACCGGGCGATCAAACGCTTTTTCTGTTCGTCCTTGCTGATATTGAGCATGACCTTAACGATGGTGGTTCCCTGCTCGGTCAGGCGTGACTCAAAGTCGTTGATCGCGGCGTACCGGCGCTCCAGTTCGGCAGCGTCCGCCCAGCCATGGACACGGTGGATCAGCACGTCTTCGTACTGCGAGCGGTCGAACACCCCCACCATTCCGGCGGCAGGGGCTTGTTTTTCGATTCTCCAGAGGAAGTCGTGCGACTTTTCCTCGTCCGTAGGCGCTTTGAAGGCGGTCAGTTGTACGCCTTGCGGGTCCATGGCGCCAACAACGTGGCTGACAATGCCGCCCTTGCCCGCAGTATCCATGGCCTGAAGGATGAGCAGGAGCCGTTTGGGGTTGCCGAACTTTCCTTCGGCGAAGAGCTTTTCCTGCAGTTCCGCCAGCCGCGCGTCCTGCGCGGCAAGCAACGCCTTGCCATCAGCTTTCACACCGGTGTAGCCGGGTGTGGATTCGGGATCCACGCCTGCCAGCGAAAACCCCGATCCAACCCTCAGTACTTCGGCCGGACTTTTGGCGAACTCAACTGCAGCAACCATTGGCATGCCTTTCTGCCCGGCCGCGCCCTCATGGCGCGGCTATGGACCTCAGGCTAGTTGCCCGGGTACCTCGACAGGAAGTCCGCCATGCGCCCAATGGCTTCTTCGATGTCCTTGACGTTGGGCAAGGTCACCATTCGGAAGTGGTCCGGACGAACCCAATTGAACGCACGCCCATGGGACACCAGGATTTTCTGTTCCTTCAGCAGATCCAGGACGAACTTCTCGTCATCCCGAATGTGATAGACCTCCGGGTCCAGCTTCGGGAACAGGTACAGGGCACCGCGCGCCTGCTGCGTGCTGACTCCGGGAATGGCGTTCAGGAGGTCGTAGGCCTTGTTGCGCTGCTCCAGGAGCCTGCCGCCGGGAAGGATGAGATCGTTGATGCTCTGGTAGCCGCCGAGCGCGGTTTGGATGGCGTGCTGTGCAGGTACGTTGGCGCACAAGCGCATGTTGGCCAGCAGGTTGATGCCCTCAAGGTAATCGGCGGCATCCTTCTTGGGCCCGGAAATTGCCATCCAGCCGGCGCGGTAGCCGCAGACGCGGTAGGCCTTGGACAGGCCGCTGAACGTCAAGCACAGGACGTCATCACCGGTGAGCCCCGCGAGGTTGATGTGGACGGCGTCTTCGTACAGGATTTTCTCGTAGATCTCGTCAGCGAAAAGAACCAATCCATGCTTCTCTGCCAACGCGACGATCTTCTTGAGGGTCTCCTCCGGGTAGACGGCGCCGGTGGGGTTGTTGGGGTTGATCACCACAATGCCCTTGGTCCGCGGCGTGATCTTGGCTTCCATGTCCTCAAGATCGGGCTGCCATCCGGACTCTTCGTCGCAGAGGTAGTGCACAGGACGGCCACCGGCCAGCGCGACGGAAGCCGTCCACAGCGGGTAGTCCGGCGTGGGAATCAGCACTTCGTCACCGTCGTCCAGGAGTGCCATGAGGGACATGGTGATGAGCTCACTGACACCGTTGCCGAGGTAGATGTCGTCAACGTGGATGTTCTGGATGCCGCGCGTCTGGTAGTACTGCGAAACGGCGGTCCTGGCGGAAAAGATTCCGCGGGAATCGCTGTAGCCTTGGGCGTTCGGCAGGTGGCGGATCATGTCCACCAAAATGGCGTCCGGCGCTTCAAAACCAAAAGGTGCCGGGTTTCCGATGTTCAGTTTGAGGATCCGGTGACCCTCCGCTTCCATTTGCTGGGCGGCCTGAAGAATCGGTCCACGGATGTCGTAGAGGACATTATGAAGCTTGGTGGACTGCTTGAAATTCGCCATCCCTCAAATATGCCACACGGGTGATGCAGTTCAGCTGAGACTTAACTCACAGATACGACGACGGCGGTGACGGTCCCGCGCGGGTCCGTCACCGCCGTCGTACGCGGTTTTGTTAAGGTACTACTTGACGATGCCTTTGTCCTTCAGCCATGCGGCTGCGGCATCCTTGGGCGACTGCTTCTGGTCGCCGCTGACTGCACGGTTCAGGTTGATCAGGTCGTCCGTAGTGAGGATTTTGGAAACGTTGTTGAGCGCTTCCTTGGCCTTGTCCGTCATCTTGGCTTCCTTGACCAACGGCAGGACCTGCTGTGCCTTGAAGTTGTTCTTCGGATCTTCCAGGACGACGAGGTCGTTATCTGCGATGGACGGCGTGGTGGTGTAGATGTCCGCCACCTGAACCTTGTCCTCCAGGAGAGCCTGGAGGGTCAGGTTGCCACCGCCGTCGTTGAAGGGCTGCAGGCCCTTGAGCTCGCAACCATAGTTGGCCTTCAGCCCCGGGAAGCCGTAGGCACGGGTCTCAAACGTGGCCGGTGCAGCCATGGTGAAGTCCTTGCAGACCTTGGCCAGGTCCTCGATGGACTTCAACTGGTACTTCTCCGCCGTGGCCTTGGTGACCACCATGGCGTCCTTGGACTCGGCCTTGGCCGGCTCCAGGACTGCGAGGCCGTCTGGAAGCTTGCCCGGGAGTGCCTTGTAGACGTCCTCGGCAGAAACCTCGGTAGCCTCGGTGTCCACGTAGGAGAGAAGGTTGCCGGAGTAGTCCGGGACGAGGTCCACGGAGCCGTCCTGGACAGCCTTGAAGTAGATCTCGCGCGACCCGATGTTCGGCTTGGACGTGGCTGTGAGACCAGCCGCGTTGAGGGCACCGACGTAGATCTCTGCGATGACCTGGCTCTCCGGGAAGTCTGCCGAACCGACTACCAGTGAGCCTCCGGCGGCGGAACCGCTGGGCGCCGAGGTGGAAGGCGTGGCCAAGGGACTGCCGCCGCAGGCGCTCAACGCGAGGGCCACACCCAGTCCAGCGGCAAGGCCGCCGAGACCACGGCGCGTAAGAGTCATGGGGACGGGGTTTTTCATGATGTACCTCCTTGAACGGCAGCCCCGGCGGGAACCGTGGCTGTGAGATCGTCGGCTGCCTTCTGGCGGCCGCTTGAGTCGAGGGTCAGGCCGGGCGAGATGACGAGCCTTTGTACGCCGGCCAGGACCAGGTCCACTGCGATGGCCAACCCCGCGATGAGCAGAGAGCCTCCGAGCATCCTCGGGAAATCCTGCAGCACGAGGCCGTCGAACAGATACCGGCCAAGCCCACCCAACGGAAGGTAGGCAACCACAGAGACTGTCGCGATGACCTGCAGAACCGCGGTGCGGATGCCCCCGAACATCACCTGCAGTCCGTTGGGCAGTTCCACGCGGAACAGGATTTGAAGTTCGGTCATGCCCATGGCCCGGGCAGCGTCCACCACCGTGGCATCAACGCTGGAAATGCCGGCGTACGTCCCGGCAAGCAGCGGCGGCACCGTCAGAATGACCAGCGCCCACACTGGAGGCATCAAGCCACTGCCGGCGAGCAATGCGAAGAGGACCAGCAAACCAAGCGTCGGGAGGGCACGCAATGCTCCGGCGACAGCTACCGCGACCACCCGGCCACGGCCGGTGTGGCCAATGTAGAGACCAATGGGCACAGCAATTGCTGCGGCGATGAGCAGCACCAGTCCGCTGTACTGCAGGTGCTCCAGCAGCCGGGTGGGGATCCCGCCGCTTCCAGCCCAATTCTTGGGGTTGGTCAGCCACGCGATCGTTTCGGCAAAGATGTTCATCCCGACGCTCCCGGGTCAGGGCGGAGGGCCGCGTGCGGCGTCGCAGGTCCGGCTTTAGGTTCGGTGAGCAGGGCGTTGGCGTCCGGACGTGAAGGCTTTCCCCCTGCTGCTCGGGACCACGGCGTCAAGAGCCGCTCCAAGACCACCAGAACAGCATCCATCAACAGGGCCAGCACCAGGATGGCAATGATGCCAACCACAACTTCGGTGATAAACGTGCGCTGCAGGCCATCCGTAAACAGAACTCCAAGGTTGCCCACTCCCAGCAGTGCCGCCACGCTCACCAAGGAGATATTGCTGACCGAAACCACGCGAAGCCCGGCGAACAGCACCGGCAAAGACAGCGGCAGGTCCACCTGGAAGAAGCGGGCCAGGGGTTTGAAACCCATGGCAACGGCAGCGTTTCGGAGGTCGTCATCCACGGAGTCGAACGCATCCATCGCCGCCCGGACCAACAGGGCCACGGCATAGATGGTCAGCGCCACCACCACGTTCAGCGGATCCAGGATCCGCGTGCCTAGGATGGTGGGAAGAATGATGAACAGGGCCAGGGACGGAATGGTATAGAGCAACGACGTGGCCGTAGCCACCACTGACCTGAGCGTGCTGTTGCGCCGGGCCAGCTGGGCCAGGGGAACGGAAATCAGCAGGCCAAGGATCATCGGGATAATGGCGAGCACCATGTGCTGCCCGGCCAGTCCCAGGACCATGCCACTGTTGGCAAGGAACCACTCCATCAGGTGGCGTCCTCCCTGTGATGGCGGACTTCTTCGATGAGTGCCAGGACTTCCGGCGCCTTCAGGACTCCGGCCACCCTGCCGTCGTCGTCAACCGCGACGCCAAGGCCCGACGGCGACGACAACGCCGCATCAAGCGCGCGCCGCAGCGTATCTCCCTTGCGGAAGAGCGAACCTCCGGGGATCAGCCCGGCGCCGTCACGCGGTGAGGACCACCCGAGTGGTCGTGAGTCTTCATCCACCACCAAGGCCCACTCGCCCGACACCCGTCCCGCGTGATGGCCATCCGATGGGCTGACCATGGTCACCGGGTGAAGGGTCACGGAGTCTGCCGCACTGAACGCGAGGTGCCGGAAACCGCGGTCGCGTCCCACGAAGGAGGCCACGAAGTCGTTGGCAGGCGCCCGAAGAATCTCTTCCGGGGCGGCGTACTGCGCGAGCCTGCCTCCGACGGCGAACACTGCCACCTTGTCACCGAGAACAGTGGCTTCGTCGATGTCGTGCGTGACAAAGACAATGGTCTTGGCCAATTCCCGCTGCAAACGCAGAAGTTCCTGCTGCAGTTCGTCACGGACCACAGGATCCACGGCGCTAAAGGGTTCATCCATCAGCAGCACCGGCGGATCAGCAGCGAGCGCGCGGGCAACCCCCACGCGCTGCTGCTGACCACCTGAGAGTTGGGACGGGTACCGTTTGCCGAGTACGGAAGCCAGCCCGACGACGTCGAGCAGTTCCGCAGCGCGTTTCCGTGCCGCAGCCTTGGAAACGCCGTTGAGCCGCGGAACGGTGGCGATGTTATCCAAGACGGAACGGTGCGGAAGCAGGCCCGAGGACTGCATGACATAGCCCATGGAACGGCGGAGCTTCGCCGCAGGAACCTGTGAGACGTGCTCGCCTGCAACAGTGATGGTTCCGCTGGTGGGCTCCACCATCCGGTTGATCATGCGCAGGGAAGTCGTTTTACCGCAGCCCGACGGGCCAACGAACACAGTGATGGAGCCCTTGTCGATGGACATGGTGAGGGCGTCCACCGCCGGTTGCCCGCCCTGGTATTGCTTGGTGACGCTCTTGAACTCAATCATGGCTTCGGCCATACCCGGGCTTACCTATCTGTGGTGGAGAACATCGGTAGAGCCAGATGATCATATGCACTCTTATTACTTGGCTGCAAAGCAATCTTCACCCAGCGTAGCCAGCGCCACCGACGATGTCAGCGCCGCCACGAGTTCCGTAATGAATCGGCAATGTTCAGCGTTTCCGTCGTTTGCCGCCTTTCCCGGCCCGTTCCGCAGCTTGGTCGTGCCGGTATCGTTCCGCTGCGCGTGGGCCCCGGTCCGCTGACATCACCTTTTGGTGCCATTCCCGTTGGTACGCGCGGCGGGCGGCCGCATCATGTTTCCTGGCCAGGGCCGCGAGTTCACGTTGCAACTTGAGGTAACTGGCCCAGCGCCGAGGATCGAGGTTTTCCTCCGCGAGCGCCTCCTGGACAGCGCATCCCGGTTCTGCCTGATGGGCGCAATCCGTGAATCGGCACCGGGAGAACAGATCCTCCAGATCGCCGAACATTTCTTCCATCCCCTCGTCTGCGTCGAAGAGCCCAAAACCACGGACTCCCGGCGTATCCATGAGTACGGCGCCGCCGGCCAGAGGCACCAGCTCCCGCGAGGTGGTTGTGTGCTTGCCCTTGCCGTCGCCGGCCCGGACGGCGCCTGTCTGCTGGACGTCTCGTCCTGCCAGGGCATTGATGAGCGTTGATTTCCCGGCGCCGGAGGGACCAAGCAAAACCAACGTTGCACCATCGGGGATGTGCTGCATCAATTCGTCCAGGCCGTCGCCCTGCTCCGCGGACGTTGTGACGACATCAACGCCTGCGGCCTGCAAAATAACCTCCCCTACGACGTCATCCGCGAGGTGAGCGAGGTCGGCCTTGGTGATCACTACAAGCGGCGTGGCACCGGAATCCCATGCAGCCACCAATGTCCGCTCGAGGCGGTTATGGGTCAGAGGACGGTCCACGGGCACCACCACCGCAACAATGTCGATGTTGCTGCCCAGGATTTGTTCCTCGGAGGATGCCTCGTAGGCCCGCTTACGGCTTAGCGCCGAATGCCGGGGAAGGACCTCGACGACGGCGGGCTCACCGGCGGTGTTGTGGCCGAGCCACACCCAGTCCCCCGTGGCCGGTACATGCCCATGGCTTGGGTAGGGCAGGTGGAGCAGATCGTTGGCGGATGCCACGAGCAACCGATTCCGGTCCAGGCGGACTATGCGGCCGGGGATGGCAGTTTCCTGGCCTTCCGGCGCGGCATGGGCACGGAAAAGCTCCGCCGTTTTATCGGTGAAGCCGAACTGCGCTGGTCCTTGTAGCTGCTTGGTCCCTTGTAACTGCTGGGTGGAACTAAAAGAAGGGTTGCTTGAAGAAGCGTGAGTGTTCAATGAAATGCCTCTGATGAGGCCCGGCCGCCTAGCTTCGGCAGGCTGATGCCGGGACAGGAATGGTGGGCTGATGACGGCGCGCCGCAACTGAGTGCGGGGCGCGCAAGATCGCGGCAATCATCAAATCCACCTCCTCGGCATCAAGACCGGCAGCTGGTGAGCCGGAAACGATGTTCAGCGTATCCAACATCGCGCACTTTTGGCTAGGCCTTCCAGCTCAGCTTCCCTCTGCGGGGCGCAGCTTCCCGTCAGAGGGGCGCTCGATGTGCAGGCGCAGTGCCGTGTCCACCAGGGACACGCGGTTGAGCTTCCCAACGTCCTGCAGCGGAATCCAGGCGGCGTGGGTTGTACTGCCGTCCACCTCATGAGTGAGTTCGCCACCCACCACCGTGGCCTCGTACACCAGGCGAAGTGCTTGGAAGTCCTTCACGGAGCCGTCCGGCCGCGTCTCGCCCGGCCAGTGGCCGACGTCGATCCCCAGCATGCGTTCAATGCGCGCTTCGTAGCCGGTTTCCTCAAGGACTTCACGCCTGCAGCCGTCCACGGGGTGTTCGGCCAGGTCCAGGCCTCCACCTGGTAGCGTCCACCCTTCCTTGCCGTCCTGCTTCCAGTACGCCAGCAGGATCTTCTCATCTTGGACAATCACGGCGTAAGCGGCTGGGCGGGTATCGAACTCCAGGGTCATGCAGCCAGCATAATTCCTCGGGTCGGATCCTTACGGAAGTTCGGCCGCCTTGATCGGACCCGCTTCTTCGGGACCTAGGTCAGGCGCCTCGCGAAGTTCGACGACGGTCCCCGGCTTCCCGAGTTCCAGCACCTTGATGCTGTTGCGGCCGGCTTTGAGCAACGGAGCGGGTGCGTAGAGGGTAACCTGCGGGCCCTTCTCCCAGTACCTGCCCAAAAGGAAGCCGTTCAGCCAAACGAAGCCCTTCCCGGAATCGGGCAAGGCAATGAAGGTGTCGGCTGGTTCCCCCACCTCAAAGTCACTTCCTGCCAGTCCCTCCAGGTCTTCCGGACCCCACTCTGCGAGGTCAACAGGTGTCTGCCTCCAGTGAAAGGTGTAGCGCTGATTGACGAGGACGCCGCCCAGGATTCCCTTGCCGTGACCGATCAGCGGGCCGTAATTGATGCGGCCGAGGTTTTCCACGAGGATTTCGAGCTTGGCAGCGATGCCGGTGCCCGTGACAGGCAGTCCTTCAGAGCCGTTGACGTCGTCCAGGACACCGGCAAAGGTGCCGTCCACCCAAACGTAGGCACGGTCATTGAGGCCGGTGATCTTCAACCGGCTCTCTGTGGGGGCATCGGGACGGCCCGGCAGTATGGCTTCGGAGGAGTAGAGGACCATGCCGCCGTCGAGTCCCAGTTGTTCGAAACTGAGCGGTTTGACGCTGCTGACCGGCTTGCCGGCGTCTCGGACGAGCTCCAGCAGCTCCGGTCCGGGGCTCAACGGCAGGGACTGCGCCGGGAGTACCGGCGCGTCTGCCAGCAAGTCAGCTGGAAGTTCGGGCAGGTCGTCAACGCCCTGTGCCCGGTAGAACTCCTTACGGAAGGCATGAAACTTGGGAGTCAGGGCGCCGTTCTCAGCGATGGGCGCATCCGAGTCATAGCTGGTGACCGTGGGCTGAAGCATGGTGCCATCGTGGTTACTGCCGGAGCGGAGGCCAAAGTTGGTTCCGCCGTGGGCCATGTAGGCACAGAGTGAACCGCCCAGATCCAGCATCTTGCGTGCTTCCAATGCGGCGTCTTCGGCATCCCGCCCGTGATGGTGTTCGCCCCAGTGGTCGAACCAGCCACCCCAAAACTCAACGTTGAAGAACGGCTCGCCGGGCCGGCGTCGCTGCCATGTAGCTACCGCTTCGTCGCCGCGGCTTCCCAACGTCGCTGTCGCCCATGTGCCTTCCACCGCGCCGCCGTCGAGGAAGTAGTCCGTGCCGCCGTCTGCTGTGAAAAGGAGTTCAGTGATACCGCGCTCCTCCAGCGCGCGCCGGTTCCAGCGAATGTACTCGTGGTCGTCGCCGTAGCTGCCGTATTCGTTCTCGATTTGTACCGCCACCACCGGACCACCCGCGGAGGTCTGCCGTGAGGCGACGATGGGAAGCAAGTGATCGAACCACTCCTCGATGGCAGCGGTGAACACCGGGTCCATGCACCGAAGGCCGATGCCGGGAATGCCTGTCAGCCATGAGGGGAAGCCGCCGTTGTCCCACTCGGCACAAATGTAGGGCCCGGGGCGGACGATGACGTCCAGCCCTTCCTCGGCTGCGAGGTCCATGAACCGGCCCAAGTCCTGCCAGCCGCTGAAGTCCGGAGCTTCGTCGCGCTTAGGCTGGTGGAAGTTCCAAGCAACGTACGTGTCCACCGTGTTGGCGCCCATCGCCTTGAGCCGACGCAGCCGGTCCTGCCACAGGTCCGGGTGCACACGGAAGTAGTGGATGGCTCCGGCGAGGATGCGATACGGTTCACCCGAACGGTAAAGGACGGCGTCGTGGTAGCTCAGCAGGGCGTTGTTCACATGGAACAGATTAGCTCAATTTCCAACATTTATGCACAGGTGATGATCACATGACCAATCTAGATACTTCCCCCGCCCAGGAAGTATGCCCCGCGGCGCCGGAAGGTCAAGGTCCTTGCGTTCAGCTGTGGCCCGAGCGTGAGGTTCCTTTGGGCGGGGTGCGCGCCATGAACGTCATGAGGACGCTGCCCCAGCGTGGACTGCCCACCGTGGGTGCGTGGTGCTTCCTGGACAGCTTCGGCCCGGACCGGGTGGCCATGAGCGTACTCCCCCATCCGCATTGCGGACTGCAAACGGTCACCTGGCCCATGGAAGGCGCCGTGCGGCACCGCGACAGCGTGGGCAGCGATGTAGTGGTCCGCCCTGGCGAGTTGAACATCATGACTGCAGGCCACGGGATTTCCCACTCCGAGTTCTCCGTCCTCCCGGCAACCACCGATGCCGGGTCGAGTCCGTTGGTTGAGGAAATTCCCGTGTCCCGCGGACTCCAGTTGTGGGTTGCCCTGCCGGAAGAGCACCGGCACCGTGCGCCGTCATTCGAACAAGTGAAAGACTTGCCGGTAGCGGTCGGTGAAGGTTTTACCGCCACCGTGATGGTGGGCGAGTTCGCGGGCCAGCGCTCCCCCGCCACGATGTTCAGCCCTATCGTTGGAGCCGACATCACGGGTACGGGGTCCCTTGAGCTTCCGCTGCGGCCGGACTTTGAGCACGCCGTACTGGTCCTGGATGGCCATGTAGTCATCGATGGCCAGGACATCGAAGCCGGTCCACTGGCCTACTTGGGCGCCGGAAGATCCAGCCTTTTGGTGGAAGCGCAGCCGGACACCCGCTTCATGCTCCTCGGCGGCGAACCGTTCGGAGAAGACTTGCTCATGTGGTGGAACTTCGTGGGCAGGACGCACGAGGAAGTGGAAAAGGCGCGCGAGGAGTGGGAAGCCGAAGGATTGCTCGACGACGACGCTGCCGCGACCTCGCGCTTCGGCTTCGTGCCAGGCCATGGTCCTGATGCGGGACCGGAGGCCGGCCGCATTCCCGCCCCGCCGCTGCCGGGAGTCAAGCTGCGCCCACGAACCCGAGGCTAAGTTCTAGAGTCGCTGTTCCGCTACAAGCCGGGGGACGCCGAACACGGGGTCCTGCTGAAGAATACGCACATCAGTGATGCCGCTTTCGGCCAACTTGGCTTTGAACGCTTCCTGCAGCCGCGGGACATTCATGCCGAGTCCACTGCCGAGTATCACCGGACCGTCGAGGCCAAGTTGGCGGACGGCCTGTTCGGCGAGGTCAGCCAGGTCACGACCCGCCTGGTCCACCAATGCCCGGCAGGTTTCGTCACCGGCGTCGGCGGCTTCCACCACCAACCGGGCCTGCTGTGCCCAATAGCGGCGGCCCGTATCCGGGGAGTGGAACAGTGCGATCAGCTTGCCGGGTTCGTCCACACCGACGGAGTCCAACAATGCCCGGCTGAGCCGATCAGGCTCCTTGCCTTGGTTCATCCGGCGCAGGCTGTGCCGGACAGCCTCGCGCCCCAACCAGTAACCGCTACCCTCATCCCCCAGGAGGTAGCCCCAGCCACCGGCCCGGGCTTCCTCGCCGGCGTCGTTCTTGCCCCACGCGGCTGAGCCGGTGCCGGCAATTACTGCGACGCCTGTGTTCGCTCCCCCGGCTGCCAAAAGCAGGCGTGAATCGTGAACCACCGTAATGCGGGCACCGGGAGCATGGGGTGCGATGAGGTCGGCGAGCGCCTGTGCGTCTTCATCGGTGTCTATCCCACCGGAGCCTGCGTACACCTGGTCGATCTGACCGCCACCAATTTTGCCGAACAATTCAGCCAGGTTGGCTGCGGCTTGCTCCCGGCTGACGTTCTGGACGTTGGAACTGCCTGCATTCTCATCACGGACCGGCGTGCCGTTTTCGAACCGAACGCCGCGGGTTTTTGTGCCGCCGATGTCGAGGCCGATGACGGTACCGCTCACGGCTTCCGCGGAAGCTTGGGAATGCTGGACCGAGTCAAGATTGTTCACCGTGAAAGACTAGCTTGGAGCGTCCGGAGGAGAAACCGCACATGCCTGAATCCCTGTTTGGTACACCGTTTATTGCAGCTCCCATGGCCGGGGGAACGTCTACACCGGCGTTGGTGCAAGCAGTTCATGAGGGTGGCGGGCTGGGTTTCATCGCCGCCGGTTACAAGAGCCCCGAAGCCATGACTGCCGAAATCGCTGCCACGCGGGCACTCGACATTCCGTTTGGCATGAACGTGTTCGTACCGGACCCACGTCAGCTCCCGCCTAGCCAGGAGGCCCGGGCGCATCTGGAGGCGTACCGGGCCGAACTTGAACCGGAGGCAGCCCGCTACGGCGTGACCCTGCCTCCCCTTCGGCTTGATGACGATGATGCGTGGCAGGACAAGATCGACGCCCTGCTGGCCGACCCGGTGGAGTTTGTAAGCTTCGCGTTTGGCCTCCCGGGAAAGCCTGTGGTCCGGGCCCTTCAAAAAGCCGGCAGCCAGGTCATCTCCAGTGTCACCAGTGTGGAGGAAGCTCTTGCTGCTGCTGAGGAAGGCCCTGATGCCATCGCAGTGCAACATAGCTCTGCGGGCGGACACACGGCAGCCTTTCTGCCTGGCGGACGGGAACCTTCAGCCCGTACGACGGCGGAACTGGTAACCCAGGTGCGTGCCGCCGTCGGACTTCCGCTGATAGCGGCGGGCGCCATCATGGATAGCGCCGCGCTGCGTGATGTGCTCGCGGCCGGCGCGGCGGCCGCGCAAGTGGGTACCGCCTTGGTTCGCACGGACGAGAGCGGTGCACGGAAGCCGCACAAGGACGCCCTGGGCGACCCTGCCTTCACGGACACGGCAATGACCCGGGCTTTCACAGGACGATGGGCTCGTTCGCTGGTTAACGAGTTCCTCCGCGATCATCGTGACGCTCCGGAGGGCTATCCCGCCATCCACCACCTGACGAGCCCCGTTCGGGCTGCGTCATCCGCGGCGGGAGATCCCCACCGCCTCAACCTGTGGGCAGGGACCGGCTGGCAGCAGGCCAGGGAGGGCTCGGCGAAGGACGTGGTCAGGGAGTTCCTGAACGGGCTCTGACAAGTTCGGCGAGCAAATTCCCGCCTTCGTTGACCACGAGTTCCCGGAACAGTCTGACGGCGTCCGGCTCGAAGCTTCGCTCCCGCCAGGCGATGCCGATCTGCCGGAACGCCAGGTCCGATTCGATGGCCACTTCAACGAGGCCAAGTTCGGCCTCCGGAAGGAACTGGCCCGTCCCCGATCCGGGCCCCGCCGGCGGCAGGATGCTGAACCCCAACCCGGCGGAGACCAATCCGCGCGCGGACGTGGACTCTTGGACTTCAAAGGCGATCCGGGGCCGGAAGCCGGCTTCCCGCAAGAGCGCCTCACCCAGCGCCCGCAGGCCCACCCCCTCCGGAAGTGTGATGTAGGGGTCCTGCCGGAGTTCGGAGAGGTGAACGCTTGACCTGTGCGCCAGAGGATGGCGGTAGTGCAACACTGCGCGCAAGGGTTCGCGGTACAGCGGCAGGGCGTGAATACCCCGCCCCTCCGGCGCAATCGGTGCCGTCAAAGCGAAATCCATGCTGCCGTCGGCCAGTTGCTTCAGACAATCGTCGCGGGGACCCTGCCAGAGGTCGAACACCGCGTGCGGGTGGCGGCCGCGAAAGGCGCTGATGAGCAGAGGGAGGGTCGCTTCACCGAAAGTGTGTTGAAACGAAACCCCAATGCGACCCCGGACAACGTCCGACTCATGCCGCACCCTGTCCAGCCCGGCCTGGAAATCCTCCAGCGCTGCCTCGATGTAGGGCAATAGAGTCCGGGCTGCAGGCGTAAGCCGGATCCCCCGGCCGTCGCGGATCAGCAAGTCCATCCCGACGATGGCACTGGCCCGGGCCACTGCCCGGCTCACGGTCGACTGTGGAATGCCGAGGATCTCAGCGGTTTCAGTCATGTGTTCCGTTCGGCCGAGCTCAGCAAGGACGGGCAGCAGGGGAAGAAGCTGTACGAGTTGCTGGTGGTCGGGTTCCATGAGGCTCCATTGTTCGCAGGAAGTATTCATGCACTAACGCATCAATCGTAGATGACCTATGCATTGGAACGCAGGGTCAGCTTGGTCCTAGTCTGGCTCGGTGAGCAAAGCTACCTCCATGGCCAGCACCGATTCCTGGGATGGACACGTCAAAGGATCCCGCGGCTACAGCCGCGTCCTGGCCGCTCTGGCGCTTGCCGGCGTCGCGACCTTCGCCCAGCTGTATTCCACGCAGGCCGTGCTTCCGCTCATGGCCGCCGACCTCCGGATCACGGCAGCTGAAGCTGCCCTGAGCATCTCCCTGGCCACTGTGGGCCTGGCTGTCACCGTACTTCCATGGTCCTTTGTGGCCGACCGGATAGGCCGGGTCCGCGCCATGGCCATCGGCATAGCCGCCGCAACGCTTCTGGGCCTGCTGGTTCCACTTGCGCCAACCGTGCCCGTGTTGCTGGGGCTCCGAGCCTTGGAAGGCATGGCCCTGGGCGGCATTCCCGCGATCGCTATCGCCTACCTCAATGAGGAAGTCACCAAGATTCACACTGCCCTCGCAGCCGGCACCTACGTTGCCGGAACCACACTGGGCGGTTTGGCCGGGCGGTTGGTGGCCGGCCCCGTTGGAGAACTCTGGGGATGGCGTGCCGCAGCCTTCGCTGTCTCCCTGCTGGCCACCGTATCCGCTGTCTTGTTCCTGGTCCTTGTTCCCAAGCAGCGGCGTTTCAGTCCGGCACCGGCCATAGGTTTTCGCGGGGCCCTCCGAACTTTGGGCGGGCACTCCAGCAACCCCAAGCTGTTGTCGCTGTATTTGCAGGCATTCCTGCTCATGGGTGGCTTCGTTGCCGTTTACAACTACCTCGGCTTCCGGCTGCATGCCGAACCATTTGGCCTACCCGCCACGGTTGTCAGCCTGATCTTCCTGGCGTACTTGTCCGGAACCGTCAGCTCACGTTGGGCGGCCGGGCTGACCGCCAAGTTTGGCCGGCGGAACGTCCTGCTGGCTGGTATCGCCATCATGTCGGCAGGTTTGGCCATGACGTTGGTGGAGAACCTGACAGCCACCTTGGCCGGGCTGGTGATCTTTACGGGTGGCTTCTTCGCCGCCCATAGCGTCGGCTCCGGGTGGACCGGTGCCATTGCAACCACAGGCCGCGCTCAAGCAGCATCACTGTACAACCTGTCCTACTACCTGGGTTCCAGCGTTATCGGTTGGGCAGGCGGCCTGGCCTTTCAGGCATTTGGCTGGCCGGCTTTGGCGTTGAGTGTCATTGCGCTGTCCATCACGACGGCGGCAGTCACTTTGATTGTTCACCGCCCCCCGCGCCACTCCCGCTGATTCAAGGCGGTCTGCCCCTACAATCGGAGGCATGACACAGGTCACGAAAAACCGGGAGCTGTCGTCACCGGAGCGTTTGCAGGCGTTTACGGATGCCGTGGTGGCGATTGCATTGACGTTGTTGATCTTGCCGCTCATGGAGAGCGTGGGTGAACTGGCGGACCATGACGGCACTACGGCTGAGTGGTTGGCGGAGGAACAATACGCCCTTCTCGGTTTTGCCCTGAGCTTCATCCTCATCGCAGTTTTTTGGGTGCACCACCATAAGCTCTTTCGCAGCGTTAAACAGGTGGACGCGGGTTTGTTGTGGTTGACCGTGGCATGGATGTTCACCATTGTGGTGATGCCCGTTGCGACGTCACTATCCACCCAGATGGAGTCTGATTGGGCACAGCCACTGGTCTATATAGGAACCTTGTTCGCCACCAGCCTGATGCTTCTTCTGGCCCGCATCTACCTCCGGTCCCACCCTGACCTCCACGACATGGCTGACGACGACGCCGTGATGGGCATTCGAGCAAGTTGGATCGTGTCCGGGCTCTTCCTTGCAGCACTCGTTCTGGCCGTTGTCATTCCCGGCGCCGGAAACTGGCCCCTGCTGTTGATGCTGCTCAGTGAGCCGCTCCAGCGGTTGGACCGGCGGCGAGGTCGTCGCTCACCCGCGAAGCGATAGTCACCTGAAGATTTCACGGATTAGGATGGGTGAAAGGCAATTTCAGGAGGATCCGTGAGCAACCCCACGAAGAATGTTCGGTCAAGCACGGGCAGCGCAGAGCCGCTGGATGCGATCGATGAACGAATCCTCGCAGCATTGGTGGACGACGCACGGATCTCCAACAAGCAGTTGGCTGAACTCGTGGGAATCGCGCCGTCCACGGCCCTGATGCGCACCAGGGCGCTCTCTGAACGCGGAATCATCGAGGGCTTCGAAGCTGTGTTGAGCCTGCCGGCCATCGGCCGCTCTGTTCAGGCTCTCATCGCTGTTCGGCTGCGTGCCCATGACCGTGACCAAATTGACCGCTTCACTGCGCGGGTCCCCAAGCTCCCGGCGGTCATCTCCACTTTTCACACCACCGGCTCAGTGGACTACCTTCTCCACATTGCCGTCGCCAACACCGACGACCTCCGTAACTGGCTCCTGGACAACCTCGCCACGGACCCCGTGGTCGGCCACACGGAAACCACTATGGTGTTCCAGCACATCCCCGGCAACCGGGGACCGTTGCCCGAGTAAGAGCCGGGGCATCGGGTTTCAGTCCCGCAAGGCCTTCCGAAGAGACACAGCCGCGAGCGCCAGGGCTGCCGCGCCACACAAAGCCGTGAAACCCACGACGGCGGTCTGCAGGCCTAGCGCCGAGACTGCCAGTCCGAGCCCAATCACCGGAACAGCGCTCCCCAGGTACGTGATGACGTACACGGTGCTGATGACTTGTGCATGGCGGGCAGCTTCCACTTTCCCGGCCACCTCGTTGAAGACCTGCCTGAAGGCAATTCCTTGGCCCACTCCCGCTGTGATGCTGGCAGCTACCAGCAGCCAAGGGCTTGACCACGCCGCCGCAGCTCCCACCAAAACCACCGAGGCGCCCAGCACGGCAAGTGCCACGGGGACGACGAACTTTCCGCGTGCACCCAGCAACTGGCTCAAGGCCGAGGCACCCAAAGTGACACCGGCAAGCAGACCGATCAGGGGCCGTGAATCGGCGTGGACCACGCTGGCGAAGTATCCGGGTGCCAGGGAAAGGCAGAAACCGAACACCGCGAAACTCAGGAATCCGGTGGCCGCTGCCATCCAGAATGCTCCGCGTGCGTCTTGCGAGATGGACGGCTTCCGCGGGGCAAGGACCTTGAGGGGCTTGGGCCCTTCCGCGGGCGCGATGGCGGGCCTGGCTTTCAGCAACCACAACGGAATGAGCGCTGCTATCAATACCGCCGAGTGGATGTAGTACGGAGTTCGTGTGGGGTCCGGCAAGAGCGACAAGAAGCCACCGATTGCGGGACCTGCAGCAACGCCCCCGGCAGAGGAAAGCAGAGTAAAGCGGGAAGCCCAGTCCGGCCGCTGTGGCAGCAGTTCGCGCAAGGCCGCCGAACTGGCTCCGGTTGCGAGTCCTACGGCCACGCCCTGCAGCGCCCGGCCCAGGGACAACGTGACAAGCGAGTCCGCATTCGCGAAAATCACGCCACCCACCAAACCAACCAGCACGGCCAGCACCAGCGCTGCCCTCCGCCCAATGTGGTCCGACCAATGACCCGCCACCATGAGAACCCCCACCAGCGCGAGAACATAGCTCGAGAAGGCAACCGTCACTCCCAGCGAAGACATGCCGAGCCTGGCTTGCAGCAAGGGATACAAAGGCGTGGCGATGTTGGCGCCAACCAGCAGCGTAAAGATCACAACCCCGGCCAAGACCAGCCTGGCGGTGGTGGAGGCATCCCATCCCCAGCGCTCGGCTGTGGCCGGGCGCATGCGGAGTTCGCTCAAGACAGTCATTTCCATGCCTTCGGACTCGGTGGCCGGGCTGTTGGTTTCCTTGTGGGAAGCGCAGCCCGGCTAAGTATTGATGGCAATAGAATGCAGTAACTCTGATCTCAGAGAACCTTAAGGATGCGAAGATTGAGCAAAACACGCAAAGTAACACGATCCAAGTGAGCTGGAGTGACCATTTGAACACCCTTGACCCAATGGACTTGAAGATCCTCCTGGAACTCATCAAAGATCCCCGCATCCAGATCGCCGAGTTGAGCGACGAACTGGGCATCGCACGCAACACGGCCCAAAGCAGGGTCAAGCGCCTTCTCCGTTCCGGCGTGCTGCAAGCCGCCGGCCGGGAGGTAGATCTCGAAAAGGTGGGGTACGACGTCGTCGCCTTTGTGACCATTGAAGTCACCCACCGGGAACTCGACGGCGTCATCGGCGCCTTGCGCCTGATCCCCCAGGTGTTGGAGGTTCATGAAATCTCCGGCCGCGGCGATCTGTGGTGCCGGGTGGTAGCAACGGACACTCACAACCTGCAGTCAGCGTTGCGCTCGGTGCTCCGCACCAAGGGAGTCATCAGGACCGAAACAGTGCTTGCCCTGCACACCCATATCCCGTACCGCACGGAGCCACTCATCGGGAGGATGGCGGCAACACCAACACGGCCCCGGCAAGAGGGGCTGAGCGCCGGCTCGGAGGCTTGAACGGACTAGGATTTTAGGCATGGATTGGCTCTCACACATTTCCCAGATCAACTGGCTCGCCATACTTCTGGCCTTTGTTGCAAGCATGGTGATCGGCTTCGTCTGGTACATGCCGGCCGTACTCGGTCGCAGGTGGATGCAGGCAATCGGCAAGACCGAAGAGGACCTCAAGAACATCGAAGGCGGCGCAAGCATTTGGCTTCCCATGATGGTGGCAGCAGCACTGACCAGCATTCTCCTCGCTGTCCTCATCAGCGCGTTGGACCTCAATACCTTCCTGGCCGGCGGTTTCTTCGCGCTGATCCTGGCCGTGATATTCCGTGCCGGCGGCCATGTGATTCACAACGGCTTCGCCGGGCGCCCATCAGCGGTAACCGTGATCGATTCCGGCCACGACATCGTGGCAATGACCATCGCGGGCGCCATCATCGGAGCCATGCAGTAGCGTTCAACCAGTGACCATTATCGACAACGCCGTATATGTAGACGGCGTCCGCACTGCCACCCCGCATAACCTCGAACAGACGTTTGAGATGCTCGCGGAACACGGCGGCATGGCCTGGATCGGGCTGTATCGTCCCACCAAGGAGGAGATGGCCGCCGTGGCCCAAGAGTTCGGGCTCCACGAACTCGCCGTGGAAGACGCCGTCTCGGCGCACCAGCGACCCAAACTTGAACGCTACGACCACAACCTGTTCACGGTACTGCGGCCGGCCCGCTACCTGGACGAAACCGAAACTGTTGAGTTCGGCGAACTGCACGTCTTCACCGGACCAAACTTCGTAGTGACCATCCGGCACGCCGAAACCGGCGGAGTTGCCCGTGTGCGCAAGCGGCTTGAGGAGCGCCCGGACCTTCTCCGCCACGGCCCGGAAGCAGTGCTCTACGCCCTCCTGGACCAAGTGGTGGACGACTATGCTCCAGTAGTTGCAGGCCTCGAAAACGACATCGACGAAATTGAAGACCAACTCTTCAGCGGCGACAGCGCCGTTTCACGCCGTATCTATGAGCTCGCCCGCGAAGTCATCCAGTTCCAGCGTGCCATTCATCCCCTGCCGGACATGATGGTGTTGCTGGAGAAGGGCTTCGAAAAGTACGGCGTCGACATCGAGCTGCAGCGCTCGCTCCGGGACGTCGAGGACCACGTCCAACGCGTGATCTCCAGGGCCAACTCATTCCGGGATCTCCTTCAGAACGCCCTCACCCTCGATGGCACACTGACTGCCAACCGCCAGAACGAGGCCAGCGCTGCCCAAAACGAGCAGGTCAAGAAGATCTCTTCCTGGGCTGCCATCCTCTTCGCTCCATCCTTCGTGGCGGGCGTCTACGGAATGAACTTCGACCATATGCCTGAGCTGCACTGGGAGTTCGGCTATCCCTTGGCTGTTGGCCTCATGTTCGGCGCCGCCTTGCTCATGTATGTCATCTTCAAACGCAAAGGTTGGCTGTGACGCCCACCTTTAAGCCCGCCTCGCGCATCTCGCGGAACCCTGCGAGGACTTTGATTGAGGGCATGGCGCACGACGCCGTGCGGTCGGGTTTTGAGCTTGAACCCAGTCAGCGGCAAGCAGCCGAGCGGTTGGCGGCCTTTGGTGCGCAGGTTACCGGCCGCCGTCGGGCGCTTCCGCGGAAGTCACCACGAAGCCTCTACCTCCACGGACCTGTGGGCCGCGGTAAAACGTGGCTGATGGACAGTTTCTACGGACGGCTGGATGCGCGGAAACGGCGGGTCCACTTCCACGATTTCTTCCGCAAGCTCCACAGCGGCACACATGGCCCGGAGGCCGGTAACGGAACAGCGATCCAGCAGTCAGTGGACGCGCTGCTGGACGGTGTGGAGGTGCTGTTTTTTGACGAGTTCCACGTGCACGACATCGGTGATGGCATGTTCATTTCCCGTCTGCTGCGGACCGCCGCGCAGCGTCGTGTCCTCCTGGTGGTTACGTCCAACTACGCCCCGGATGATTTGCTGCCCAATCCCCTGTGGCATGACCATTTCCTGCCCACCATCGAGGCCATCAAGGAGATGATGGACCTCGTGGAGATCAATGGCGCCTCGGATTTTCGTCGCTATCCGGTGAGTGATACCGGCCCGGGTCATGGTGCTTTCCGGTCGGGACGCATCGTCTCCCCCGGTACACCGCGGCAGCTGGGACGTCTCGGCCTCTTCCGGCCCCCGCCCTCACAAAGCCGGGTGTTGAATCCCACCACCCAACCAATCGTGGTCAAGAACTCGGACCCGGAGCTCCTGTGGGTCGGTTTTGAGGAGCTGTGCAGCGGGCTGACCTCGACGGCGGACTTTCTGGCGTTGGCCGAAACGCACAAAACGTGGGTCATTGACGACGTCCCCGTCCCAGCGGAAGGTGATGCTGCATCCGCGCCGGCCTGGCAGCGGTTCAGCAACGTGGTGGATGTGCTCTACGACCAGGACATCACCTTGTTCCTGATAGGAGAGGGACCACTCGACTGGGACATTGACGCAAGCGACGGCGTCCTGCCGGTGGATCTGGCACGCATCGCCAGCCGTTTATCCCTGCTAGGCCGCTCCGATGCGGACACAAGCATGGAAAGCGAAGAGGCCGCCGGAAGCTAAGCATCCAGCGGCCTCTTGTAGTGAAGTGCCCGAGGCGGGCAGTTAGATGACGCCGCCCGCGGCGGATGGGGCGCCTGCGTCGTGTCCGCCGTCGCCTACGGTTTCGCGGGCAACGTAGTTCTCAATGTCGAAAAGGTTCTCTGCCCGTTCGGTGATGTTCAGCAGCGTAGTCATGGAAGCGACTTCCTCAACCTGCTCCTTCAGGAACCACAGCATGAACTGCTCACCCAAGGCATCGCCCTCTGCGCGGGCAACGCGGAACATTTCCTCGATGTTCCGGGTAACTTCTTTTTCCTGCTCCAAAGCGAGCGCGATGGGTTCCTTGGCATTGGCGAAGTTGTTGCGGACCGGATTGATGCCCGGAATCTCCACGTGCACGTTCCGGTCCAGCATGTACTGGACCATCATCATGGCGTGGTTGCGCTCTTCGAGTGACTGGCGATAGAAGTGACGGGCCAGCTGCGGCAAATCTTCGCCATCAAAATACACAGCCACGGCGATGTATTGCTGGGAGGCCGCAAACTCATTGGCGACCTGGGCGGACAACAGCTCATTGAAAGTCTTCTTAGCCATGGCTCGATCCTACAGCCGGCCCATGACACTTTTGGTGGTGAGGTTGGCCACTGCTCACGGCAGCAGAAGGCTGATCCCCACACCGGCCGCAGCGGAAAGAACGCTTGCTGCCATGGATCCCAATCCATTGATGAGCGCCAGGCCAGTCCTTCCACTTTGAATCAGCCGGATGGTCTCCAGGCTCGCCGTACTGAACGTGGTGTATCCGCCCAGGAAGCCTGTGCCCAGGATCAAGAACAGGGATTCGGCCGCTTGGCCGCGCATCACCAGTCCGGCGAGGAACCCAAGCGCCAACGAACCTGTGACATTGATCAGGATGGTTCCCCACGGGAGGGCAGTCTTGAGGCGTTGCCTGACAAAACCGTCCACCATGAACCTGACCGCTGCGCCGACTCCGCCCGCGAGTGCAAGGAGTATGACGGTCACGACTTGCCCGTTGCGCGGCGATGATGCCACGCCCCCAACCATATGCCCGCGGTAGTGGCCGCGGCTCCGCCGAGCAAGCTCGCTGCCAGGTAGCCGGCAGCTCCAAGTGCTTCATCCGCCGTGAAAAGGTGGACTGCGTCCAGAGCCAGGGTGCTGTACGTCGTGTAAGCGCCCAGGAACCCCGTACCCAAGGCGAGCCGCAGAACCCGGCGACTGCCGACGTCGAGCCCTCTGCGGGAGAGTCCCTCCAGTAAGGCGCCCAGCGCCAGCGCGCCGGAGAGATTGATGGCCAAGGTAGGAAGCGGCCAGGCATTCGGCGCTGGTATCACCAGTCCAAGGCCGTACCGGGCGAGCGCTCCAAACACCCCGCCGGCCGCCACTATGCCGATGAAACCCCAGTGAAGATGGATCGGTTCCTTTGCCTCAGTCGTCGTCATCGTCGTCCGGGACCCGAGGGTTCACGGGGACAACGAGCACAGGCACCTCTTGGCGATGGAACAGGTGCCGTGCCACGGAACCCGACGTCAGCTCTTTGAGCGCGGCCGTCAGCTTATGCTCCCGTGTTCCCACCACGATCATGGAGGCACCAATTTCCGCGGCCAGACGTGCCAAGGCGCGTGCGGGCTCGCCCGCAAGCGGCACGATGGACCAACCTATGTCCTGGCCAGCCAGTTGCTCGGCAATGGTGCCCGTCAGTGAATCCGGTATCCCTTGTGCTCCGGCAACGCCATCCGGATCAATCGGGGCTGTCTGCCCGCCAGTTGTCCCATCGACGGGATACACCGTGACATCCGAATATGCGCAGACCAGCGGCAAGCGCGCGCGGGCGGCCACGTGTGCTGCCTGCTCGACGACCACAGGCTGTTGCCCGGGCATCACGCCTACCAGGATGGGGCCGGACATGCTGCCGGAGGCCTCGGGACGTGGTGCGGGGATCTCAGTCACAGGGCAATTCTACGTCGCCTCTTGTCAGCGGCTCCGGCGCCCGGACCACAAGCCGTAGAGCAAAGGAACCACTGACGCGATCATCAATACATTTCCGAGCACGGTGTCGTCGGTGCGGATCACGGAGCCGGCAATCAGCATCGCTCCGAAGATCACAGCACCCACGGCTCGCCGCGCTATGCGAATGAGCCGCGCAATCTGTCGCTCCAAGCGCCGGTTGTCTACCTGAAGTGACCCTTCCTCGAGTCGGGTGACCAGCCCGTCCAGCCGTTTCGGCAGGCGCAAGGCGACCGCGGCGGCGTCGAACGCCTGGGATGCCACATCATTGATGAGATTACCGCGCTCGTCGCGCAGCAACTGTGCTGCATAAGGTTCCACCGAGTCCCACAGGTTGAATCGGGCGTCCAGTGAGCTGCACACCCCCGACGTCAGCGACATGGCGCGGATGATGAGCAGGAAATTCTCCGGCAACTGAAACGGAAGCGACCTGATCACGCTGCCGAACTCTGCCCCAAAGTCACGGAACTCCCGCGGGTCCACATCGCGAAGTTCGGCAAAGCCCATGCCCCCAAAGCGAGCGAAGAGTTGCGTCATGGCCCGCTCCAACTCAGCGGTGTCAGCCGAAGGCATGAGGACGCCAACATCGCTGATAGCGGCTACGAGACCTTTTCCATCCCTCGAAGCAGCCGCAATCAGTAGCTTCCGCAGTCCCCTTCTGGTCTTCGCAGGGACCTCACCCATCATTCCAAAGTCAATGAACGTCAGTTTCCATGGACGTTCGGATGAGCCGGCATGAGGTGTGACAAAGATATTGCCGGGATGCGGATCGGCATGGAAGAAGCCGTTGGTGAACAACTGGTCAAACATCACCGAAGCGAAGACAGGGGCAACCGACGCCGGGTCAATCCCGGCCATCCGAAGCGACTCCGCATCTGTAATCTTGATGGCTGTGACATCTTCCAGCGTGAGCACCCGGCGCGTGGTCCGTTCCCAGACCACCCCCGGCACCGTCACCCTGGCGTCATCGACAAAGTCAGCAGCAAAGCGCTCCGAATTTGCTGCCTCGTTCAGGTAGTCGATCTCCTCCAGGCTGGTCTGCGCAAACTCCTTGATCAGAGCGGGCACATCTGCGCGGTGCGAAACGATGCGAATACGGCTCAGCCAGCCTCCCACGCGTCGCAGGGCGGCCAGATCGACGTCCACGATGGTATCGATGCCCGGCCTTTGCACCTTGAAAACCACGCTGCTGAGGCCCGTGTCCTCCGCGTTGCCGGGGAGGAGTTTCGCTCGGTGGGCCTGCCCGAGGGATGCTGCTGCGATGGGCGTTTCCTCGACCGACGCGAACACAGCTTCCAAGGGAGCCCCCAACTCCGCCTCGGCGAGAGCGCGTATGGCAGGGAACGGAACCGGCGGCACTTCGTCCTGAAGGCCCTCCAGTTCGGCAGTAATCTCCGGCGGGAGCACATCCAACCGGGACGACATGAACTGGCCCACTTTGATCATCAGGCCACCAAGCTCCACGGCGAGCCCGTGGAAACGCTGCGCGAAGCGTCGCATCCTCGCGGGTCGATTGCCTTCGGTAAGCCTGCGCAAACCCAGCCGAGGCAGAAACAGCTCAAACCACCACGTCTGGGCCAACTGCCACGCCGCAAATCGTAGGATTCGACGGTAACGGGCTCGGGCTTCCCCTGCCAGGGGATCCGTCCGGTCGCGTTGTACCGACGTCACCCCTTTCAGTCCTGGGCGAGGATCGAGTACAGCCGGCGGCGGGCGTCTTCCAACACTGTTACAGCCTCCTGCACCTGCTTAGGCGTTCCCGTGCGCCCCACCTGGGCCGCGGCCTGGGCAAGCTCCACCCCGGCCTTCGGCAGCGCAGCGAAACCGTGGGTGCCGGCTCCGGACTCCCATGGCGCTGCCGTTTCGGCACTTGCAACATCCTCTCGGCCCGCTTCCGTCAGGGAGTAGATTTTGCGGCCATTGGATTCCTCCGTGCTGACAAAACCCTCATCTGCCAGCAGCTGAAGGGTGGGATAGACAGAGCCTGCGCTCGGCTTCCAACTTCCACCGCTCCGCTCCTCAATTTCACGGATGATCTGATAGCCGTGCATGGGGCGCTCAGCGAGGAGGGCCAGAATTGCTGTCCTCAGCTCGCCCCGGCCGGCCCGGGTGCCGGAGCGCTTCTCGAACCGTGACCTAAACTCCTCCACGGCCTGCCACATGCCGTCAAGGTTGTTTCCCATAAATCCGTTTGCGGGGAATGAATTATGCATCAGGCTCACCTCGGTATGTCGCGAACGATACTGAACGATAGTTAACGATATACAGGCTCGAGCCAGGAAACAATGGACTCTCGACTCGCGGGTGGCGGCTAGTCAAAGGCAGCTATTAATGTTTCACTAATAGTATGTCCAGAATTCAGGCACAGCAGGATGCGCAGATGGTGCGTTCGGTCCTGCCACTACTTACGCTCACCTTGATCGCCGAGGAGGAATCCTATGGGTATCAACTGGTCGAGCGGCTTGCCGACCTGGGCCTGGATGTCACAACCGGTTTGGTCTACCCAGTCCTCAGCAGGCTTCAGCGCGACGGCTTGGTCAGCACCAGGATGGTCGCATCAACCAACGGTCCGCCACGGAAATACTTTGCCCTGACAGGCAACGGAAAAGCATCCCAAGCATCCGCCCGGAAGCAGTGGCAGCTCGTAGCGTCTGCCGTCCAGAAAGCCACAGAAAAGGATTCCCCCACGACATGAAAAACTTGGTATCTGCCGCATCGCCCCGCAGGTCACTCCGCGACCGGATACAAACCGATATGTACCTCACCCGCCTCGACTGGCACCTTGAAGCAGTCCTAACAGGCAAGGAACGCCGGGCAACAGTCAAGGAATTACGGCAGGCACTAGCCGGTGACCCCCGGGATACACCATCAAGCCTTCGAGATCTGGGTTCGCCCAAAACGCTCGCCCGGCAATACGCCGTCGACGATGACCGCCGGCCGTTGTGGTCCATCGGCATCATCACCGCCGGGTTGGCCCTGCTTGTCTATTCGGCCCTGTTCTTGGCTTTCACCTTCGGCATGGTTGCCGCCGTCGATGCGAATACGCCCATGGAAGCCCATGCCACATTCTTTTTCGTCGACGTCACCGCTTTCTCCTCACCCGATTCTGTAGGCATGGGATGGACAAGCAGCTGGGCTTGGCTCAACGTCCCCGCCATCATCGGCGTCGTCGCGCTTCTCCTCGGTGCACGATCTTGGCGGATTTTCAATCGTCGATGATTCTGATCAGTTCAAAGAACCGGAATCAGACCCGTTAGTTGATGATTTCGCCGCGTTCGTCCGCAACGATTGCCGCTAGGCGCTCCCGCCACTCTTGAAGCGCCTCAGGAGTCAAACGAGTCCAGTCGGTCACTTCACCAATGACCTTCAGCGGGGCGCTGCTGCGAAAAGACCGGGTAGGGTTGCCCGGGAATTTCTTGTCGGTCACATTAGGGTCGTCCTCGAATGAGCCGGTGGGCTCAACAGCGTAGACACGCGGTTCCCCGTTACCGGCCGCAAGCTCGGCAGCCAGTCCCGCACCGTCCCGAAGAGCGGTGAAGTAGATATGGTTCATCACGACCTCGGGACGGTAGTTCGACCTGAAGCCTGGCCTCAGCAGTTCGCCGTCCCGAAGATCAGCTTTAGTGCCGTGAAAGAACGGGCCCTCATCCAGTGGTTGACTCACGGCTACAGCCTACTTCCAGGACAGCGGGTATTGGCGGGGGCATCCTTTCAGATCCGGGTGATTTTCCAGGCCCTGACGTAGAGCCACATCGCCACTGTTGCAGCCGTTACCAGGAAAGGCAGCCACAGAAAGAACATACCGGCTCCTGTACTGACGCCGACGATCGCGATCCACCAACTGAGTGCTGCTGTGAAGCTCATGAGGATCAGCACGGACTTGCTCTGCGCTCTCAGAGCAGTCCTGCCGTTCGGAGCCGGCATGCCGAGGTGGCGGGCCGGCGTACGTCTGCGCCGTTTGGCCACGACAACAACAACTCCGAGGGATACCAGCGCCGGGACTGTCAAGAAAATAACACCAGCGGGACTGTTGACGATTCCGAGGAGTGCGATGCACCAACTGAGTGCGGCTGTGAATACCGTAAGGATGAGGACGCTTGAGCGCAGCGAATTCCGCCGTGGTGTCAGTGGTTCACTATGACTGCTCACGGCCGCTCCCCCGGGCTAAATCCTCGACTCCCTGAGTCTTCCATGAGAGCACATTCCACAGGTTTTTAGGAGAGTTCAGAACAGGATTCTGCCGGTGCGGGAGTCTTGAGTTGTTCTTGAGGAACTGTTGACCGAACACAGGATTGGATCTTGATTCTGGCCCGGCACAGTAGTTCTTGTCAGCCAGAGAGGCTGAAAAAGAACGGCCGGCCGGACCCGCGGTGGCCTCCCGAAA